>CAUZEQ010000008.1:0-33923 GCA_963578885.1 Planctomycetota bacterium
CACACCCCACACCCCACACCCCACACCCCACACCCCACACCCCACACCCCACACCCCACACACCACACACCACACACCACACCCCACACCCCACACCCCACACACCACACACCACACACCACACACCACACACCACACCCCGCACACCGCACACCAGGCAACTGAATCAGCGTCTCGGACCAGCAGACGAATCCCTGTGAGTTTGCGGCGACGCGAGTCACCGCCGCGGTTACTCTGGATCGGGTGCGGTGGAACACGTCTTCGGGACACGCGCGAGACGCGACACATGACGAGCCGACTGATGCTGCTGCTGGTCCTGCCCACCCTGGCAGCCTCCCTGCCCCCCCTGGCCCACTCGGCCGAACCCCTCGCCGCGGGCACCCACGACCGGGTCCAGGTCGCCGCTCCCACGCGACTCGACTGGGTCTTTGCACTCTCGAACCAAAGCCCCGCGCGGCCACCGGCCAAATGGACCGCGGGATACACCTCGACCGCCCAGACCTACCGCCTGCTGGTGCCGGGCAACCTGTCCGGCAAGCCGACCAAGCCCGCCGCGGTCAAGCTGCTGCCATTGGTGCTGTTCATTTCGCCCGGAGAGAGCCCCGGCGGCTTCGGTGCCTTCGCGGCGACGGCGGCACGGCACGGAGTGCTGGTGGCGAGCCCACGCGGGGCGGGCAACCGCTGCCCGTTTCCGCGACGCGTCAACATCGTGCTCGATGTCCTCGATGACCTCCGCCGCCGCTTTCCGATCGATCCGGATCGCACCTACCTCGCGGGGTTCTCCGGCGGCGGCCGCGTCGCCTGCACGATCGCGTTCGCGTTGCCCGAGCTCTTCGGTGGAGTCATCAGCTTCTGTGCGGCGGGGGACCTGAGACCCGAGCCGTGGCTGCGGCACAGGGTGCAGGAGCGTCTGAGCGTCGCGCTGGTGACCGGAGAAACCGACTTCAACCGGGGCGAGGTCGAACGGTTTCGAGGCCCGCTGCTTTCCGAAGTCGGGGTGCGGACCAGGGTGTGGGTCGAACCGAAGACCGGGCACGCCGTGCCCGCGGGACCGGTGCCCAGGCTCTTCGAATGGCTCGAAGCAGATCGGCCGCGGCGAGCCAAGCTCGCCACCGCCTGGCCGGCGTCACGGATCACCGCCGACACCGCTCCGAATCGAGCGGCCCGGGCCGCGGCACTGTTGGCCGAAGCCAACAAGCGGCTCGCCTCGCCCAAAACTCTCTACTCGGGACTCATGCAACTCAAGGGAATCCGTGTCCGCTGGAGGGGCCTGCCCGAGGCGCGGGCGGCCGAAAAGACTCTGCTCGAATACGACTCCCGAGACGAGCGGCCGTGGGAAAAACAGGACATCGCCCAGCAACGACGGTTCCTGGTGGCACGAGCCCGCGGGATCGACGCCTACGGCAGCGGACCGCTGCCCAGCCAGTACGCCGCCGGTCGTGCCGATATGCTGAAGTTCGCCATCACGCTCTGGGACCAGATCCTCAAGGATGGCCAGGACGCCGACGCCGTCGGCCAGGCCCGGAAGCGGATCCCGCTGCTCCGCAAGAGACTCGGCGAACTCGACAAGAAGAAGGACAAGAAACCCAACACGAAGCCCAACACCAAGCAGGGCCGGCCAACGCAAAAGGACCGGCGATGACCCAGGGGCTGGTCCGCACGCGTACCGAAGACGACGTCCGGTTGGATGGAGTCCTGCAGCTGCCGCCCTCTGAGGCGGACCGCTGTGACGAGTGGCCTGCCGACCTGGTCATGCTCGTGCATGGCACCTCGGGCAACTTCTACGAGCCGGGGATCCTCGAACACGTCGCCGCCGAGGTGGCCGCGTCGGGGACACCTGTCTTGAGAATCAACACGCGGGGCCACGATGGACTGGTCGGACGTCGAGGTGGGGCCGCCCTGGAGAACATCGACGAATGCCGCCTGGACCTCCAGGCGTGGATCTCGTGGGCTCGTGAAAACGGCAGCCAACAGGTCATCCTGGTCGGACACAGCATGGGCGGGGTCAAGTCGATCTACGCCACCGCCGCAATGGCCGTTGACCCGCTGGGGGTCATCGCCATCTCGCCGCCTCGCTTCTGCCACAGCATGTACCAGCAACACCCCGACGCCGCTGCGTTCCGCGAAGACTACGCACGGGCCTCTGAGTTGGTAGCCCAGGATCGGGGCGACGAACTGATGCAGGTCCGGCAACCGCTGCCGATCTGGATCCGGGCCGCCGGGTACATCGAGAAGTACGGGCCCGAGGACCGGTATGACCTGGTGAAACACCTGCCACAGGTCGGTTGTCCGGTGCTGGTCCTGGTCGGAGGACAGACCGTCGAACGCTCACCCGCCTTCAGCAGCCTCCCCGATGACCTCGCCAGCCTGGATCTCCCCGCCGCGAGTTTATCGATCGAGGTGATCCCGGACGCGAACATGCATTACACCAACGACCCCCACGAACCACTTCGGCGGGCGGTGCACTGGTGCCGCACGCTTCCCCGGGCTTCTTGAACAGATCACTCCAATCCGTTTCAATCCCTGCACCACCCGCCGCGACGACTGAAGTCCCCACGATGCACGAACTCCGCTGCAGTGCCCCGCTCTCGATCTTCGGATCACGCCTCAAGCCGGCTCTGAAGCAGGCCGCCGCGTCTGGAGTCGAGGGACTGCTGATCGACACGCGGAACCTGGTCACACCGGCCGAGTTCTCCTCGAGCGCCATCCGGCACTTCCGCAAGCACCTCGAAGAACTCGGGCTGGTCCTGGCCGCGACCTGCTTTCCGACCCGACGAGGGTTTGCCGACCGCAGAGACCTCCAGCCACGCGTCGAAGCTGCCTGCACTGCGCTCGGCTTCGCCCGGGCACTGGGGACCGACGTGCTGACGCTCAACATCGGGCCCGTGCCACCCGACGAGATCGACGAGGCGGGCCGCAACGATCGGGACCTGCTGGTTGAAGTGCTCAACGACCTCGCCCGACACGGCAACCACGTCGGAGCCCTACCCGTGATCGGAGTGTCCGCCAGCGATCTCGAGACATTCCAGGGCCTGCTGGGGAGCATCAACGCGGGCCCGATCGGGGTCGACTTCGATCCGGCCGCGTGGAGCGGAGGCGGGTTGAACCCGGTGGAGGCGTTCCGCGAGTTGTACGACGTGGTGCGGCACGTGTGGGCCCGAGACGCACTCCGGGCAGCGGATGGGTCGTACCGCGAGGTTCGGGTGGGCCAGGGCGAGGTGGCCTGGGATGAAATGCTGGCGGTATTGGCCGAGGCCGAATACAACGGCTGGCTGACGGTCGGAGCCTGCGGCACAGACGACCCCGTCGGTGACACCGCGCGGAGCGTCTCGATGCTGCGGTCGATCGTGATGGGCTAGCCCACCTGCGGCGGGTTGAAAAACCCGTACTTGACACGTGTGGTATGATGCCGATGTTGGTGGTGGGGAGTCGTGAATTCAACGGGCTCGCAGGAGATCCGCACGGACACGGAGGTGAGAGTCGAGATGCCAGCAACGGCACAACATGAACCGGCAGATTCGGCACGGACCGTCTCGGAACTGACTCGCGAGATCAAGGATCGGCTCGAAAGCCACTACCCCGACGTGTGGGTCACCGGAGAAATCTCCAACTGCCGACCCGCCCGCTCTGGACACGTCTACCTCACGCTCAAGGACGAAGACTCACAGATATCGGCCGTCATCTGGCGCAACACCGCCGCGGGACTCGCGTTCGATCTCAGCGATGGGCTCGAGGTCGTTGCCCGGGGCGGGGTGGAAGTCTACCTGCCCCGCGGACAGTACCAGCTGGTCATCAGGCAACTGACTCCCAAGGGCGCCGGTGCCCTGGATCTGGCCTTCCGCCAGCTGCAGGAACGGCTGGCAGCCGAGGGACTCTTCGACGTGGATCGCAAGCAGCCGATCCCCCGTATCCCACGACGGATCGCACTGGTTACCAGCCCCACCGGGGCCGCGGTCCGAGACATGCTGCAGGTGATCACCCGCCGCTGGCCGGCGGCCGAAATCGTGCTGCTGCCGGTGAGAGTCCAGGGGGCGGGGGCGGCCGAGGAGATTGCCCGGGCGATCGGGCTGGTGCCGAAACTGCCTCGAGTCGATGTCGTGATCGCCGGACGCGGAGGCGGAAGCCTCGAAGACCTCTGGGCCTTCAACGAAGAAGTCGTGGCCCGCGCGATCGCCGAGTGCCCGATCCCCCTCGTCAGCGCCGTCGGACACGAAATCGATGTCAGTATCGCCGACCTGGTCGCCGACGTCAGAGCACTCACGCCCAGCGAGGCCGGTGAACTGGTCGTCCCCAACCGCGACGAACTCAAGGCCTCGCTCGGAGGAACCCGCACTCGACTCGCCACAGCACTCAGACAACAGGCTCAACGGGCTCGAGGACAACTCGATGCGTTCGCCTCACGACCCGTACTCGTCAGACCCCACGGCCGCATCCGCGAACTCGCCGGTCGGGTCGATGAACTGCAACGACGCATCGACCAGGCCGCCCGGACTCGAACCCGCACCAGCAGAGATCGGCTGGGAACCGCCGCCGCGGCTCTCCAGGCACTCAGCCCGCTGCAAGTGCTCGCTCGAGGCTACTCGATGACGCGAACCACCGAGGGCCACGTTGTCCGAAATGCTGCAGACCTGCAGCCCGGCGACCAGATCGTCACCACGCTCGCCGCCGGACAACTCACCAGCCGGGTCGAATCGACCGAAGACCAAAAGACCCACTGAAACAGGACTCGTCAACGCAAGATCAGTAGTCACTCCGGATCCCTTCGAATCGGGCGACTCAACAGGAACGCTACGATGGCCAAGGACAAAGCCGCAACCGAGAACACCCCGGACATCTCATTCGAAGACGCACTGCAGGCGTTGCAGGGTATCGTCGAATCACTCGAATCCGGATCGCTGGGACTCGAGGAATCCCTGGCACGGTTCGAAGAGGGAATCGGGCTCCTGAAGACCTGCAACGATGTTCTCGAACAGGCCGAGCAGCGGATCGAAACCCTGACCGGGGTCGACGCCAACGGCAACCCGACGACCGAGCCGATGCAGAACGAGGCGACGATCGACAAGGAGTCCGACGCCGGCGACGAGGCTGATGCGGACGAGGCGTCCCTGTTCTAGTCCGGTTCTAGTCCGGTTCTAGTCCGGTTCTAGTCCGTCACCGGCCGAGCCGGCGGCAACAGGACCGCCCCGGCCCGGCCCTCGACAATCACCAACTCGCCCCCCGCCTCCACATCCCGCAACACCGTCGATGTTCCCGACGGCCAGTCGACCGTCAGAGTCGCGACCCGCTTGCGTTCCCCCAGCCCGATGACCAGCTGGCGCTGGTTCGAGGCCATGTAGCCGTCGCCGGCGGTCAGGAAGTGCACGCGACGCCAGTCTCCATCGCTCACCGTCACCCGGGCACCGATCGCGTCCCGCGACGTCGTCGTCGCCACCAGCCTCACCGAAAGGCCCGCTCCCGTCCTGGCAGTCCGGTTGGCCAGCAGCGACGCCGGTTTCTCGAGATGAGTGACCACGAAGTCCTCGCGGCCGTCACGATCGAAATCCACTCGAGCCAACCCGCGGCCCAGCAACTTCCGCTCGAAGTACTCGCCCAGCCCCCCGGCAGGCAGTTCGACAAACCGCCCGCCGCCGCCGTTGCGGTAGAACTGCGGCCGCATGCGGTGGGGTTGGCCCAGTTTCGTGAGATCATCGACGTGGCCGTTGGCGACGACCAGGTCGAGTTCTCCGTCGAGATCGGCATCGAGGAACTGGGTGCCAAATCCGAGCATGCCCCAGCCCGGTTCCCTCAGCCGGGCCCGACTCGTCGCATCGGTGAACCGGCCATCCGCAACCTGGCTGTACAGCGTATTGGATTCGTCGAAGTAGTTGGTCACGAACAGGTCGAGACGTCCGTCGCCATCGGCGTCCCCGGCCGCCACGCCCATGGAGGCCTGCGAACTCCCATCGCGATCTACGGCCAGTCCCCCGACCATCGCTCGCTGAGCGAAGATCGCCTGGCCCGAACCGGTAGGATCGCCGGCTCGAGCGGATCGCGCGTAACGAGAAAACAGGAAGTTCGGCACCGAGTCGTTGGCGACGAAGATCTCGATCCGGCCCGGCTTCGAAAAGCCGCCGGCGACGATCCCCAGCCCCTTGCCGCCGGAAACGTGAAATCCCCCCGCCCGGGTCGCGTCGACGAAGCCGCCACTGCCGTCGCCCTTCCACCAGCGGTCCGCCGCGGCGGGGAATTCGTGAGGATGACAGGTCATCTTCACCCCACTCGACTCGCAGATCATCGTGAACAACCGGGCTCCCTCGAGATAGTTCACGTCGTACAGGTCGACATGGCCATCGCCGTCGATGTCGGCCACCAGGCAACTGGTCGTCCAGCCCGTCTCGGGAAACGGCAACCCCCCGCTGAGGTCCTCGAACGTGCCGTCGCCGGAATTGCGATACAGCCGGTTGCGGCCGATGTTGGCGACGTACAGATCCGGCCAGCCGTCGTGGTCGATGTCACCGACGGACACCCCCTGGCTGAATCCCCCATCGCCCAGTCCCGCCCGCTCGGTCACGTCGACAAACGTGCCGTCACCGGCATTGCGAAACAGCCGATCACGGTACCGGGGGTCACCCCCCTCGACGTCTTCCATAACAGGCCAGGGACAGCCCTGGCTGAAGTACAGGTCGGGCCAGCCGTCGCGGTCGTAGTCGAGTACCGCGACACCCCCGCCGGTGTACTCGAACATCAACCTCCCCGCGGTCGTCGAGTCGGAACTGTTGAAGTAGGTGAAGTCGATCCCCGCGGCGGTGGCCCGGTCTTCGAACCGGATCGCCGAGGACCCCGCGTCGCCGGGACCGGCCACCGGTTCGGATGGATCGATCCGGTGGAAGTTGATTCGAGGAAAACTCGAGAGGTCGACGAAGTGTGTGGGCCGATCGTCGACGGCTGTCTGTTCCCAGACACCCATCTGCGTACCCAAGCGAGCGCGGACCCGACCCACCAGATCCGCCGCCCAGCCCGCCGTGGGTTCGTGCTGCTGGGCTTCGCTGGCCCAACCAAACGCCTCCCACAACCGACCCATCTCCTCGCACTGCTCGGCCGCTTTCCGCAACAGGTCCACATTCGACCAATCCGACTCGAAACCCAAACGGGTCTCAATCAAACCCAGCGTCTGCTCGAACGCCTCCAGCTGCTTCGCCCGCTTGCGAAATCGTTGAGCCTGCTCGGGCTGTCCGAGTTGCGAAAGGAGTTGTGCCAGCTGGTAGTTGGCGGACCTGAGATCCGGTTCCAGCCTGATCGCTTCCCACAGGCAACGAGCCGCCTCGCGGTCGCGACCCGTCAGCCGGGCAAAGCGGGCATCGGCCAGCCACATCCCCGGGTGCTCCCACAGCCGGTCGTCGATCAGCCGCTTCCGGCTCTCAATGTACTCCGCCACCACATCCGGACCACCTCGCTCGAGCACCGTCCAGAGTTTCCTGGCATGAGCCTCGGCCAGGTCGCCGTTGACGCTGGCCACCATCTCGAACCGGGCCAATGCGGCGACAAAGTCCCGCCGCTCAAAATCGATCGTGCCCAGGCCCAACCGGGCCAGCTGCTCCTCCTGATCCTTCTTCAAACAGGCCTCCAGCATCACCGGGTCGGCCAGCACGTGGTCGATTTCGCCCAGCAGCACCAGGTGACGCTTGGTGAACAGGCCACGACGCAGCAGGTTCATCAACGGCCGCCGAGCCTCAAAGCGGCGTCCCGACACCGTCAGGATGAACGCCAGGTGATCGTTGGCCAGCGCGTGTTCCCGCTCATACTCGATCCGCTCGGCCAGTCGCTCGGCCAGCCGCGTCAGCGACCTGAGACTGTCCATGCGGTCGCCGGGCCCCAGCATCCCGGTGATCCGCTCGGGTCGCTCCGAATCGGACAACCGGCACAGGTACTCGACCGCCGCGTCGTAGTCGTCACGCTCCATCGACAACTCCCCCGCCAGCCTCAACGCGCCGGGATGCTCGGGGCTGCGAGCCAGCACGCGGTCGGCCAGTTGCAGAGCCTGCTCGGGACGCTGCAACCGCAGTGCCCGGCGAGCCTGCTTCAGCAGATCGTCGTCCGATTCCCCTCCGCCTCGCCACCACCACCAGCCGAAGCCCACCATCGCCACCATCGCCACCAGCACCGCGAAGATCGCCAGCCGCGGCAGAAACGCGCCCCGCGATTCGCTCGACATGCTAACGCCCCGCTCGATCAACAGCACCAACCTCGCCGGTGAGCTCCACGCCCTTCCATCGCGTCTCGACCAACTTCCCCGATCCCTCGCGACACTCGACCAACCGATCGACCGCGACGTCGCTGAACCGATCGGTCGTGCCCGACGTCGGCCAATGGATCTCGAGCCTCTCGACCCGCTCGGCACTGCCCAGCCCGATGTGAGCGATGAAGGGGTTGCCGCCGAAGCTGCCGCCGGAACCGATCCGCTGGTGCACCACCCGCTGCTGGCCCCCCTCGCTGAACTCCACCCGGATCCTCACACCCACGCCCATCCGGTTCGTCTGCACACCCTCGACACGCACCGCCAACCAGTGCCTGCCGAATCCCGGGTTCTCGAAAAACGCGTTGCCGAACGCGTCGCCGGGGTACCAGCCGCCGATCTGCTGGAATACGTCCAGGTCACCGTCGTGGTCGAAATCGGCCAGCGAGACACCGTGACCCTTCTGCAGATGCCCGAATCCCGCCGCAAACGTCACGTCGGTAAACCGGGTCCCGCCCTGGTTGTGAAAGAGCAGGTTGGGCATGATCCCGGCGTACTCTGGGTAACCGGTCCCAAGATAGAAATCGGGCCAACCGTCGTTGTCGAGATCCCCGAAGTTGCAGCCCATGGGCTGAGTGACACGGACCAGGCCGAATTCCCTGGATGCCTCGCGGAACCCGCCGCGTCCGTCGCCCAGGTACAACGCGTCGGATTCCGATTCGTGAGCCTCGCCCAGGTAATCCCGAGCCACCTGCTCGACTCCCTCGCGGTAACTGGCCACGTAGAGATCCAACGCGCCGTCGTTGTTGCAGTCCCAGAACCAGACCGGAAAACTCCGCTGCGGCCCCGCCACCCCCAGCTCCTGGGCCACGTCCTCGAACCGACCCATCCCGTCGTTGCGGTACAGCCGGTTGGCTCCCCCGCGAACCGACACGTAGAGATCTTCATCGCCATCGTTGTCGTAGTCACCCCACGCGGTCCCCTTGACCACCCCGACTCCGTCGACCCCCGCCTCGGGCGCAATGTCGATGAAATGACCGTTGTCATTTCGGAACAACTGCCCGTCAAAACCCTCGTTGCCGACATACAGGTCCAGGTCACCATCGTTGTCGAAATCGGCCCAGGCGGCCGTCTGAGTCGGAAAGTCCAACCCCTCACCGGCCAGACCCACCGCAAACGTCACGTCGCGGAACCGGCCCTTGCCGTCGTTCTGCAACAACGAATTGGGATGCTCGCGGCCTGCCGCCTGCAGCCAGCCACCTCGCAAAACCAGCAGGTCGACATCACCGTCGTTGTCGTAGTCAGCACCGACCAGGTTCAGGCCGCCCAGGATGCCACTCAAACCCGCCTCGGAAGTCCGCTCGATGAAGCGGCCGTCACCCGAGTTGAGATACAACCGAACCGGTCCCGATGTGTCCCAGGTGCTGGTGGCGATGTCGACCCAACCGTCCCCGTCGAAGTCCTCGGCCACGCTGCCGCCGCTGAGGTTGACCTCATTGAGACCCAGCTCCGCGGCGATGTTTGTGAACCGAGGAAACTCGGACGACGACCGGAACACCTCAGGATCAATCCGAAACCGCTCGGGGACCTCGCCGGGATATCCTCCGACGGCCATCACCGAGATGTTCAGCAGCCAGCGGCCGGCGGCATGGTCGGGGTTCACCGCCAGCAACCGCTTGAGCACCGCGATCGCCTGTCGAGCCGACTCGGGATGCTGGTGCACCCCAGCTCCCTCGATCGGCAGCAGGCAACTCTGTGAAGTGTGACACTCGATGCAGTTCTCCGTCTCGCCTCGCCTCAGCCAGGCCACAGCCACCTGGAACAGCACGTCGTCACGCTCTTCGGCCGACAGCGAAGGACTCATCCGCCCCGCCAGGTCCAGTGCCTCGTGAAGACGCTCGGTCGCCTGCCGGTTCTCGCCCAGCCGCAGGTGGTGGTGCCCGAGAGACCACAGCAGCCCGAAGCGGGTTCTCCGGGACGCGTCGGAGGGAAGAGCGTCGAGCTGGGCTCGAGCTGTCTCGAGCGGCCGCCGGCCCAGGAAGGGATCAAACTCGGCCATCCGGTCTCTCAGTGACGCCAGCACCGTGACCATGTCCGAGGGGTCCGAGGGGTCCGAGGGGTCCGAGGGGTCCGAGGGGTCCGAGGCCTCTTGGACCGTCGAGTCGTCCCGGACGAGATCGATCAGCGAAGGGGGCCAACCCCACCAGGTGGCGACGCCCGCCACGGCGATGACACCCAGAACGACGATCGGCAATCGGGCGGTTGCGGCCGGGCTGACGCCGTCTTCAGTCACCGGCTCCCCCGTAACCACCGTGTTTTTCCGATGCACCCGGTGCCTCGCGACCCAGTAACTCGTTGAAGCCTGCACCCGAGTCGCGGAACCAGTTGAAGAGAATGCTGACGTCGGTGCCGACACAGAAGTGCTTGACGCCCATCTCGAGGTACTTCTTTGCCTGCTCGGGAGTGTCCACCTCCGCTCGAGGAGCCACCCCCATCTTCAGCGATGTCTCGATCACGTGCTTCTCGGCCTCGAGTACCTCGGGGTGCTGCCACTCGCCGGGTCGATCGATGCTGTTCGAGTAATCGGCCGGGCCGAACTGGGTCATGTCGACGCCGGGGACCGAGAGTATTGCCTCGAGATCTTCGACGGCCGACTTCTTTTCGATCATCAACGCCACGACCGACTGGTCGAGTGCCTCGGCGAACGCCGGGGAACCGCCCTCGAGCACGAACTTCACGTCGCGACGCATGCCGACTCCGTGGATGCCCCTGTTGCTCGGCGTCTCGGCTCGAACCGCCTTCACGCATTCCTCGACATCCTCGACCGTCCGCGGATCGGCAAACAGCACGTTCTGGATGCCCGAGCCGATGGCTCGGATGGTGAGGTAGGTGCGTGGCTCCTGCTCGATCTTCATCATCCCGCTCATGTGAGGGAACAGGTCGATGGCCCGGCCAATGTTCTCCAGGGCATACAAATCGTAGGGGGCGTATTCGGCAACGAACTCGATGTAGTCGAACATCCCGCTGTGGCCGGCCAATTCGGTGATCGAGGCCCAGGACGAGTGGATGTGAGTCCCCAGGCTGGGGAGATCGGCGTCGAGCAGTTCACGCAGTCGGTTGTGCCGCATGGGGTCTGGAGCCTTCCTGTTCGAGTGACAGACACCCCATGCTACGCCAACAGGTAAATCACAACCACCAGCACCGCCGCGGTCCCGTAGACGATCGCCCAGGTCCGACCGGTGGCCAACCTTCGAGCCATCCAGCTGTGTTCAATCGGAGCCGCCTCCCCGGTCTCCTCCTCGGGCACCGGCAACAGGGCATCGGAGGCGAAGATCATGCCGGCCGCAAACAGCGTCAGCACCACCAGGTATCCGGCCACGTTCCACGGCCGGAACGAATCGGGCAGGCGGTGGTCGAGGAACCCGAAGGTGATCATCGCCACCAGCCCCAGCGCCGCGACCACCGCACCGGCCCTGCTGCGAGAGGTCCAGCCGGCACGACGGAACGACATCCGAGAGAACAGGTCGCGCGTCGCGGCATCCTCGCCGCGGCTGGTACACAGGCTGACCACGACCAGCACCGCGGCCGAAAACGGCATGCCGAACAGGGCTCGTGTGGCCGGCAGAGTGTGGTCCCAGCTGAACACGTGATGCACCAGCGGGACCGTATCCAGCCCGTACACGTAACCCAGCCACTTCACCGTGCCCAGGGCACCGTAGGTCGTGTAGGCGATCCCCGCCAGCAGGCAGGCGATGCCTCCGGCAGCCGTCGCCCGGCGGAAGAACAACGCCCCGGCCACCACGACGAACAGCGTCGGTTGCACGATGCTGCCGATGGTCCAGGCCGAGTCGAGCAGAGTCGACTCGATGCGGTGACTGAAAATGGCATAGCCCAGCCCGACGCCTCCAGCCACCACCGTCACCATCCGCCCCACCCGCAACGACGTGCGGTCGTCACAGTCGGGACGCAGCGGCCGGTGGATGTCCTGGCGAAAGAGCGTGGCCAGGCTGTTCAGATAGCTGCTGGCCGTCGAGTTCGACGCGGCGACCAGAGCAGCCAGGAACAGACCGCCCAGGCCGACCGGCATTATCTTCTGGGCCAGGTGGGGGAGAATCGAGTCGGCCCCCCCGGGCAGGTCCTGGTACTCGGGGTTGGTGCCCGCCGCCATCGCCGGGACGATGTAGCACAGCGTCAAGGGACCGGTCAGCAACGCCGCCCACAACAGACCCTTGCTCGCCTCGTGGACCGTCTTGCCCGCGAAACTCCGCTGCAGCATGTACTGCGATGTGAACCAGTAGGGCAGTCCGAGTATGAACAGCATCAGGATGGTCAGGTAGTCAGTCCCCGCCTCCGGACCACTGGGCCGCCACATCACCCACTTGTCGGGTGAAATCCTGTCGGGCGAAACGTGGTCGGGGCTGAACAGGGCCTCGAGACCCCCGCCGGCCTGGATCCCCAGCGGCAACAGGATCACCGCACCGCCGATGATCAGGAAACTCTGCAACAAGTCGGTGTAGACCACCGCCAGCAACCCGCTGGCCAGGCAGTACAGCACCACCACCCCGGCCACGATCACCGTGACCGTTTCGAAGGTGTCCAGACCCGGCAGGTGAAACGACCCCGGCACGTTGAAGGCCCCGGTGACGATCGTGGCACAGGTCATCATCGTCACGCCCGAGAAGAGCGCGTAGAAGATGATCCACAGCAGCGAGACACAGACCGAAACGAACGATCCGTAGCGTTGCTGGATCAACTCGGTGATCGTCGTCAGCCCCAGCTGGCGGAAACGGGGCAGGAAGGTGACCGCGGCGATCGCCGCCAGCATGTTCCCGCTCCAGGCCATCAACAGCAGCGGAGCTCCGACCTTGTACGCGTTACCGGCCGGACCGACCAGGTACAGCGCCGCCACGTTGGTCGCCATGATGCTGCCGCAGATCACCCAGCGGTTCAACGATCGCCCGGCAATGAAGTAGTCGTCGCCGCCGCGGATGTAACGAGCCAGCCACAGGCCCAGGCCGAGCATGCCAACCAGGTAGACCACCACGATGCTCAGGTTGATCCAGCTCGCAATCGTCATGGTGTCGCAGACTCGTCGGTCCAAGATCGATGCCGCTCGCAGCCTAGCAGCGCCGCTTTGAATCTCGTACCCAGCCCCCTATTCTGACCCACTCCGAACAACTCCACCGCCCCCCCTTCCTCTCCACTCTCTCCTGTCTCCCCTCTCCCCTCTCTCGCAATGTCCCGCACCGCCTTCCGACTGGTCCTGCTCGTCTCGTGTGCCCACGCCCTGGTGCACGTCTTCGAACTGGCGTTGCCCAGTGTCGAGCAGATGATCGGCGAGGACCTGGTGGGTCTGACGGACAAGGAGAACAAGGCAGCGACCGGGTACCTGTCGGCGGCCTGGCGGGTTCCGTTCGGGCTGCTGGCGATGATCGCCGGATGGCTGGCCGACCGTTACGGTTCGCGGCGGCTGCTGATCGTCTACCTGATCGGCTGTTCGGTCGCGTCGATCGTCGCCGCGAGTTCCCACAGCCTGACACCGCTGTTCCTCTCGATGCTGGTCATGGGCGGCTTCGCCAGCATCTACCACCCGGCCGGATTGTCGTTGATCTCGCGGGTGACCACGCCCGAGACTCGAGGCCGGGCGCTGGGCTGGCACGGGATCTTCGGCTCGATCGGTATTACCTCCGCCCCGATGGCAGCCGCCGTGATGTTCGGAACCGGGTGGCTGGGCTGGCGAGGTTACTACATGGCATTGTGCATCCCGGCCGCGGTGATCGCGCTCTTGGTGCTGGTGTCGATCCGTCGAGTCAGCTCGACTCGCGATCCCGACTCGCCGGTTGCACTCGATTCCCAGCAGGACACGGTGTTCCAGCGAGTCCCCTACACGCTGCTGGTCAGCTCGGGGGCCCTCTCGGGGTTCGTCTACGGAGCGTTCCTGTCTTACCTGCAGAGGTACCTCGACGGTGCCGGCATCCAGCCCGCTTCGATCTCGCCCGAGAGTTTTCGGAACCTGCTGGCCGGGGTGACGCTGTCATTTGCCGTCGGCGGCCAGTGGCTGGCCGGCCGGATGGCCCGACCCGGACGACTCGAATGGCTGCAGGTCGCCATCCTCCTGGCCAGCATGCCCTGCCTGATCCTGATGGGATTCGCCACCGGCTGGTTCTGCCTGGTCGCCACCTGCTCGTTCGCATTCATCCACTTCATGACCCAGCCGGTCTACAACAGCCTGATCGCTCAACTGGTCCCCACACACCGCCGCAGCACCGGCTACGGGTTCAGCAACATGATCTGCTTCGGCATCGGAGGACTGGGACCGCTGGTCGTGGGACAGTCGACCAATAACCTGCTGATCTACTGGGGACTGGCCACCGTCGTTGGACTCTCGGCAATGCTGGCCGCCATCCTGTGGTGGACCACTCGCCGCACCCACCTCACCCCGTCCACCCCGTCCACCCCGACCGACTCCACGACCTCCACGACCTCCACGACCTCCACGACCTCCACGAACGAGACTCCGTGATGAGCAGCCTGGTGCCTGAGAACTTGACGACACTGACCGAGGCGGCCGCGGCGGTGCGAACCGGTGAGACCACTGCCACCGAGCTGGTCTGCGAATGCCTCGAGCAAATCTCAGCGGCCGACGGCCAACTGCAGGCATTCGTCTCGGTGCAGGAATCCGAGGCCCTGGCGCGGGCCTCTGAGCTGGATGCCCTGGCCGGCTCGGGCCGCCTGGCGGGTCCGCTGCACGGGATCCCGGTGGCGATCAAGGACATCATCGACATCGCCGGGCTGCCGACCGCGGCGGGGATGTCGGCAAAGAGCGTTCAGGCGACGACCGGTCGCGATCAACCCGCCGCCCGGGACGCTGCGCTGGTGAGTCGACTCAGGGACGCCGGAGCGGTCCTGATCGGCAAGACGGTCACCACGGCATTCGCCTGCTTCGATCCGCCTGCGACCCGGAATCCTCACGACCCCGACCGCACTCCCGGTGGCTCCTCGAGCGGCTCGGCGGCGGCGGTCGCCGCGGGGATGTGCTTCGCGGCAATCGGCTCGCAAACCGGCGGCTCGATCACCCGCCCGGCCGCCTTCTGCGGTGTCGCCGGGGCGAAGCCGTCGTTGGGTCGAGTGCCCTGTGCGGGGGTGGTGCCGATCAGCGAGCACCTGGACCATCCCGGCCCGATCGCCCGTAGCGTCGCCGACCTCGCCGTGATGCTCGATGTGCTCGTCTCCTACCTACCCACCGACCCCACCTCGCGGAACACCCCCCCGCCCGGACTCTTCGCGTCACTCGACTCGCTCGCCTCGACCACCGCGCTCGTTCCCCGGCTGGGCCGCCTGGAGGGCCTGTTCGCCGAGCGTGCCGATGCCGAGGCGACCGCGGCCATCGACTCGGCGATGACCGCCTGGGAAACCGCCGGGGCACGAGCCTGCCGGGCCGAATTGCCCACCGGCTTCGACGAAGTGCTCGACCATCACCGCATCGTGCTCGTCGGCGGCCTGGCCGCCAATCACCGCGACTACTACCCCGATCACGTCGACGAGTACCCCGACGGACTGGGAGGGCTCATCGCCGAAGGACTCGACTTCCGCATGACCCGCTTCATCGAAGCCCGACGGCACCAGATGCGGCTCAAGAGTGACATCCTTGGCTGTTTCGACGAGTGCGACGTCCTGGTCTGCCCGGCCGCCGTGGGCGGGGCCCCGGATGCCTCGACCACCGGAGACCCGTCGATGAACGCACCGTGGAGCTACACCGGACTGCCGAGTGTTTCGTTCCCGATCGCAGAGACCTCAGGCGGCATGTCACTGTCGGTGCAGCTGATCGGGCGTCCCGACGGGGAAGCCGAGCTGTTTGGCGTCGCGGCGTGGTGCGAAGAGCACCACACCGCAGCACACATCTCTTGACCCGTTCGCCTCGCTCCCCGATGATCCCGCCCCGCCCCGCCCCGCTCGTGAGACGCGGCACGGATCTCGTGGCCGGATTCTGGTGAATCCCCCCCGAGGTGACTCGTGGTCCATGCGTCTCGCGGGCCTGGCGATTCCACCAGGAGCGAGACGACCACGTGGGCAGTTTCTTTCGCCTGATTCCCTACGTGCTGCCGCACCGTCGGCTGTTCATCCTCAGCGCCGTGTTCGGCCTGGGAGTGGCCCTGCTGTGGGGTGCCAACCTCTCGGTCGCGTTCCCGATCGTCAAGGTCCTGCTGCAGGGGCAGTCGTTGCAGCAGTACGCCGACCAGGAAGCCGACTGGTACCGCGGCGAGATCGCGGCCAAGACCAGCAGGCTGGACAGCCTGGGAGCCGAGGAGCTCAAGGAACGAGCCCGGATGCAGGGCAAGATCGCCGAACAGACCGGCATGCTCAGACGACTCAACTGGGTCCGGGGCAAGGTGCTGCCGCACCTGCCCCAGGACGCGTTCGACACGATGGCACTGGTGCTGCTGTTGCTGATGGTCGGCACGCTGCTCAAGGGGGTCGGCATCTTCATCCAGGATGTGCTGGTGGGCAGCGCGGTGGAGAAGTCGATTCGAGGCGTCCGGGAGGCGTGCTTCGAACACTGCCTGTCGCTCGATTACCAGACACTCACAAACGAGGGCACCGCACCGCTGATGGCCCGCTTCACCAACGACTTCACAGTGATGGCCAACGGTCTGAAACTGATGGGCGGCAAGGTGATCCGTGAACCGCTCAAGGCCATGACCTGCGTCGCGATGGCCTTCCTGGTCAACTGGCAGCTGACCCTGATGTCACTGCTGTTCGTGCCGGTCTTCGGCCTGGTCTTCTACCGCTACGGCAAGGCACTCAAGGCGGCCAGCCACCGGATGATGGAGAGCATGTCGAGGATCTACGAGACGCTCGCCGAATCGTTCCACGCATTGAAGATCATCATCGCCTTCAACGGCGCCGACCGGCAGAAAGACAAGTTCCGACGCGAGAACCGCGAGTACTACCACAAGGCGATGCAGGTCGTGAAAGTCGACTCGCTGACCAACCCGACCACCGAATTGCTCGGACTGGCCGCACTCTGCGTGGCGCTGCTGCCAGGAGCCTACCTGGTGCTCAGAGGGACTCGGGGGATCTGGGACATCCGGTTGACGACCGAGGTGATGGACGTGGCGAGACTCTCGCTGCTGTACGCCTTCCTGGCCGGCACCATCGATCCCATCCGGAAACTCTCGAGCGTCTACTCGAGACTGAAACGGGCCAGCGCCGCCACCGACCGCATCTTCGAACTGATGGACCGTCGCCCCAGGGTCGCCGCCCCCCAATTGCCTCAGCAAATCGAACGCTGCCACCGCTCGATCGAGTTCCGCAACGTCTCGTTCCGCTACGACGGACAGTCCGAGGAGGCTCCCGAAGCGATCTCGAAAATCAACCTGCTGGTCGAGGCGGGCGAGGTGCTGGCACTGGTCGGCGGGAATGGATCGGGCAAGTCGACTCTCGTACACCTGCTGCCCCGGCTGTTCGACCCGATCGAGGGTTCGATCCGCATCGACGGGATCGACATCCGAGAAGTCGATCCGGTCGAACTCCGCAAGCAAATCAGCATCGTCACGCAGGAACCGCTGCTGTTTGACGACACGGTGTTCGAGAACATCCGCTTCGGCAGGCCCGAGGCGACTCGGGACGAAGTCCTCGAGGCGGCCGGGCGGGCACTGGTGAACGAGTTTGTCGAGCAGTTCCCCGACGGTTACGACACCATCGTCGGCGAACATGGCGGACGACTCTCCGGCGGACAACGACAACGGATCACGCTGGCTCGAGCGATTCTCCGCGATCCCGCCATCCTGATCCTCGACGAAGCCACCTCAGCCATCGACGCCACCAGCGAGGACAAGATCCTCGAAGTGCTCGCCGGGTTTGTCCAGGGCCGCACCGTGCTGATGATCACCCACTCGCTGGCACCCAGCGTGCTCAAACTGGTCACCCGGGTGATCGTGATGGACAGCGGCCGGATTATCGCCACCGGCCGACACGAAGACCTGCTGCAGTCGTGCCCGACCTACCGCCAGGCCTACTACTCGCGGATCCACGTCGATTCCGACGCCGCCTAGTGTTGTGTCAGGTCGTAGTTTTCGCGTTGAGGGTAGCCCGGGGAAGGGCCAGGTTCTGTAGGGACCTTTCATTTCAACCACACAAAAACTCAGACCTGACTGAACACCAGCAGCCTGCTGAACAACAAAACTTCGCGGATCCGAGGGGGTCAGAGGTATGATGCCCATACCGATGGACCCAACACCTCCCACCACCTCCGTACGACCCAGGCGACTCGTCCAAGTCGCCATGGCCACGGCAGTCGTCGCACTGCTGGCTCTGATGCTCGCCTTCGGTCGCACCCAACGACGCGAACACGGCCTCACAGAAGACCAGGCCAGGTACCTCCAGAACGTCGAACACCTCGGAGGATTCGTCTTCGGTGACCTCTGCCTGCCGAAATTCTCCGAAGCACTCGCCCAGGATAACCACGATGACCTGATGGCAATGGTCTCGAGTGGCTTCACCGGAGCGTGGCTGCTGGACCAGGACCACCCCGAAACGAAGCAGATCCGGGGACCGGTCACCGCGACGCAGAGGCAACGCGACGGCACCGATACGAAACAGGCCAACTGCGATCAGGCTGAGTTCATCGAGTGGCTGCTCGAGCAACGCCGCCAATTCGCATCGCTCGATTCCACCGAAGCAAAACTCAAACGCATGCAGCCGACCTCCCCCGGTCAACTCGACGGGACCTGGGACGGCACGCTGCTGCTGAGGATGGCGGGCGAGACGGCCGGAGGACGGATCCGGGAGACCCGCATCGAATTGGCCTGCCGGCTTGATGGGATCAGCGACGAGTCGCCCGGGCTCCGAGGCTGGTTCCGGCGGCTCTCGGTGATCCGGATCGACATCGTCGAGAGCGACGCGTTGCTGATGGAGGAGATGACAAAGGAGACGGGGATCGACGTCGCACGGCTGCAGGACAACTGGCTGGGAGTCACCGGCCCGCAGACTCCGGCTCTGACCGGAGGCGTCTACCTGGCCGATTACGACGGAGACCGACACGTCGATTGCCTGCTGACGGACATCAAGGGCCTGTCGCTGTATCGCGGCCTGGGTGAGGGCCGCTTCGAAGAGGTGACCGAGGCGGTGGGGTTGCCCGCGGAATTCAACGACCTGCAGGCCGCCTGGGGCGACTTCGACAACGACGGTGACCCCGACCTGGTCCTCGGTCGACGCTTTTATAGGAACGATAGAACCGAGCAGCCCGGCGGGGGCCAACTCCGGTTCACCCGGATGGCAACCATCGACACGGGCCTCGATCTGGAAGACTCCGTCGGCTTCGCCGTCGCCGATGTCGACCTCGACGGACGACTCGACCTCTACGTCGTCGGCATCAACCAGAGGACCAGCGGGCAGAAGTGGATCGGAACCAATGACAGCAACCGCAACCAATTGTGGCACAACGACGGCAACCTGCACTTCAGCGACGTGACCGCTTCCAGCGGGACCGTCGGACGCGGCACCAGCACCTTCGCGGCCGTCTTCTTCGACGCCAACGGCGACGGACACCCCGACCTGATGACCGCCTGCGAATTCGGCCGCAACGACTTCTGGCTGGGCAACGGCGACGGGACGTTTGTCGAGGCCGAGTTGCCCGAGATCTACGGAGGCTTCTCGATGGGTCTGACCGTCGGCGACATCGACAACGACGGATTCGCCGATCCCTACCTGGCCAACATGTTCTCCAAGGCAGGCGAACGGGTGGTGGCCAACCTGCCATCAGACATCTACGAACCCGATGTCGACCGCAAGTTGCGCGATTTTGTCCGCGGCAGCGAGCTGTATCACAACAGCGGCGGTACGGGGTTCCGGAGGATCGGCCGCACGGCAGGCGTGGCCGATGTCGGCTGGGCCTACGGACCGGCCTACGTCGATCTCGACAACGACGGACTGTTGGACCTCTACGCTCCGTGCGGATTCCAGAGTGTCTCGCGGAAACGGCCCGACGGGTGACGCTGCGTGTGGCTGGCTGTCGTGACACAGCCGTTCGATTGCCACGCGGTGATTCCGGAGTTGCGAGACGTGGACCGCGAGAGCGGTGAGTTCTGGGTGCCCAACCCGTGGGACTTCGCCACCCAACGCGAAAACCTCTCGGCATACGAACGCAACGGCGTCTTCCTCAACCTCGGCAACGGCCGCTTCGCCAACATCGGCCACGTCAGCGGAGCCGATAGCGACGGCGACGGCCGAAGCGCGGTCGGTTGCGATGTCACCGGAGACGGTCGGCCCGAACTGTTCGTGAGACAGGCCGGAGGCGGACCGCTGAGGGTCTACCGCAACCGGTTTCCCAAAGCGGGCTGGCTGACCGTTTCGCTCGAAGGCAAAACCAGCAACCGACAGGGAATCGGAGCCCGTGTCATCGCTCACCTCGGTCACCGCACCGTACGCCGAGAACTCTACCCGGTCATCAACTTCCTCTCGCAGGCCCCGGCCCGGGTGACATTGGGGCTGGGCGACGCGCGGATCATCGACCGCCTGGAAATCCACTGGCCCTCGGGCAAACGGACAAAGCTTTCAGACGTCGAGATCAACCGCCACCTGGTGATCAGCGAGTGAGGCAGCGGGAGATTCCCGCCAGGCCTAATTCTTTTTTCCACGCTCGGCGTGCGTGTTGAAGAACTCGAAGATCGCCGGCAGGCCCTGGAACGCCGGTAAGATGTGGCCGCCGTCCTTGTACTCGATGTACTTGTGAGTCATCTCCAGTTCCTTCATCTTCTCGATCCACTTCCGGGTCGACGAAGCACGAACCAGCCGGTCCTTGGCTCCCTGCACGACGATCACCGGCGTGTCGCGGATCGCCTTCAATCCGGCAGTTGAGCGGTAAATCGCCGGAGCGATCGGGGCCAACGCCGCCCACCGCTTGGGGTGCTTCATCCCCAGGTGCAACGTGCCGCCACCCCCCATCGAATGGCCCATCAGGTAGACCCGCTTCGGATTCACCCGGTACGCCTTCTCGGTCAGCTTCAACACGTTCATCACGTCCTGCTCACTCAGTGCACCCAGGTTCATCGGCTTCCAGAACTTCGACCGCTGCCCCTGAACGCCATACCAGCCCCTCGAGTTGTACCCCATCGGAGCCACGACGATGTAGCCGTGCTTCTCGGCCAGGTTGACCAGTCCGGGGTAGTGCAGGATCTGCTGCGGATTGCTGCCGAGCCCGTGCAGGGCCACGACCAGGGGAAACAGCTTCCGGGCCTCGGGCTCCGACTCGTAACTCGACGGCACAAACAGCCCGTACTCCATCTCCTTTCCCGCGTCCTTGAAGTCGTAGCTGAGCTTCTGGATGCGGCGGATGGGCGAGAGGGGCTTGGGCTTCTTCGCCGGCTGATCAGCACCCAGCAAGACAGGGAGCACACTCAGCAGCACCAGCAGCTTCAGGGTCAGCCTGTTCATGAAATCGCCTCGAGAGGTTGCTGCGGGGGATGGTATCAGATTCCCGGGACCGGATCCGAGAACCCCAGCTCGCTGCGAATCCCGCTCCACGGCACCAGGTAGTCCTCGATCGAAAGCCCATCGACGGCAACCACCGCCTGCCCGCTGGGCCCGTCCACCCCGGGACCCTCGGCCACCATCCGTGCCACCAGCTCGTGCTGCCACCGGGGTGTCAACGGCTCGATCACGTCGATCCGCCCGGCTTCGATCGCGACCGCCGCGGCCAATGCCCACGCCCCCCAGTTGCTGATCCCCGCCAGCAGGTTCCAGTCGGTCGCGATCCGGCAGGGGATCCGCACCGAGTGGTCTCCGGGCAACCGTGCCACCAGCTCCTCCCACGGCACCGCCCCCATCCCGATCTCGTTCCCACCGTCGCCGATCCCGATCGTCACCGCCTCGGCACAAAATTCGTGCAGCTCATCGAACAGCACCGACACGTCGGCAGTCCACTCGTCGATCACTCGAGCCCGCATGTTGTGACAGCACCCCCACGACTTTGCCGGAACCCTCTCGAGAAACTCCGCCTCCGGCGGGTCCCCGTCGCGAGCCTGGGCCCGCATCGAGTCGACTGTGTGGCTGGGCCCGACCCGTTCGATCACCACCAGGTGATCCAACCCACCCCCGTCACGTCGCCCGGCCAGGAACTCACGGCACCACCGCGACGATCCCTCCAGCGGTGCCACCGCCAGTTCGACCTCCTCCAGCCCCGCCGCGGCAGCCGTGGCCCGCATCGCACCCTCGCACGGCAGGTCGGTCAGCAACACTACCTCCCGACCCAGCCCCACCAGCACCCGGGCCAGCGTCGCGGCTCCCGGTGGTCCGTCGGTCTCGGCCGCGGCCGGTTCACCGTGAGGGATGAAGAACCCGGTCAGGATCGCCACCGGACCCGATTTCGACGCCAGGTCCGCCGCCGCTGCGGCCAGATGACCCTCACACAACACGCCTCGCGTTGCCTCCGAAGAGATCAACCCGCGACCGGCCGGATCGCGGCGGACCCGCTCTTCCAGACGCCCGATCCGCTCGGATTGCTCTCCCATCCCCATTCCGCCGCCCCGCTTGGTTGCGATCCACGCCCCGCAACCCAAGAATACTCACTCACCTCTTATTTCCCCATTCCCCTCTCGCCTGACGCTCATTACCACCCGAAGGGATTCCTACCCCTGAGAACACCTCGTGGGGCGTTTCTTGGTTTCGGGAAACACCCTCCAGCGGTGATGGGTAAGGTTGTCGAGGCCGAATCGACTTGCCAGAATTCCTGAAGAATACCGTGGAGAGGCCGCTTGGTGCGGTCCGCCACGGTGTACCGGGCAGCGCGTGGCCCGACGGGCAGAGTCCTGCTACCGGAAGCTGACGATGGCCGACGAACGACCCTCAATCGAAGACATCCTGGGGCAGGCCCGGTCTCAGGACGGCGGCTCAGGCTCGCCGGAGGAGACGCCGCCGCCGAGTGATGAACCGGCTGCGCCGGCCGAGGAAACCGCCGCGGCGGAAGAGGCCGAAGAGACCCCCGACGCTGCCGAGCCAACTCCCAAGAAGGTCCCGGCAAAAGCCCCCTCCAGTACCGCCGATATCCTCGCCATGGCACGTGGCCAGGATACCGCCGACACGGCCGACTTTGCCGACAAAGCCGACTCGGATACGGATGCCCAGGCCGAGCCTGCTGCTGCGGAAACACCCGCCGAAGAGGCTCCCGCGGCAGCCGACGACGCAGACCGGCCCAGCGTTCAGGAGATGCTGCAGCAGCTCAGGCAAACTGACGGCAAGGGGACAGCGGCCCGGACGCGGACCGTTGCACAGGAGCCGGAGGTGTCGGACGTGCCGCAGAGACCGATGCCGACGCGGCCGGCGGCACCGGACGCCCCCGTTGCCGCACCCGCGGAAGTCGGACGCCGCGGAATGCTGATCTCGCTGCTGCTGCTGCCTGTTTCATTGGTCGCCACTCCCTTCGGCGTGGCCTGGACCGCCCTGGCAGCCGCCTGCGGTGCGATGGTGCTGGGGCTGGCCCGCTTCATGTTCCCCAACACGCTCGTCGAACCTCCGATGACCTTCAAGATCGGACCGCCCAGCGACTATCCCCCCGAATCGGTGTCGACCAAGTTCAAGGCCGACCGAGCCGTCTGGATCGTCCGCTCGACGATGTACAACGGCCAGGACCAGATCGTCGCAGTCTCAACCGTCTGCACACACCTCGGCTGCACTCCCAACTGGCTCGAGGGCGAGCAGAAATTCAAGTGCCCCTGCCACGGGTCGGGGTTCTACAAGTCGGGTGTCAACTTCGAAGGCCCCGCACCGCGGCCACTGGAACGCCACGGACTCAGCCTCTCGCCCGATGGAATGCTCGAAGTCGACAAGAGCATGAAGTTCCAGGAAGAACTCGGCCAATGGGAAGATGGCGGCTGCTTCGTCGAAGTCTGACCCGAATACCACTCAACTCAAGACAACCCACCGCACACCGCAGCACACACCGCAGCACACACCGGCCAACCAACCGGCCGGACACCCGGAGCCCACCCACTCGATGTCTGTCGGCGACTACATCCGCGGATCCCAGATCTGGAAGAGCATCTTCCGTCACCCGGCGCCCTACGATCGGCGGAACCGGGTGGTGGTGATGCTGACCAACTTCTTCCTGCACCTGCACCCGGTCTCGATCAAGCAACAGGGCATCGCACTCTCATACACCTGGTGCATGGGAGGCATCACGTTTTTCCTGTTCCTGGTCGAAACGATCACCGGCGTGCTGCTGATGTTCTACTACCGCCCCACTCTCGAGTGGGCCTACCAGGACATCCTTGCGCTCCGCGACGTGACCACGCTGGGGATCATGCGCGAAATCCATCGCTGGGGGGCTCATGCGATGGTGATCACCGTCTGGCTGCACATGTACCGGGTCTTTTTAACCGGCAGCTACAAGCCACCTCGAGAGTTCAACTGGGTGGTGGGAGTGCTGTTGCTGGTGTTGACTCTGCTGTTGAGTTTCACGGGGTACCTGCTGCCGTGGGACCAGCTGGCCATCTGGGCCATCACCGTCGGTTCGAACATGGCTCGAGCCACACCGGTGCTCGGTCACGAGGGTCCGGGATTCCAGCTGATGAACATGGGCGGGTACGACCTGATCACCAGCGGGAGCGATGCGCGCTTTCTGCTTCTGGGTAGCCGCTTCGTCGGCGAAGAAACACTCAACCGCTTCTACATATTGCACTGTGTGGCGATCCCGCTGGTCGCAGCCGGCTTGATCGCGATCCACTTCTGGCGAGTCCGCAAGGACGGCGGCATCAGCCAGCCTCTGTGATTCCCTGGCCCACCTGACGGCTTTCATGCACGTCGACCCCTTCATCGATCCGCACCCCAACCTGACTCCTGCCGTGCTGCAGGGGCTGGGCTGGCTGTACATGGTGCTGTGCGTGATGAACCTCTTCTGGACCGTGCGGGTCTACAAGGAAGACCAGAGCGTGTTGCTGCCGCTGCTGAAGATCCAACTGCCCAAGGCCACCTTCTGGGCCCTGTACACCTCGATCCTGCTGATCCTGGGGTTCATGCACCTGAGCTACACCAGCGAGGACTACATCGACAAGTTCCCGCTGGCACTGGAACCCGGCGGCCCGTTCCAGACGGCCGTCGACACGATGGTGGCCAACCCGGTCACCTACTTCCTCATCTCGATCATCGGCACCATCGGGGTGCTGTGGTTCCGCGAGTTCCTGGTCAAGCCGACCGTCGGCTGGGCGATACTCAACGCCGCCATCCTGTTCATGACACTCTCGATGACCGACTACGACTTCCGACAGATCGTCGGCAAGCCGGACAACGTGCCGATCGTGGCGTTGTTGTACCTGGTCGGAGGCTTCACCTGGCTGTACTTCTCACGCGCTGTCAAAAACGACCGGCGGCTGGCCGAATGGGACGGCAAGGGTCCGACGCCGGTGCTCGAGAACGACAAGAACGAAAAGGTGCTGGTCTGGCCTGACCTGGTCTACAGCGAAATGATCTGCATGATCGCGATCACCACGCTGCTGATCGTCTGGGGTATCGCGCTGGAAGCTCCGCTCGAAGAACCCGCCTCCAGCGCCAAGACCCCCAACCCCTCGAAGGCACCCTGGTACTTCCTGGGCCTGCAGGAAATGCTGGTCTACTACGACCCCTGGCTCGCCGGAGTCGTCTTCCCCACCTTCATCCTCGGCGGCCTGATGGCCGTCCCCTTCATCGACTTCAACAAGATCGGAAACGGCTACTACGTCTTCCGAAAACGCTCCTTTGCCATCACCACCTTCATGGTCGGCTTCATCTCGCTGTGGGTGGCCATGATCGTGCTGGGGACGTTCCTGCGAGGCCCCAACTGGAACATATTTGGGATCTACGAATATTGGGACGTCCATAAGCTCGAAGCACTCAACAACGTCATGCTCTCGGAACTGTTCTACCTCGAATGGTTCGGCTGGGCCTTCGACATGCCCTCGTACAAGAACGCCGACCCGACCGGAACCAAGGTGGCCATGATCCTGCTGCGTGAATTGCCCGGCTTCGTCGTGATCGGTGTCTACTTCGTCGCCCTGCCACCGCTGTTGGCCATGAAATGGCTCAGGTCCTTCTACCAGCGAATGGGCTACCTCCGCTTCATGGTCTTCACTCAACTGCTGCTGTGGATGGCCGCCCTGCCCCTGAAAATGGTCCTCCGCTGGGCACTGAACCTGAAATACCTGATCAACATCCCCGAGTACTTCTTCAATATCTAGCTTCAACATCTAGCCGCACGTTCCCGCTTCAACAGCCCGTCTCAAACCCAAGCCCTCAAACCTCCAAGTCCCATGCCAGCCACCGACGGCTTCTTCCGATCGCTGTCAAAGACTCACAACGTCTTTGCCTTCAGCAGCCTGCTGCTGCTGGCCGCGACGCTGTGGATGCTCTACGACGACCACAACGACGAGTGGCGGGTCTGGCAGCAGAAGTTCGACCGGATCGAAGAGGCCCGCCTCTCAGGCATCGGGCTCGATCAACAGGATCAGCTCACCTCAAAGACCGAAGAACTCAAGACGCAGATCGCCGAGAGGAAGACGCATCTCGCAACGATCGCCGGCCAGCTCGAGACCCACAGAACCGAGCTGGCCGTGAAGCAGGCCGCGGCCGCGGCCGAGCTGCGGGTGACCAAGCCCCTGAGGACCTTCCGCGACGTGGCCCGGGCCAACTACGACCTCGCCGTCCGCGACAATGACCCCTCGATGAAAGCCAAACTCGCCGACTTCCATGCCAAGCAGAAGACCGTGGACGACGCCGAGCGGAAGTTGCGAGCCGCGCTGGACGACACGAAGGGGGTTCAGCAAGACGTCGCCCAGCTCACCGGCGAAGAAACCGATGCAGAAAAAACACTCGCCGCGCTCGAAGCCGCACTCGAACTGACCGACAGCAGCCGAAACGTCGTCGCCCCCGACAGCACGATCCAGGCCATCAAGAGGTGGTTGATGGAACAACCGGTCATCGACGGGTTCAACTCGCACCACAGGGTCCAGCAGGATTGGCTGCCCGACCAGAGAATCACTCTCGGGATGACCGCCACGGCGCGGTTCGACCGCTGCCGGACCTGCCACCTGGGCATCGACCGCGTGCTGACCGGCAACGTGCCCGAGTTCCCCTTTGCCGCCGACGCAAAGGCCGACGCCGAACCCGCCTCGTGGGTCGCTGCCGGTGGCTACCCGCACCCCTTTGCCACTCACCCTCGACCCGATCTCTACCTCACCGCCGCCAGCCCGCATCCGCTCACCGAGTTCGGCTGCACCGTCTGCCACGACGGACAGGGGTCGGCCACCAGCTTCCACAACGCCCAGCACGGACCCAATCACCCGGCCGACTACAAGAAATGGAATGCCCAGTACGGGTTCTTCCCCAACCACCACTGGGAATTCCCCATGCAGCCGAGGCGGCTCAGGGAATCCACCTGCCTGAAGTGCCATCACCAGGTCGTCGACCTGGGAATCAACCCCGACCACGGACCCACCGCCCCGAAGCTCTATAAAGGATGGCAACTTGTCCGCACTTTCGGCTGCTTCGGCTGCCACGAGATCTCCGGGTTCGACGGCATCAACCCCATCGGACCCGACCTCAGGCTCGAACCGGCCACCGCCGAACTGAAAGCCGCACTCGAAGCCGACCCGAACCAGTTCCCCGGCAAGATGCGAAAGGTCGGACCCAGCCTCGCCCACGTCGCACTCAAGACCAACTCCGACTGGCTCGCACGCTGGATCCGCAAGCCCAGCGACTTCCGACCCACCACGCGGATGCCCCAGTTCTTCGATCTCAGTAACCAGGACGACGCACACGGCAAGCAGTTCGGACCGGCTGAAATCGCCGCGGTCACGCACTTCCTGCTGGAAACCAGCAGGAAGGCCAGTGCCGACTTCAAGCTCGATACGATCCCCGAGGGCATCACCGCCGACGCCGGGCGGGGTGAGATCACCTTCCGCGAACGTGGCTGCCTGGCCTGCCACAGCCACAAGGCCATCCCCGACCCCGGCAAGCAACTCTCGGCCACCTTCGGACCCGACCTGTCCCGGATCCAGGACAAGATCACTCACGACACAAAGAACCCGATCGGTGCCTCGGATTCCGGATTCCGCTGGCTCTATACCTGGCTGCGTGACCCCCGGAAACACTTCTCACGCACCCGCATGCCCGACCTGTTCCTCGACCCCGAGGGCAAAGGCGACAAGCGAGTCGACCCGGCCGCCGACATCGCCGCCTTCCTGCTCTCGCAACCGACCACGAAACTCACCGGCGATCCCGTGCCCGATGCCGATGACTCTGCTCTCGATCAACTCGTCAAGCTCTACGCCGGCAAGGTGATCGGAGCCGCTGCGGCCGAGTCGATGGTCGATGACGGGGGCCGCTACCCCGAGAGCGACAAGTCGAAGATCAAGGGCGACGAGGTCGAATTGCACGGCGATTCGGTGACCCGCGAGATGAAACTGACCTACGTCGGACGGCGGACCGTCAGCCGCTACGGCTGCTACGGCTGCCACGACATCCCCGGTTTCGAAACCGCCCGGCCGATCGGCACCAAGCTCGAAGACTGGGGCCGCAAGGACCGCACCAAGCTGGCGAGCGAACACATCGAGGAGTTCCTGCATCACCACGGTGAAGCCGACAATTCGTCCACCCGCAAACGTGTCGACAAGGAAATGGCCCGGGCACGAGCCCACTCGCTGGGGACGCAGAAGTTCGAGAACCGTGATATCGAAGAAGATGAGACCCGCGCAGCGTTCTTCTACTCGAGCCTGCTGCATCACGGCCGCGAGGGCTTCCTGTGGCAAAAACTCCGCGACCCGCGCAGCTACGACTACAAGAAGATCGAGACGAAAGGGTACGACGAGCGTCTGAGAATGCCGAAGTTCACCTTCGCACAGGACCCGATGGAGAACGAGAAGGCGATCGAAGCGATCGCCACCTTCATTCTCGGACTCGTCGCCGAACCGCCTCCGGTCAAGTACGTCTACCAGCCCGACACGCGGGTGGCCGACCGGATCGAGGGCGAGAGGCTGCTGCAGAAGTTCAACTGCGTCGGTTGCCACATGGTCGAGTTGCCCGAAATCCGGGTCGAGATGCCCATCGCCGACCTCCCCGACGGCTCGCTGGCTCCGACGGAATATTCCGAGTCGCGCGAATTGCTGCTGAAGATCCGGCCGGCCCGGACCGTTCCGATGACACCTCAAGAGAACGGAAACGTCTCCTATTCGTTCCACGGTCTCTCGGTCACTCGACCCGGTCCCGATGATGCTGATCTCGATGCCGACGAACGCCTCTACGCCTACAATCTCTGGGAACCGATCACATTCAACTGGATGGGCAAGGACGAAAAGGGCAAGCCGACACGGCAGACCCGCACGGTGCTCCCTTCGGCTCGCATTTCGGTGTCTGAACCGTTCCTGGTCTCCGAAACCCCCGCCCGTGGAGGGCGATTCGCCGAGTGGCTGGTCGCCTATCTTCGATCACGAGGTACAGGTGGTCCTGACGAACGTGACCTGGCCTGGCAACAGTCGCCGCCACCATTGATCGCCGAGGGCATCAAGGTCCAGACACCGTGGCTGTACCGCTTCCTGAAGAACCCCGGCCGGCTGCGTCACACCACCGTGCTCCGCATGCCCCGCTTCAACCTCGACGACGCCGAAGCCCGTGCCCTGGCCAACTACTTCGCCGCCGCCGAGAAGGCCGAGTACCCCTACCAGAGAGTGCCGCAACGGCAACCGGCTTACCTGGCCGATCGAGACATCGAGTTCAGCGGAGCAGATCACGACTACCTGAGTGAGTCGTGGCGGCTGTTCAACGCACCACTGTGCATCAAGTGCCACTCGCTCGGCGGTCGCCAGTTCACTCCGAGTGACCCCAAGAAAGACATCCGCGGCCCCAACCTCGACCTGGCCCACGACCGATTGCAACCCGACTGGGTGCAGGTCTGGCTCTCCAACCCCAAGTGGGTCACCCCCTACACCTCGATGCCACAGCCGTTCCTCAAGAACCAGAAGCTGTTTCCTGAGCACTTCGAAGGAAACGGCCTGAGACAGACCACCGCCGTCCGTGACGCACTGATGAACTACAACCGCCTGATGGAACGCGACGGAACCTACATACCGCCCAAGCCACCTCCCAAGCCCGCGGCCGCGGCCGCATCGGTGGACACCAGCGCGAAGGCCACAAAGCCATGACACTCACCCAACGCACAGTCACCCTCGCTACACTCGCCTCCCTCGCCGTCACCTCGACCGGTCTCCTGGTCGGCTGCGGCGAAGGCGCCTCGGCCACGCCGACAATCACCTACAAGCCTGGCGGCGACACGGCCGACACAAACGGCGAACCGGTGACGCAGATCGACGGGACCGGCACTCTCACCGGCACCATCAAGCTGGTCGGAACCGCTCCCACACCCACGGTCATCGTCGCACGGGGCACCGCGAAACGTGATCCGAGCGTCTGCGGTGCCGCCACGGCTATCGTCGATCAGTCACTGGTTGTCGGCACCGGCAATGGCATCGCCAATGTCTTCATCTACATCGACAAGACGCCTCCCGGAGCCACCGTTCCCCCGGTTCCCACGGCTGAAGCGTTCTTTGACCAGAAGGGTTGCGTCTTCGTGCCCCACGCACTGGTCGTACGCACCGGTCAGACCCTGTTGATCAAGAGCCAGGACGACGCCGGTCACAACACTCACACCTACCCCGGCCGCAGCCGCAGCTTCAACGGAGCCATCAAGGCGCTCGAACGAGACGGCCTGCCGACTGTCTACAACAAGCACGAACGACTCCCCTTCCCGGTCAAGTGCGACATGCACACGTGGATGCAGGCTTTCCACCTCGCACTCGACCACCCCTGGGGCACCCTGACCAAGGACGACGGGTCCTTTGAACTCAAGGACCTGCCCGCCACGGATCTCACCCTCAGAGTCTGGCACGAACGGGCCGGAGGCAAGGGAGGGTTCCTGAAACGATCGCTCAAGGTGACGATCAAGAAGGGCGAGACCTCAGCCCAGGACCTGGAATTCCAACTGAGCGACTTTGGACTGTAAGCCACATCACCGACCGGGACCGAGCCCGGCCAAGGACCACACGTTGATTTCACGACCACTCATCCTGACTCTGCTGGCCCTGCTGCCCCTGGCGGTCGGCTGCGGCGATTACCAGGCTGAATTCGTCCACGACGAGCGGGTTGAGGAGTTGCAGAAGTCGAGCCCGGACGCCGCCGTGAATGTCCGCGGTATCCTGGCCGAACACTTCGGTAGTCCCAACACACTGGTCGCCTGGGGCGCACTGCCGATTGACTTCGGAGAGATCAGCGGCACCGTACTCTCATCCACCGATATCAACACCCTGCGGATTGCACTCGACAGCGATCCACCCGGCCGGCTCGGCCGAGTCGCCGTGGTCCTGGGCACCAAGACACCCCACAATCGCCTCGCCGCCGACTACGATGCGGCCAACCGCACACTGAGACTTGTTCCCCAGGACGGTGCCGCCGCGGTCGCCCCCGGTACCACGATTCGGCTGATCGGCCACAACCTGCAGGCCGGCCGCCGACTGTTCATGCAGCACTGCATGCACTGCCACGGCGTCACCGGAGACGGCAACGGACCCACCGCACGCTACATCGCCAACCACAGGCTGAACCCTCGGCCCCGTGACTATCGCCGCGGGCTGTTCAAGTTCACCTCGACCAAGAACGGCTTCTACGCCAGCCGCGATGACCTCCGCCGGACCATCACGCAGGGCCTCGCCGGCACCTACATGCCGTCGTTCCTGTTGATGGAGACCGAAAAACTCGATGCGATCGTCGAGTACGTTCGGTTCCTGGCCATGCGAGGCGAAGTCGAACGCAGGCTGCTGGATCACCTCAAGGACCTGATGCCCACCGCCGACGGAAAACCGCCCGCGGACCTCAAGAGCCTCGAAAAAGAACTCGCCGTCGATGGATTCGCCGAGGCGTTTGCCGATGCGGCGTCGCTGGTCGCCGAGAACTGGAGCAACGCCGAGCTGCCCGAGAACTCGGTGAACCCGTCACAGGCCCGGCTGCCCGATACGGCCACGTCGCGGCTCAAGGGACGCAACCTGTTCATCAGCACCAAGATCAACTGCGCAAAGTGTCACGGCGAAGGGGGACGCGGCAACGGGGCGTTCCTCGGCGACTTCCAGAAGAATCCCGAGACACAACAGAACTACGAGACGCCCGGTCTGCGTGACGCCTGGCACAACATGATCCGGCCACGCAACCTCACGTCGGGGGTCTACCGCGGTGGCCGGCGACCCCTGGATGTCTTTCGACGTGTCACCGCCGGAATCAAGGCCACTCCGATGGCCGGCTTTGCCACATTGCCCGAAGAGGATCGCTGGCACCTCGTCAACTATGTCCTCAGCATCCCGATCGACGGGGCGTTCTTCGACGAGCACGGCCACCAGTACCACGGGGGAACCAACCCGCACGCCGGTCACGACCACTCCGACGGACACTCACACGAAACTCCACATGCCACAGACGACTCCCAGCCAAAGGGCTCGTCCCCGGCGGACTCCCGGACCACCAAGCCTGTACCCACCAAGTCCGCCCAGGACAAGAAGACGCAACCGTGAGCAGAATCTTCTGGTGCCTGTTCTTTACCTTCTGGCCGATCGTGGCGATCGTTGTCTGCGCCATCGCTCCGGCCATGGACTGGAGCTTCCCGGGCAACCGCGAAGCCGCCACGCCGCTGGGGCAACGCATCGATGACCTGTTCTACCTGATCCTGGGCATCGTCACCGTCGCCTTCATCGGCACCATGGGCGCCCTGGCCTACGTGCTCTGGAAAGGGTCCCGGAACGAGGACGAAAAGGGCTGGTTCAGCCACGGCAGCCACAACCTCGAAGTCATCTGGACCATCGTCCCCTCGGGCGTGCTGCTCTTCATCGCGCTCTACCAGATCGACGTCTGGGCCATCTACCGCGTCCGCGACTACGAAAACCGCGACGTCGACCCCAGGCCGGCTCACCTGGTGGCCGAGGTCACCGCGCGGCAATTCGAGTGGCGGATCCGCTACCCGGCTCCCGGCACCAAGTTCAAAACGTACAAGCAGGTCAAGGACTGGCTCGCCAAGCCCCACGCCGGCGATGTCTACGCCGTCAACAAGCTCTTTGTGCCGCTGAACCGAGAGACGCTGATCTATCTTAAGTCCGGTGACGTCCAGCACGCGTTTTTCGTCCCCGACCTGAGAGTCAAGCAGGACGCGATGCCCGGGCAGAGCATCGATATCTGGTTCACCGTCAACCGCGCCGGCAAGTTCAACCTGACCTGTGCCGAGTTGTGCGGGTGGGGACATTACAAGATGAGAGGCGAAGTTGAGGCGGTCGCAGACCTCCAGGCCGAGCTGCGACGGCTGAAGAGCCTGCAGGATTACGACGGAGTCACACCGCCGCAGGCCACCTCTGCCAAGGCGTCGGGAGAGGCCACACCATGAATACGCTCAACCCCGCCTCGGGCCCCGCACACGACCTGCACCACCACAACCCGTCGTTCATCAAGAAGTACATCTTCTCGACCGATCACAAGATGATCGGCGTCCAGTTCCTGATCACCACGCTGATCATGATGATGCTGGGGGGAGCCCTGGCGCTGGGCATCCGCTGGCAGCTGGCCTGGCCGTGGCACGACATGCCGGTCTTCGGCAGCCTCTTCGCCGGCGAGGGCGGACAGATTTCGCCCGAGTTCTACACGATGCTGTTCACGATGCACG
>CAUZEQ010000009.1:0-33597 GCA_963578885.1 Planctomycetota bacterium
GGCGTTGACGTCCGGCAGCCTGTTCTGGTGGGCCAATCCCCTCCGCGATCCGATCGCCCGGCTTGCCGAGGCCCAAGTATTCTTCGAGGCCGGAGACCTGGCTGGATCGGCTCGATCGGCCGAGTTGGCCTACGAGTGGTCCGAGGGTGATTCGGTGACCCGCGGCGCCGCGGCGCTCGTGCTGGCTCGAATCGCCGAGAACCGCGACCAACTGCCTTCTGCCGCCTCGTGGTACGACCGCGTCCCCGACGCGTCTCCGGATGCCTCCACCGCCCGGCTCTCCGCAGGTGTTCTCTACGCCGATCAGCTCCACCGGCTCGGCGACTCGATCGACCGCTTCACCAGTGTCCTGAGAGTCGATCCCGGCAGCCTGGAGGCTCGCCGCCGACTGGCCCAGATGCTGGGCCTGGCCAACCGCAACCACGAGGCCCAGGCGCACCTGGTGGCGCTGGTTCGACTGGGCAACATCTCGCACCTGGAACTGCTGCTGTTGATCCTGGGCGAGGAGACGATCGACAGCGCCGAGGTACTCGGGCCGTACCGATCTGCGGCACCCTCGGACCCTCATCCCCTGATCGCCCTGGCTCGATTGGCCAGCCAGTCCGACGACACGATCGAGGCCGGGAGACTGCTCGAGCAGGCCATTGCTGCCGACTGTAAGCTGGTCGAGCCGGTGGTGCGGCTTGGAGAATTGCTCGTCAAGACCGGTGACCTCAGAGGGTTGTTGAAATGGGAACGGGAGCGGGTCACGGCCGGCGTCCGTGAGCATCCCGGTGGCCAGGTCGTTCGAGGCGACATGTTTCGCCTGGCCGATGCCCCCCGCAGGGCGGCTGTCTGTTACCTCGAGGCGGTGCGGCTGGATCCGAACCGTCCCGAGGCGTGTTATCGGCTGGGCCGGATCCTGGTCGGGCTGGGAGACAACGAGCAGGCCGCGGTGTTTCTCGAGCGGGCTCGGCGGGTCGAGGCGTATGTCCAGGCGGCCAAGGTGGCCGATTCGGCAGAAGCGGTCGACGACCTGATTCGTCGGTCCCGAGAACTGGGGCTGTCCTGGGAAGAATACGCATGGAGCGGTTTGCAGATCCGGGTTCGTCCCGAAGACCGCAGCCTGGTCGAGAAGCTTCCTCAACTGGCCGAGGCGTTGAAGGGACTGCCCCTGCAAAGGACTCGTCCCGGTACCAACCCCGCTCGAGGACTCGATCTCTCGAGCTACCCCGATCCCGAGCTCGATGCCGAGTTGATCGCTCGACTGGATCGACCACCCGGATCGGGCACCGGGGTGGTCGATGTGGAGATCCGATTCGATGAGATCTCCGAGAAGGCGGGTCTTGATTTCCGATTCGTCAACGGAGCCAGGCGTCCCGAGGACATCCGCTTCATGTACCAGACGACCGGGGGTGGCGTCGGGGTTGTGGATTTCGATCACAACGGATGGCCCGACCTGTGGTGGACCCAGGGCACGACCAGGCCCACCGACTCCGATGGCAGCCACTCCGACGCCTTGTACCTCAATACCGGCGACGGCCAGGTGCTCGATGTCAGTCTCCAGGCGGGAATCGTCGAGTCCCGCTTCAGCCAGGGCCTGGCCGTCGGCGATGTCGACTCCGACGGGTTCCCCGACGTGCTGGTGGCCAACCTGATCGAGAACCAGTTGTGGATGAACAATGGAGACGGGACGTTTTCCGCGAGCGAGCTGGCCGGTTCCGGTCAGAAGCGGTGGACCACCAGCTGCCTGGTCGCCGATCTCGATGGCGACGGACTGCCGGACCTGTACGAGGTCAACTACCTGGCTGGTGACGACGTGTTCAGCCGTCGCTGCGAGGGTCCGGACAAGAAACTGGGAATCTGCACGCCTCAGACCTTCGAGGGTGCCACCGATCGCATTCTCCGAAACCTTGGCGACGGGCGGTTCCAGGAGGTCTCGTCGCGCTGGAAACTCGAGCGGCCCGGCGGATCGGGTTTGGGCATCGTTGCCGCCCGCCTCGGAGACTCGACACCTGCGGGTCGACTCGACCTGTTCATCGCCAACGACACGCGGCCCAATTTCCTGCACCGGCCGCCGTCGGCGGCCGAGGGAATCAAGGCGGAGGCCTGGGTTGAAACCGGGCTCGTGCGCGGCGTGGCGCTCAACGACGGCGGTCGGGCGGAGGCCTGCATGGGGATCGCTGTGGGAGATGTCGACGGGGACGGCCGACTCGACCTGTTCGTGACCAACTTCCTGGATGAGACCAACACCCTGTATCTCCAGAATGACCGGGGCGGCTTCGTCGACGGCACCCGCGCCGCCGGCCTCGAGTCGCCCAGCCGAGATCAACTCGGGTTCGGAGCCCAGTTCCTCGATCTCGACCTCGACGGAGTGCTCGACCTGGTGCTGACCAACGGTCACATCGAGGAGACCGGTCCGGAGGGTCGTCCGTTTCGGATGCCTCCCCAGGTGTTCCTCAACGACGGCTCGGGTCGGTTTCAGCTGGTGGACGCGAAGGGGCTGGGCAAGTTCTTCGAGGGCAAGTACCTGGGCCGCGGGCTGGCTCGGCTCGACTTCAACCGCGACGGGGCTCCCGATGTGGTCATCAGTCACGTCGACCGACCGGCCGCACTGCTGATCAACCGGACACCAAAGCGAGGCCATCGCCTGACGGTGCGGTTGGTGGGCACGAGTCTGAGCCGAGACGCGATCGGGACGACTGTGGCCTACCGGCTGGGCGAGCGTCGGGTGGTGAGGCAGTTGACCGCCGGTGACGGGTTCCAGGCGAGCAACCACAGGGTGCTGCTGTTGGGGTTGGGGAAGTCGGAGTCGGTGCCGGCCGTCGAGGTCACCTGGCCATCGGGTCGGGTCCAGGTATTCGAGGGGCTGCCGCTGGACGGGGAGGTGGTATTGGTCGAGGGCCAGGCGGTTGCGTATCGGTTACCGGCCTCCGAATCCGTTGGGCGGTAGCTGCCGGGCCTTTTCGCGGTGAGTCTTGGCCTGGTCCGAGTCTCCGGCCCGCTCGTACAGCGGCACCAGCGCGCGGTGGATCGACCCCTGGCCCGGCGCGATGGTCAGCGCCTTTTCGAAGGCGGCAATCGCTTCGGGAAGTTTTCCGGTCCGCGAGCGGCAGTGGCCCAGCAGCGCCCAATCGAGAGGGTCGCGTCGGCTGGTGGTCAGTTCTTCCAGCAGCGGGATCGCCAGTGCCAGTTTGCCCCGTTGCATCAGCACCTGCACCTTCACGTGCAGTGCCACCGCGCGGGTGGCGGCGTCGACGTGTTCGGCATCGAGGACCTGGCTGGCTCCCCGATCGGCCGCGGCCACCTGCTTGGCCTCCCAGGCGATCTCGGCTCGAGCCGCATCCAGTACCGCGTCTCCGCGGATCTCCCTGGCAGCTCGCCTGAGTAGCCCCTCGGCTCGGACCAGGAACCGGGCATGTTGCCAGGGTCGCTGAAAGTGCAGCCGGTAGTAGCCCAGCCCCAGCATGCGGTCCCGCTCGGCAGCAGAGAATCGCGACAGGTCCTGGATCGTCTTCAGCTCGCCGTCGGCGGCCAGGCCGGTCCTCGAGTCGCTGGACGTCCTGGCCTTGCTGGTCTCGTGCACGGCGATGCGATGGTGCGTGAAGGCGATGTGAGGAATGTCGGTGTCGACTTCGGGCATGTGGCACGCGGCGCACGAGTCGGCGAGGTGCCGGGTGGCTGCTCGAGCCGCCTGGGTCTCGCCGCAGTCGTCGGCCCCGTGGCACTGCAGGCAGTTGGTTCGAGCGCGGCGGGCCCGCGTGATGGAGTCCTGGGGTCGGTGAGGGTCGTGTGAGTCGTGGCAGGTGACGCACGAGAGGCTGTTGTCCTGCTGGTAGCAACGGCTTTCCTGAAGCTGGTCGACGTGGCCGACGACGGTCATCTCGGGTCCCGATCCGACAAGCCGAAACTCGATGCGTTCATCGGAGAGCGGCAGTCCCGGTCGAAAGTCACCCGGCCGTCTGCCTCGGACTGTCACCTTCACATCCCCCTGCAGGTGGCATTGCTGGCAGATCGCCTCGGCCAACGGGCGATCCAGGCGGCTGGGATTGACGATCGTGAGGTCCGCGGGCCGGTCCCCGGGCAGCTCGGCGGTCGGCTCGGTATGACCCGCGACGTGTTGCGACCCCGGGCCATGGCAACGCTCGCAACCGATCGACAGCTCGTTGTGAGGAAACGTGAAGCCTCGAGGTTCAACCGGTTCGACCAGTCCGGCATGGCACAACAGGCAGCTGTGGGTGGCTCGACGACGGAACGAGCGGTGGATCGAGTGGTCATAACCGGGTGACATGTCCCAGGCCTGCCTCTGGGCGTACCAGGTGATGGGCGATTCGATGAGTGATCCATCGAGTTCGACGAGGTAGGTTCTCGAGAAGCGGCCCGAGCCGACGAGGTACTCAAGCGGGTGATCCGAGAGTGGGACGACGGTGCCGTCTTTGAGCACCATCGACTCGCGGTGGTGCAGCGAGGATTCGACCCGAGCCACCTCGTATACCCGGCCGCTCTTGCGATGCTCGAACTTCGCGTCAGGCGGCTCGTCGGCGGATGTCACGCGGGTCATCGACTTTGCGTGGGAGCTGGTTTTCCATGTTGCATGCTGGTCGGCGTGGCAGGTGACACACCTCTGGGATCCCACGTAGTCGACATCGACCGTGGCGTTCTGGAACTTCGACTCGGCACGAGGAGGCACCGGTGTTGCCGCGGCTGCGGTGGCTGCGGTGGCTGTGGTGTCAGCGGGTGTCTTGCCATCGGCCCCGGGCTCGTCCCCGCAGCCCCAGCAAAGCGGCAGCGCGATGGCCAGCAGCAGAGCGATGCGGTTCGAGCTGATGCGGACCATGTTCGGGGATTCACGAGTCGGGAGAGTCAGTTCTTCTTATCGACAACCACCGCGGCTCGCCCCTCGATGATTATCAATGTTCGATCGGTCTGGACGGGACCGAGGTCCTGTTTGAGTCCCGAGGGCCATCGGATCGAGAGTTGGTCAATCTTTGTGGCGTTGCCGGTACCGATCAGCAGCTGTCTCTGGTTGCTGACCAGGTACCCATCGCCGGCGGTCAGCTGTGCGACCCAGGTACGGTCGCCGGCCCGGGCGGTCACGGTGGCTCCGATGGCATCTCGGGATGACACGGTGCCCACCAGCCTGAGCACCAGGTAGTGCCCGGTCCTTGAGGTGGTGTTGGTCAACAGGGCCAGTGGTGAGTCGAGGTGGGTGATCACGGTGTCGGGGCGACCATCGTTGTTCCAGTCGAGCCGTGCGAGTCCTCGGCCGATGTAGTTCCGCGTGAAGTACTGCCCCAGTTGTTTTCCGGCCAGGGTGGTGAAGCGTCCTTTGCCGGTGTTGCGATAGCAGCGCGGGGGCATTTCGAGTTGTTCTCCGTCGCGGACTTGTCCGGCGACGTGTCCGTTGGTGACCATCAGGTCGAGGTCACCATCGAGATCGGCGTCGAGGAACTCGGTGCCCCAGCCGACCAGGCTGAAGCCATCGTCGAAGAGTCCCGCTGCCCGGGTCTTGTCCAGGAACAGGCCAACTCCGGGTCTCTGGCCCTTGGGCCGTCGCAGCGAGTAGAGCGTATTGGACTGGCCGATGTAGTTGGTGACGAACAGGTCGAGCGTCCCGTCGCCATCGACATCACCCACGGCGATCCCCATGCAGTCCTCGGGTTCTCCCGAATCACTGACCGCCAACCCGGACCGCAGCGCGTTTTCGAACAGGGTCAGTCCGCTGTCGGTCCGGGCCGTCTGGTTACGGAACAGGAAGTTGAACTGGGTATCATTTGCGATGAAGAGGTCGAGACGTCCTGTGCCGTCGAAGTCGGCGACGATGGCTCCCAGCCCCTTCCCCTTGGCCTGAGTCACTCCGCTCGAATCGGTCACGTCGCGGAATCGTCCGTCTCCGGAGTTGAGGAACAGGCGATCCTGAGCGGCGCTGAAGTCGCCGGGTCCGCAGGCTCGCGCGACGGGGGCATTGGGCGGGCAGGAGGGCAAGAAGACGTCCTGACCTTCGAGGTAGTTGACGACGTACAGATCGGGCAGCCCGTCTCCGTTGAGATCGGCCAGCACGCTGCTCACCGACCACTCGCCCCCACCGACTCCCGCCGTGCGGGTCTCGTCACTGTAGGTCCCGTCGCCGTTGTTGATCAGCAGTGTGTTGCTGCCGACGTTGGCCACGTGGATATCGGGAAACCCGTCGCCGTTGACGTCTCCAATCGTCACCCCCTGGCCGTAGTCGGTCTGGTTGAGCTTGGCCTGTAGCGTGATGTCCTGGAACCGTCCGTCGGCGGTGTTCCGGAACAGGCGATCGGTGGGAGGAACTTGGGGCGGCTTGACCGGCGGCCGGGTGGTGGTGTAGCCGGGATCGACCCGCTGGTGGCTGCCTTGTGCGAGGTAGAGGTCGGGCCAACCGTCGCCATCGAAGTCGAGCACCCCGGCTCCCCCCCCGATCGTCTCGGGCAACCGGCTCATTTCGATCTCAGAGGACCGGTCGCTGTAGTAGAGGAAGTCGAGTCCGGCGGCTCGGGCGTCGTTGCGGAATGAGATCGGTCCCACCGTGGTCTGTTGTGGCTTGCCGTCGGGTGCCTGGGTCGTCGTGTCGTTGGCCCAGTCAGGTACGGGGAGATCCGAGAGATCGATGGTGGCCAGCGGGGTGAACTTCTCGATCGTCCGCGGAGTGTCTCTCTTTTCGATGTAGGGCCTGAGTTCTTCGAGGTGTTTCTTGGGCCACTGGAGTTCCTGGTCCTTGCGGAGTGCGAACATCGACCACGCCACCGCCTCCCATGCCCGGCCCAGCTTCCGGTACAACTCGACCAGCCGCCGCACCCTCGGTTCGATCTCCACACCTCCGTATCTCGGGTTGCCCGCCAGACCGCGGAGCAGGATGACCAGTTCTGAGAGTTGTTGGGCACGTTGGCGGAATTGAGTGGACTCGATGGGGCGTCCGAGCCGGTCGAGCGACTGGGCCAGCTGGAGGTTGGCGGCCAGGTGGTTGGGGTCCCGCTTGAGGCATTCCCACAGGCAGCGGGTGGCCACCTGCTCCTGGTCCTGGTGAGTGGCCCAGATGGCTCTGGCGAACCAGGTCCGAGCGTCCTGGTTGGCGGATTCGGGGACGTGCTTGTTCCAGTCGAGGAATTTGCGAGCATCGCCGGAGTGTGCCAGCAGCAGCCCCAGCATCGCCTGGGCCTCGGTCTGCTCGGGGTCCTTCTTGACGACCTCTTCGAGCAACTCGATGGCCAGGTCCGTCTGGTTCCTGGCCTCAGCCAGCCGTGCCAGTCCGATTATGGGGATCGGGTCATCGGGGACCGCCTTGCGGGCCATGTCCAGGTATTCGTCTCGCTTGACCCGGGTACTTCCCTCGCGGGTCTTGAACGACAGCGACTCGATGACCCATTCGGAGTTGCCCAGCAGGTAGAGGTGTTGGTCGGTATGTTTGTTGTCCTTCACGACGCTCATCAGGATCTCTTCGGCCGCACCCCGGCGGCCCTCGGCCACCAGCAGCGTGACCAGTCCTCGTCGAGCGTTGTCGTTTTTGGGGTCGAGCTTGAAGGCGAGGCGGTAGTGTTTTTCGGCATCACCGAGCCGATAGAGTCGTCGTGCCAGCACGTCTCCGGCCAGCGAGTGGGCCATCGCCATTTCGTTGTCGCGGCCGCCCACCTTGACGACATTCAGAAAACACTCAACCGCCTCCTCGAACCGCCCCTGCTGCACGGTGGCCTCGCCCGCGACGATCCACGCGGCCCCGCGAATCGTGGTGCCTCGATCCAGAGCGGCCCGGGCGAGGGTTTCGGCGTTGGGGAAATCGCGGCGGTCCAGGGCCTTCTTGGCCCGAGCCAGCAGGATGTCGGCCTCGGTGAGATCGGGCTTCCGCTCCATCAGGCCCGCACACAACAGCACGATCGCCAGGCAACCGACCAGCATCAACGAGGCGACGATCAGAGGGACTCGGAAACGACCTGCCATCTCGTGCTGCTCCAGCGGGTCAATCCGCTTTCGGTGTCAGGGACTTGGTCTGAGGCGGACGGCGATTGGGGCTGTGCTGGCAATCTCGTGTCGCTCGCGACATGATTTCACGATAGTGCCGCTCTCCCCGTCACGCAATCGGGGTCGATCGGACTGGCGAATTTGACTCCGGCCGAGGCCTGCCGCGATGCCCGTTTGGGTCTACACCACGCTGATCCCCGGCTCGATCGTCTTCTGGTTTCTGATGCTCGCCCTGGTGTCCTACGCCGGGGGCTGGGCGGCGTTGGCGCGAGAATACCGGGAGGACGCATTGACGGTGGCCGATGGACCCTCCTGGCACTTTCAGAGTGGGTCGCTGAGAAAATGGTGTGGGTACAACGGGTGCCTGGCGGTGGTCTCGGGTGAGACGGGACTGAGGCTCTCGGTGTGGGCGATGTTCCGGCCAGCCCACCCGCCGCTGTTCCTGCCCTACGACGAGATGCAGTTCGAGGAACTCTCGACAATGGGAATCAAGCGAACGCGGGTGCGGATGCAACGTGTGCCCTCGATCACGATCGACCTGGCACCCAGGGTGCTGGAACCGTTCCGCGGCACCGACCCGGAGATTTCCGCGAACGATTGATACCGCTGGACGGCTCTGGCCTCAGCGAAACTCAGCTCTGCTTCAATAACTCCAGAAGAGACCTCCGGCATGACGAGCGAACAGGACGGCGGCCCGGACGTGGTTGGCCAGGGCGAGTACCGCTACGAACCTCTGCCCGGGTGGGACCAGTTGCCCGAGGGATGGAGCTACGGCGAAGTGGTCGGGGCGGCCACCGACTCGGCCGGGAATCTCTACGCCTTCAACCGCAGCGAACACCCGGTGATCGTCTACTCATCCGACGGTCGCTTCATGGACAGCTGGGGCGAGGGCCAGTTCGTGAGGCCTCACGGGATCTGGATCACCCAGGAAGACGTGATCTGGCTGACCGACGACCACGGCCACGTGATCCATCGCTACTCCACCGACGGCTACCTCGAGCAGACTCTCGGGACCCCCGGCTCGGGCAGCGACACCGGTGTCACGGACATGAACTACCTGACGATCCAGCAGCCGGGGGGTCCGTTCAACCTGCCCACCAACCTCGCCGTGGCCCCCGACGGACGGCTGTTCATCACCGACGGCTACGGCAACTGCCGGGTCCACCGGTTCTCGGCCGAGGGTGAGTACGAGATCAGCTGGGGGACCGCCGGTGACGGCGATGGCGAATTCCACCTGCCGCACGGCATCGCCGTGGCCAGCGACGGGACGGTGTTTGCCTGCGACCGCGAGAACAGCCGGATCCAGCTCTTCGATGCCGATGGCGAGTTCCTCGAAGCATGGACCGATGTGGCACGTCCATGCGAGGTCTTCATCGACCGCGATGACGTGGTCTACGTCGCCGAACTCGGCTGGCACGCCGGGCTCAACGACCAGCGATTCGACCAGACCGGGGGCCGGGTCAGCATCTTCAACCGATCCGGCGAGCTGCTGTCGCGGTTCGGCGGTGGGGCCAATCCGTACCAGCCCGGTGACTTCGCCGCACCTCACGATATCTGGGTCGACGACAACGGAGACATCTATACATCCGAAGTGATCGTCTCGGCCGCGGTACCCAAGGGAATCGTCGAAGCCGACTGCCCCAGCCTGCAGAAGTTCCGTCGCCTGCGGTCCACCCCAGGCAGCTCCTAGACCCACTGAACCGTTCAGCCCCCCCCGAGTCCCCCCGAGCCCCACCGAAATGGAACACCAGTTCACTCCGACTCACTACTTCACCACCCTGGGTCCTCACGAGCCGGTGCTATCGGTCCGGCCGGGCGATTCGATTATCACCACCACAGTTGATGCTCGCGGCGGAGACGCGAACCGCGAACAGGCGACTGAGCGTGGCAACCCTCAGACCGGCCCGTTTTTCGTCGAGGGTGCCAAGCCGGGTGACACGCTGGTTGTGAAGCTCGACAAGGTGATGCCCAACCGCGACTGGGCCTTCTGCGGCACCAGCGTGGCGGCCAACGTGGTGCGGCCGGACTTTGTCTGCGAGTTGCCCGAGGCGGGGATGGCCGAGTGGGATATTGATGTCGAGGCTTGGACGGCGACGCTGACCACCCCCGAAACGAAGCTCGGCCGCCTGAGGCTGCCGCTGGACCCGATGGTCGGCTGCTTCGGAGTGGCCCCCAAGGGGGGCCAGGCGATCTCCACAGCCACCTCGGCCGAGCACGGCGGAAACATGGATTACCGGGGATTCCGGCAGGGAGTCACCGTCTACTTCCCGGTGTTCGAACCCGGAGCGTTGTTCTTCCTGGGCGACGGACACGCCGTGCAGGGTGATGGCGAGATCGTCGGGTCGGGGCTGGAGATCTCGATGGACGTCCAGGTCACGCTCGACCTGATCCCCGACCACGAGATCGGTTGGCCGCGGGGTGAGAACGAGCGGGAGATCTTCACCGCGGGCAACGCGAGGCCGCTGGACGAGGCGACTCAGAACGCGACCACCGAAATGCTCCGCTGGCTGGTGCAGGACTACGGGCTCGATCCCCTGGGAGCCAACCTGTTGCTGGCCCAGTGCGTCCGCTACGACCTGGGCAACATGTTCGACCCGGCCTACACGATGGTCTGCAAGGTGCCTCGCGAGTTCCTGCCGACGCCCGAGTCATCAGCGGACTGAGAACAGCGCCACCGGGGGCCTCTTCAGCAGGGTCTCCAGCCGATCGGCGATTGCTCGTGCAGCGACCGCATGAGCGATCTCGTTGGGATGAGTGTCACCGGGGTGGACCCACAGGCCCCGGGTGTCGCCAGCGGCACGCCGTGCCAGGGGCTCATGGAGATCGATCACCTCGGCCGACCCGCACACATCGGCCACCTCAAGGTGCACCGGTTTGAACGGGTGAGCGGCCAGGTCGTAGAGCATCGGGAACACGACAACCGCCAGGGTCGGGTCGATCTGCTGCAGGGCCTTCAGCTCGCGCTGGCACCTGGTCCAGTCCGGGGAATACGACGCGTTCAGTTCGCGGTAGTATTCCAGCGTCGCGGTGTTCAGCTTGCCTGTTGCCCAGCTTTTCCAGGCCAGCCGCGCCAGCCGCGATCCACTCCACCAACCCTCCGGTGGACCACTCCAGCGTGCCCGTCGCGACTCGAACGACCGCGGCACCCGGACCGGCTGACCCGACGCGTGATCCAGCCGAAACATCCTCTGCTCGGCGTCGTTGAGCACGAAGGTGTAGACGACCAGGTCGGGGTCGAGGTGGCGGGCATAGCGTTGCCAGGTCCAGAGTGCATCGGAGGAGTTGTGGCCACCGACGCCGAAGTTGTAGAGCTCGACCTTGCGGTTCAGTGCCGATCCCAGCCGCCCGGCGATCCGCTCGACAAACGTGTCCTCATCGTGGACCCCTTCGCCGAAGGTGACCGAATCGCCCAGGAAGACGATCCGCAGCACGTCGGGGCTCTTCTCGCCAACCGCCTCGATCCGGCCGTCTCGGGACTCAACCAGCGGGAACTCCCCGCCGCGGAACCCCAGCGAGTTGGTGGTGTGGGTCACCGTGTGGCCCGGCCCGAAATAGTCTCGCGGATCCGATTCGTAGATGAACCTGATCGACTCAGACGGCTTGTTCACGTGGCGAATCCACCCGTCGGCGTCGGGATCTCCGACCAGCATGAACTGGGGCGGGAAGGAATGAGCCGCTACGAACCGAGGCTGGTCGCTGAGCCACATCGCCAGTTCGGCAACCGCCAGCGCCGCGACCAGGCTGACAAGCGTGACCGCCAGTCGCCGCTTCCCGGCCCCGCCGTCGGGAATCGGCTCCCCGGTCGTTTCCTTTACCGGCTCGGTCGTCATGGCGACGAGTCTCGGGGTGCGAGCAGCGGCCTGAGGGTTTCGATGAGCTGGCCGGCGATCCGTGAATGGGCGGGGGAGGTGACGTGGACGATGTCCAGGAACAGCTCGGGCCGATCCACCTGGAGAGTCCAGTCCTGCAGCAGCGGGACCAGGTCCAGCAGCGGGACCTGCTGCCGCCTGGCAAAGCGGTACAGCTCGAATTGCCACGGGGTCCGTTCCTCGCGGTCGTCGGTCACCTGGAAGCGTTCGCACCACGAGATCAGCACCAGCCGGGCGCCGAGTCGTCGAGTGCGCTGGCGGATGCGGGTCAGCAGGCCGCGGTACTCCTCGGGCGAGACTCGCGGTCGCGGGTTCATCGTCGGGCGTTCCGCAGGCTGGTGGCCCAGTTGCCAGAGTCGTGTGGCGAGCTGGCTGGTGGCCAGCCAACCGGGCGGAGCCACCGCGGCGTGTTCGAGATCGCTTCGGCCATCCCACTCGGACCGGTCGTTGAACCCGAAGCACACGACCACGATGTCGGGTTGAATCCGGGGGCCTTCGACATCCAGCACGCGCCAGCCCTGGAACAGCGAGTAGCCCGGGACGCCCGCGTTGATGCACTCGAAGTGCCGGTCCGGATACTGCTCGTTGAGCCGATTCTCGCACCCGGCCACATACGTTTCGTTGAAGCCGACCCCGTAGCCGAAGGTGCACGAATCGCCCAGGAACAGGATCCGTGTTTCGCCAGCGGGCTTCGTGGCGGAGACCGCGTGATCTTCTCGGAAGCCGTGGCCGTTCGAGATGACTCCAAAGAAGGGACCGCGGGGGCCGGGACCCGATTCGGGCAATCGGCTGTGTGGAACCAGCCGCCAGAATCGATCCGGATCGCTGGCCAACACGCCGCTGAATCTCTCGAGCTGAAGCTGCTTCAGTTCGTCGGTGTCCTGGCTGAAGCGGATCGAAACCGGCTGGTTGAGCAGCATGCGGACGATGAGTTCGGCGGCGATGAGCATGCCGACGAGGACGGCGGCGGCCAGCAGCAGGCGTTTGCCGAGAGGTTTGCGATGGGAGGTGTCGTTCATGATCGCGTGTGCGTCGAACTGGGATGCCCGGCCCCGTCCAGTCTACCGGGAATCCGACGAAGGGGTCAGGCCCGGCTGCGGCCCGCCGAAGGCGGATCCGACCCCCCGAGCCCCATCTCCGCTATTGGTCGGCCTTGCCGAGATGACGTATGCTTGAAACGCCTTGAAAAGCCTTGAAAAGGCTCGAATCGGCTCGAAACGAGTACTCTCACGCGGCAACAGGCAACACCAACAGGACCTGCGGGTGGCCAAACAGGGTGAACCTCTGCGAGTGGACGCGCGGGTGGCGGCCGGCGTGCTGGTGCTGCTGACGGTGATCGCCTTCGGGCCCGGTTTCGGCGGAGGGTTCATCTGGGACGACGACGCCCACGTCACCGACAGCCGACCGGTGGTCGACCCCGGTGGCCTGAGGGCGATCTGGCTCGAACCGGGCAGCGTTCCCCAGTACTACCCGCTGACTCATTCGAGCTTCTGGCTCGAGTACCGGTTCTGGGGTGACAACCCTCTTGGCTACCACGCGGTGAACATCCTGCTGCACGCGGTGTCGGTGCTGGTGCTGTGGCGAGTGCTCGTGGGACTGGGTCTACCGGGTGCCTGGCTGGCGGCGGCGTTTTTTGCCGTGCACCCGGTGCATGCCGAGAGCGTGGTGTGGATCAGCGAGCGCAAGAATACGCTCTCGGGTCTCTTCGCCCTGGCCTCGACCTGGGCCTGGCTCGGGTGGTGGCGAGCCGAACGGGGGTCCGTAACAGGAACAGGAACAGGAACAGGAACAGGAACAGGTCGCTGGTGGCTGGCGTTGTTGCTGTTTGCCGCGGCGCTGCTGTCCAAGACCGTCACCGTCACTGTGCCGGCGGCGTGGTTGGTGATCTGCTGGTGGCAGGGCGGCCGGATCGGTCGTCGCGAGTGGCTGGGGGTGCTGCCGATGCTGCTGTTGACGGTGCCGATGGGGCTGATGACCGTCTGGACCGAGCAGCAGCACATCGGAGCCGGCCGACTGGACCTGGGACTCACTGTGCCGGATCGCCTGCAGGTGGCCGGGCGGGCACTGTGGTTTTATGCCGGCAAGTTGGCCTGGCCCAATGACCTGGCGTTCATCTACCCGAGGTGGTCGATCGATTCGGCCTCGTTCACCGGGTGGCTTTATCCACTGGGGGCCATGGCGGTCATCGGGCTGTTGTGGTGGGGTCGAGGCCGGATCGGTCGAGGACCTCTGGCGGCGGTGCTGCTGTTTGCCGGCACGTTGGCCCCGGCGCTGGGATTCGTCGATGTCTATCCCATGCAATTCTCATTCGTTGCCGACCACTTCCAGTACCTGGCCAGCATCCCGCTGTTGAGCGGTGCGGCCTGGCTGATCGTCACCCGCTGGTATGCCTCTCACGGAATCGCCCTGGTGCTGGTGCTGGTCGGCGTGAGCTTTGTTCACTCCCGGGTCTTTCTCGACACGTCGATCCTCTGGAGCGACACGGTCAAGAAGAACCCTCGCTCGCCGCTGGCTCTGACCAGCCTGGGGAACGTGCTGGGGGAGGCCGGTTCGCACGAGCTGGCCGAGCGGCGACACCGGCAGGCGATCGAAGTCGATCCCCGCTTCCCCGATGCGTGGGTCAACCTGGCGGTCGAGTTGCAGAGCCAGGGTCGCAAGGACGAGGCGTTCGAGGCGGCCGGGCGGGCGGTTGAACTGGCTCCCTGGCTGCCCCGGGCCCGGGTCAACCTGGCGTTGGGGCTCGCCGAGCGGGAACGCTACGATGAAGCGGTCGAACAGCTCGAGGCGGCGGTGGATTCGGACAGCAGGTTCAGCATGGCGTGGGCCCAGCTGGCCCGCATCGAACTGATCAGGAACAACGCAGCCGGATTCAAACGCGCCGTCGAGGGTCTGCGACCACTCGATCGGGGGCTCGCCGAGAGGTTCGCCCGCGAGTTCGAACAGACCCGGCCGCACAACGACGTCCCGAGCCCATGAATCCCGCAACTCCCAGTGACGTGCCGAGTGGACCGGTTGCCGCCGATGTGGCTGCCGCAGTTTCGCGACCTCGGAGGTGGAAGCTGAGACTGCTGGCGGTCTCGTTGCCGCTGGTGCTCGTGGTGCTGCTGGAACTGGTCTTCCGCGTGGCCGGGCTGTTTCCCGACAACAGCAGCCGGCTAAACCCCGTCGGCTTCGAAGCGGGAACCCGCTTCTTTCCTCAGTGGGACCAGGAGCTTGCCGCAGCCAAGCCTGCGGGAACGCGACGGATCTTCACCCTGGGCGGGTCGTGCACGTACGGCTTCCGGGTGGATCGTCCGTTTGGCGAATTGCTGGGTGCATCGCTTGTCGAGGTTGGAGGCCCGGTGGAGGTGATCAACGGGGGCTATCCGGCCTACGGCAGCCACCGCGTGCTGGCGATCGCCCGCCGTGCGGCCGAGTTTTCTCCGGATTGGTTCGTCGTCTACATGGGTCATAACGAGTTCCTCGAGGACGTGTTCTACGATCCCGAGGGCATGGTGGTGCGGATGGAGCAGGCCGGCGAGTTTGCTCGCGGGCTGCGAGTGATCAACGGTGTGCGGGCCATGCTGGAGGAAGCGACGACGACGGTGCACAGCCAGTTGCCGTCGGAATTCTTCGGCAACGAGAACTACCCGTTGATCAAGTCCCCGGAGATGATCCCGCCGCGGATGGCTCTGCTGAGGCAGCACGTGCTGGGGATCGTCGAGGCGGGCGAGCGGGCCGGAGCGAAGGTGATCATCGTGCCGGCGGTGCCCAACCTGCTGGCCCCGCCGGGCGATTCGGTGCACGGGCCGGGTGTCGATGACGGGTCGGCCCGCTTCGGCCAACTGGCTCGTGCCGCAAACCGGCACTTCGAGGCCAGGGACTGGGAGGCCCTGGGCGAGACGGCCACCGAGATGATCTCGCTCGACGACCACTTCGCGATGGCTCATTTCTGGCACGGCCTGAGCCTCTTGGGGCAAGGAAAGGTCGAAGAGGGACGGCAGGCACTGGTCGAAGCCAACCGCAGGGATCGGCGGGGGACTCGGTCCAATCCCGATGTGATCGAGACGATCAGCCGGGCGGCGGCTGATGCGGGGGCGGTGCTCTTGAGCGTGGAGGAGCTGTTCAATCGCGAGCTGCAGGCGGAGTTCCAGCGGATGGTCGATGGAGGCTCACGTGAACTCTTCGTCGACCACTGCCACCCAACTCAAAAGGGCCACGCCCTCATCGCCCAGGCCCTAGCCACCCAACTCCGCCAATTGGGGTCAGAGCTTGAATAGTGAATAGTGGTTTACCCAATCTGCCTGAATCGCCATGGCCGGCGTCACCAGGAATTGGGGCCAGAGCCTCAATAGCGAATTGTGGCGGCGACTAGGCAAACGACATCGGCTGCGCAGTTCACTATTCACTATTCAAGCTCTGACCCCAATTGTTGTTAGAGGGTTTTTAGGAAGTGGGCCAGGTTGGTTCGTTCTTGGTTGGAGATTTTGCGGGGGAGTTGGTGATTGAATCGGCCGAGTACTTCTTCGATTGAGCGGGCTCGGTTGTCGTGGAAGAGGCGACGTCGCTGGGCGATTCCTCTCAGTGAGGGTGGGTTTGTGTTGGGGGTTCCGAGGCCGACGTCGTAGGTTTCCGGCGAGGTGTACAGCGGTGGAATGTGGCAGCGGCGGCAGTCGAGTGACGTGAACAGCCGTCGTCCCTGTGCCACGGATTGTCGTTGTGTGTCCGAGGCGGCGGGTCGGCTTGGAGCTGGGCGTTTGAGTTCATTGAGGTAGGTGACGAGGTCTGTGAGTTGGCTTGGGGTTGGCCGGGGGCCTCGCATGGTGGTCGTCACCGAGTGCAGGACCTGGTCCGAGAGGGTGGCCATGCGGCCGTCCCACGCCCAGGGTCGGGTATCGAGAGTGCCCAGCAGCGAGAGGACTCGCTTGGCGTTGCCGTACTGGCCGTCTCCGAGCGTATCGGCCAGCCGCCCGTTGCTGTGCCCGTCGGTGTGGCAACTGTGACAGCTCATCCAGCCGTCTCGTGACAACCCGGCGTCGAAGAACATCCGTTCGCCTCGATCCGAAGCCGTCGATTCGGGTCGAGGTCCCAGCGAAATGCTGGCGAGGTGTTTGGCGGTGTGGAGGTCGAGGAGATCGAGTCGGTCATCGAGGTTCGAAGTGACAACGGCTCGACGCTCGTCGGCCGAGAGCCACAGAGCGGTGGGACGCACTCCCGTCGGGATCCGTGTCAGCTCGAACCGCTCGGGACGCCCGATCCCGACCTGGTGGACTCCCGAGAGTGCCACGACGAATGACCCGTCGGCCCGGATTGCCAGACCCGCCGGATCCCCCGCGGCGTTGCCGGCCTGGCCGAGCATCACGACCGAGTGGCGTCGAATGGGCAGCGGTTTGTTCGAGAGCAGTTCCTGGATCGGGATTCGGCGGAGGTTGTTGGTCATCAACAGGCCCCAGAACACGTCGCTGGGGGTGGTGCGGGCGGCCGAGTTGAGGACCTGGTGAGAAACGACCAGGTACGTGGTGTCGGGGGCGGAACGAGCGTCACCGGCGTTGTGAGCGTTACTAGCGTTTCGGGTGTTTCGGCTGTTTCGGAAAAGTGCCAGGCCACCGATGTTGTGGGCCGGCAGTCGATGCTCGTGGATCACCTTGGCGGCGACCGCATCCACGACTGCCAATCCTCCGCCGAAGGCATCGGCGACCACCAGCGTTGTGGCTCCCGGGAGCCAGAGCAGGTGTCGGCCGGGCATGGGCAGCATCACCTGGCGGAGTTTCGAGGCGGGCGTGATCGGGAGATCCAGCAGCAGTAGCCGCGGTGACCATTTCGAGGTGACCGCCAGATGCCGGCCGGTGTCATCGATGGCCAGTCGGGTGGGCTCGATCGGCAGGTCGATGCGGATCGTGGGCGTGGGGCGTCCGTCTTCGATTTGGCAGACGACCAGCTGCCGCTTCTGTGAGTCGGCGACCAGGGCGTATTTGTGGTTGGGGGCCAGTGCGAGGTCAGCGAGTCGCTTGCCGACCTGGACCTCGTGCGTGACCTCTCTGAGGGTGACATCGACTCGACTGATGGTCCCGCTGCGGCGGTTGGCGACCAGGAAGTGTCGGCCGTTGTCGAGAGTCACCAGGGCGACGGGGCGGCGGTGTTGAGTTTCCAGCGGGACCGCGGCATTGGCTGGGCCCGACGCGGCCAGCAGGGTGAGGGCCAGCAGGAGCGGTTCGAAGCGGCGTGGCATGGTGGTCCGAGTCTATCACATGCTCCGGGGACCGGCGGTTGGCGGTTTGACACGTCGCGGTGGCGACGGCTAGCTTCGCCCGGATGGGAATCGTCGGTTGGACACTGGTCGTGGGCATCAACGTCGCGATCATCGCGTTCGGGCTGTGGAAGTCTCGCGAGACGAACCGGGCGGTCGACTGGATGCTGGCGGCGCGAGGTCTGCCGTGGTGGATGGTCGGGCTGTCGATGTTCGCCACGGCGGTAGACAGCGGCGACTACGTGGCGGTGGCCGGAGGCGCCTACCAGATGGGGATGAACAACATCACCGTCTGGTTCCTGGGGATCACGATCGGCTGGTTCCTGGTCGCCTGGGCGGTCTTTCTGCCGATGTACCGCAGCGGGATGTTCACCAATTCGGAGTACCTCGAGCGTCGCTTTGGACCTTCGGCCCGAGTCATCTCGGTCTTCATCCAGGTCATCTACCGCACCAACGTGCTGGGCAACGTGGCGTACTCGCTGTACCTGACCTTCGCGGTGCTGACCGGCTGGGGCGAAGCGACGTGGTACCTGGTTGTGGCGATCGCGGCCGGTGCGGCTTTCTACACGGCCACCGGCGGGCTGAAGTCGGTGGTACTGACCGATTCGATCCAGTCGGTCGTGATGCTGATTGCGGCCATCGTAATGTGGTGGGTTGTCTACGACTCCGTCGGCGGGTTCGCGGGGATGGAACAGACGATGGTCGACGCGGGGGTGGACGTGACGATCCGTCGAGCGATGACTCACGTGGGGGAACCTCTGGACAGGGTGCCTCCACTGGTCGTGATCGCCGGCTGGATCCTGACCCTGTCGGCCTACTGCATCGTCAACCACAGCCAATCGATGCGGATGCTGGCGGCTCGCAGCGAGTGGGACGTGAAGATGGCCGCGGTCACCGCCGCGGTCGTCACGTCGATCGTGATGTGGTTCAACATCACCCTGGGGATTCTCGGACACGGGGCGTACCCCGACCTGGCCAACCCCGACATGATTTTCCCGAAGTTGGTCTCGGAGTACCTGGTGCCGCTCGGTGGCGTGCTGGCCGGGATCGTGGTGGCGGGTCTGCTGGCCGGAGGCATCTCGACGTTCGACTCGATCGGCTCGGCCCTGGCCGTCGTCTTCACCCGCGACCTCTACGCCCGCTTCCTGGTTCCTGACAAGGACGACCGCCATTACCTGCTGGTATCCCGGATCACCACCGTCGTCGTGATCGCGATTTCCTTCGGCTACATCCCCTTCCTGGGGATGGGTATGGTCAGGCTCTATCTCGAGTTGATCGGCATCACGGTGATGCCGCTGATGACCGTCTACCTGGCGGGCATCTTCACCGCGGCTCACCGATCGAGCGGTCTGATCGGGCTGGTTGCCGGCAGTACAGTCGGCCTGGCCCGTTTCGCCTGCCTGCAGTTCGGCGATGACTTTCCTCTGTGGTGGGTCAACAAGTGGTACGGGTTCTTCTGGAGCATCGGGGCGACGGCGGCGGCGATGCTGCTGTGCACCGTGGTACTGGGACGAGCCCGCCGCGATCAGTTGCAGGGGCTGGTCTTCTGGCTGCGTGAGCCCCCCCGGCGGGATCCGTCGGCACAGGCTGAGCATGGACGGTCCGTCGGCTGGCTCGAACAGACACAGCAGGAGCTGGTTGACTTGCCGGTTCATCCATTCGACCATTCGGGAGTCGTACTCCCGGTCTACAAGCGGCCGGGACTCTGGGCCACCGCGGTTCTGCTGGTGCTGGGGTGGCTGGTCTTCGTGGTTCTCTGGTAAGCCCTGTCCGAGTTTCATGCCACACGACGTGATGTTCACACCTCGAGATCACAACGGAAACGAAGTGCGGCTGGAAGACCGCGCGGGACGATGGCTGTTGCTGGTCTTCCACCGGCACCTGACCTGACTGCCCTGCTGCGAACACCTGCTGCAGTTGCAGCAGGCCGCCGAGCAGATCGACCAGCTGCCGTTGGACGTGATGGCTGTGACGTTTCAATCGAGTGAAGTGGCTGGTGAGTATGTCGAGCGGACCGGGTGGCCCTGGCAGATGCTGGTCGACCCCGACCGGGTGCTCTACACCGCCTATGCCATGCACCGGGGCGGCCTGTGGGCGATCTGGGGACCGCAGTCGTGGTGGGGCTTCCTGAAGCTGATCCTGAAGGGGCGTCGGCTGAGGCCACCGGCTGGAGACGTGTATCAGCTGGGAGGCGACGTGCTGATCGACCCCTCCGGAACCGTCCGCCTGCACCACGTGACGCGAGTGCCGGTGGATCGGCCTGCCATCGAGTCGATCCTGGAGGTGGTTTCCGAGTGATACCGCGGGAGGTCTGTCGCCTGAGTTTTATCGCCACTCATTGCCACTCATTCCCACTCATTGCCACTCATCACCAGATTACCCACCCCGTCACGAAGAACGAGGCCGCTGCGATGTTCGACATTCACACGCACGTGTTCTGCTGGGGCGAGGATCCTCGGCAGGGGTTCCTCTCCGAAGAAACCCGCCGCCGCTGGCTGACTCGGCTGATCGTCCGCGTCATCGGGCTCGATCGCGAACCGGGTGAGACGCGCAGCGAGCAGATCCGCAACCGCCTGGTGAGGCAACTCGATGAGTCGAAACTCACTCGTGCCGTCGTGCTGGCCCAGGACGCCGTCTACCGCAGTGACGGAGAACCCGACCTCGAGCGGACTCACGTCTATGTTTCCAACGACCACGTACTCGAATTGGCCGATCGTCACGAGAAGGTACTGGCTGGGTGTTCGATCAATCCGCTGCGGCGTGACGCGCTCGAGGAACTCGAACGGTGTGCCGCGGCGGGTTCGCGGCTGATCAAGGTCCATACCGCGATCCAGGGCGTCGATCCGTCGCTTGCGGAGTTCGAATCGTTCTACCGGCTGGCGGCCGAGCTGGATGTGATCCTGATGTTCCACACCGGCTACGAACATTCCTGCCGAGTCATTTCGCAGCAATTCACCGATCCGCGTCGGCTGGTCCGGCCCCTGGAGCATGGCCTGCGGGTGATCGCGGCTCACTGCGGAACCTGTTTCGCCACCGACCGCGAGGACTACTACCCGGGTTTCGTGGAGATGATGCAGCGGTACCCGAACCTGTACGGCGACACCTCGATCCTGGCGACCTGGCCGCGGTGGCGCGCCCTGGGTCGATTGGAGCGTGAGTCGGAGTCGTTGCGAGGCCGGTTGTTGCATGGCAGCGACTACCCGTTCCCCCCGGCCCGTGGCCCCTACATCCGCCGTGCGGGCCTGCGTCCCGGCGGCACGCGCAATCCGCTGGACATCGACCTGGCGATCAAGCAGTCCTTCGATTTCGGACCCGATTACGCGACTCGGGGCATCGAGTGGTTCGAGCCCGAGCTACTTGCGGATCGCCCGGTCGAAGGTGAGTCCGAGCCTGTTGCCCTGGCGTCCGTGTAGCGACCCGCATCCCTCTCTTGGCAGTCCGCCGTGGCAGGTGGTACGCTCGAGCGGCTCGGGCACCTCTCCAGGACATCCCCTCGTGCCACGGTTTCTCGCGCTTTTGCCACTGCTGCTCTGCGCGATGGCCACGCCGGTTCAGGCTGACGATGTCACCGACTTGGCGGCGCGGATCGACCGCCTGATCGCGTCGCGAATGTCGACCGAGACGGTGATCGCCGCACCCTCGGCCGACGATGCCGAGTTTCTCAGGCGAGCCTATCTCGACCTGGGCGGCCGCATTCCTCCGTCCACTCGTGTCCGTAAGTTCCTCGCCGACAAGAACCCTCGGAAGCGGCGAGAGGTCGTCGACCAGTTGCTCGACAGTTCGCTGTACGTGGTGCAGTTCTCCAATGTCTGGCGGAAGGCTTTGCTGCCGGAGACCGCGGCCGATCCCCAGGCTCGAGTACTCGTGCCGGGGTTCGAAGGGTGGCTCAGGCAGAAGCTGGCCGAGGACACCAGTTATGCGGCGATGGTACGAGAGATCGTCACGGTGCCTCTGACACCGACGGGGACCCCGCAGCAACAGCTGCAGCTCCGCAACCGGCCCTCGCCCCTGGCCTTCTACCAGGCCAAGCAGATCAAGCCCGAAAACCTCGCGGCCAGCACCGCCCGGACCTTCCTGGGCATCCGCATCGAGTGTGCTCAGTGTCACGACCATCCGTTTGACAGTTGGAAGCAGGGTGAGTTCTGGAGCTTCGCGGCGTTCTTTGCCGGGATGCAGCGTCAGGGCCAAGGCGGATTCCTGGCGGCGATCAGCGAGGTGGCCGAGAGGCGAGAGCTGAAGATTCCGGGGACCGACACGAGTGTCGGCCCGGTCTATCTCGACGGGTCCAAGCCGCCACCCGGTGAGACTCGGGGCGCCCGCCAGTTGCTGGCCGACTGGATGATCACCGCCAGCAACCCGTACTTCTCACGCGCCGCGGTCAACCGTCTGTGGGCTCACCAGTTCGGCATCGGCCTGGTCGATCCGCCTGACGACTTCACCGCCGACAATCCACCGAGTCATCCCGAGGTGCTGGACCTGTTGGCCACCGAGTTTGCCGGGCACGGGTTCGACGTCCGCTTCATCCTCCGCGTGCTCTGTGCCACCGATGCCTACCGTCGCACCAGCCGTCTGACCGACCCCTCGCAGGGCGATCCCCGCTTGTTCTCACGGATGGCGGTCAAGGGTCTTTCGCCCGAGCAGATCTTCGACAGCCTGGCCCAGGCGACCGGTTACATTGCGACGGCTGCGGATCGTCAACTGGCGATCCCCGGCCGCCCGAATTCCCCTCGCAACGAGTTCCTCGAGCTGTTCCGTGACGAATCGAGTCGTCCGACTCAGCAGCGAACGACGATCCTGCAGGCCTTGGCGTTGATGAACGGGAGTTTTATTGCCGAGGCCACGAGCCTGGACCGCAGTCGCACTCTGGCGGCGGTGGCCGACTTTCCGGCCCTTGGGACGGCGGATCGAATCGAGGCGTTGTACCTGGCGTCGTTGGGTCGTCGGCCTCGACCCGGGGAACAAACGCGGCTGGTCGCGTACGTCGATGGTGGCGGAGCGAGCAAGGACTCACGTCAGGCCCTGGCTGACGTCTTCTGGGCGTTGTTGAATTCGAGTGAATTCCTGTTGAACCACTAGGACCTCGAGGCGGCTCATGACCCCCTTCCCCCGGATGACTCGACGCCAGTGGCTGGCCCTCTCGGCCGCCGGCGCCCTCGCGGCACCCGCCTCGGGCTGGTTCGGCCAGGTGGCTTCGGCCGCGGCGGCCACGCGTCGTCGCAGCTGCATCCTGTTGTGGATGTCGGGTGGTCCGACCCAGACCGACACCTTCGACATGAAGCCCGATCACGCCAATGGCGGCCCGTTCCGGCCCTTGTTGACCACCGTACCCGGACTGCAGTTTTCTCAGCACCTGCCTCGCCTGGCGATGCAGGCCGAGCACCTGGCGATCCTGCGATCGATGTCGACCCAGGAGGGAGATCACCAGCGGGCGACGTTCAAGATGCGGACCGGCTACCTGCCCCAGGGCCCGATCCACTACCCCACTCTCGGCTCGATGCTCAGCAAGGAACTCTCAGACGGCGCCTCGCCTCTGCCGAGCTTCATCAGCGTGGCTCCCTACCGGTTCCTCAGTCCTGCCGCCTTCGGCCCAGGTTTCCTGGGCCCCGAGTATGCTCCGCTGATTGTCGGCGACGGCACTCCGGTGCCGGTACCCGCCGGTGGCCTGGCCGATTACTCGCAGGGTTTGCGAGTCCAGAACCTGCAGCAGTCCGAGGGAATCAACAGGGTCCGAGCCGACGCCCGCCTGGGTCTGCTCGATCGGCTGGAGTCTGATTTTGGAGCCCAGCGACCCGACGTGCCGGCACTCAGTCACCGCTCTGTCTACCGACAGGCGGTGCGGATGATGCGGTCCGAATCGGTCTCCGCCTTCAATCTCGACGACGAACCCGAGTCTCTGCGAGACGACTACGGCCGCAACCGGTTTGGCCAGGGCTGCCTGCTGGCCCGCCGCCTGGTCGAGAGGGGTGTGCCGTTTGTCGAGGTGTCGCTCAACGGAGTCGATGGCCAGGTCCAGCTGGGCTGGGACACTCACCAGAACAATTTCGACACGGTCAAGAGTCTCAGCTCGACGCTCGATTCGGGCTGGGCCACGTTGCTGGGCGACCTGCATCTGCGTGGTCTCCTGGAATCGACTCTGGTGATCTGGATGGGCGAATTCGGCCGGACTCCGACGATCAACTCCAACCAGGGCCGCGATCATTTCCCCAAGGCCTGGACGACGGTGTTGGCCGGCGGCGGGATCCGGGGCGGCCAGGCGGTGGGCAGGACGAGTGCCGATGGCAACGAGGTGGCCGACCGCCCGATCTCAACTGGTGACCTGCTGGCGACCGCCTGCGGGGCGTTGGGTGTTGATGCCCAGCGGCAGAACATGTCGAACGTCGGCCGCCCGATCCGGCTGGTGGATCCCGAGGCGAGCGTGATCGAGGGCGTGCTGGGTTAGCCGCCAGGGACTGGCTCCGCAGCCCCGCCTTTGGCGGGGCGGAGGTGCCTGTCCCGATTGGAGAAACCGGCCATCGGGTGCCGGGACAGGCACCCGCCCGCCACGTGCGGACGGAGAGCCAGTCCCCGCCGGCGCTAGAAGTCCTTGCGGGAGACGTAGAGGCAGGTCAGTGCGAGCATGACCAGCAGGAAGGCTGCGTTGCTGACGAGCGGTGTCTGAATTTCGAGCTCGAACTGGTCGGCCTGCAGGTCTTCGTTATTGCCGCTGACGGTCACCGTGTCACTGTCTTCGAACAGCCTCGCGATGACGGCGTTGAGTTCGCCCGGCTTGGGGAAGACCGTGTAGATCGGCAGCACGGCGTAGCGGTACACCGCCTGCAGCGTCGAGAGAGTGGGGTCGTGGGTCTTGACCGGATTGAAGTCGGGCACCGAGTAGCTGGTCACCCGCATGAACACGTCGCCGACGAGCAGGTGGTTCTGGGCATCGAACGCCACAGCGTGGACGTCTCCGGAAACCGCCGAGTCGCTGATTTCCTTGCCGGTCGTCGCGTCGATCAGCCAGGCCTCGGACTTGTGAGACACGACGGCCAGGAAGCGGCCATCGGGTGACGCGACGGCCTGTCGAGGTTTCTTGGGTCCGGTTGGGATGCTGGTGCCGGTCGGTTGCAGGGTGGCGGAGTCGAGCAGACGGTAGTCGCCGTCGGCCAGTGCGACGAGCAGTCGGCCGCCGGCCGCGGTGATCAAGGCAGCTTCCTCGGTATCCAGGTCGCGTGTTGTGTTCGGAGTGTAGGTTGTCTTGCCATTTGCGGTTCCGGGTTTCAGCACGATCAGCTCCCCGGCGCTGAACACGATGATGTTGCCGGTTGTCGAATCGATGGTGGCGTCGAAGGGACTCCGCCAGCGGGTCATATCAACAGGAGTTGCGTCGACAAACTGACCTCCCGCCTCGCCCAATGTGAAATCGAGTCCCATCCACTTTCGCGACACGGTGGTCTTCTCGGGGTCTCCGACAAACTCCTGAACCCCCTGTATGCCCACCGCGAGAATCTTGCCCTTGGGTGAGATCAACAGGGCGCGAGGTGGGAACGATCCCCCGGTGCCGCCACGACGGGCCCAATCGTCGTCTCTTCGCCCGACGAACAGCCGGGACGGCCCGTTACCGGGCATCGGGAATACGATGTTCCGGGTCAGGACGACCAGTCGCTTGTTCTGCTGGTCGTAGCGGGCTCCGACGAAGGGAAAGCCCGCCTGCATTCTCATGGCGACTCGCGCGAAGCCCGGCATGTTCTGTCGCTGTTGTTCCGTCTCGGAAAACACCGGCTCCCAGGCTGTTCGGGATTCGGACCACGCGTGCACGTGTCCCATCATGTTGATCGCCAGAGGTCCCTCGTCGGTCGCGATGATCGAGTAGACCGTCGAGGGCCGCACCTCGAAATTTTCGATCATGTCCTTGGCCGTCCCGACGACAAAACAGAGGAACCAGAAGACGAAGACCATCACGACCGAGATGATCGGTCCCCGGTAGACGACTCCGGCGGCGGCCGAGATCGAGTAGTACAGCACGAACAGGAACAGGTAGACCGGGATACTCAGCAACAGCCCGTTGCTCCAGACACCCAGCCGCAGGCCGATGATCAGCCACATGCCGATGATCAGGAATGCCGCGTTGACCAGGGTGAAGGCACACCCTCCGAAGAACTTCGAAAGGAACAACAGCGACCGGGAGACCGGCTTGGAGAGCAGCAGGTCGATCGCTCCGCCCTCGAACATCCTCGGCACGATCGGTGCCGTGACCACGATGGCGATCAGCGTTCCTATCACCGAGACGAACAGGAAGATGAAGACTTGCAGCAGCCCGTTGATGCCCGTTTCCAGTTCCTTGTGGCTGAAGTTCTCCTCAGCGAACAGCGCAAAGCCGATGTAGCTCAACGAAACCACTTCGCTGGGACTCGCGAGGATGTCGTCGGGCAGCGCGGCTTCGAGAACCAGGCGGTTGAGTCTCAGTTGTTCGCGTGCCTGCAGTCGGTCGCCGCGTCCGGCCAGGCCGCGGGCTTCTTCGGAAAGCGTCTCGTCGGCGACGTTGATCTCGGAAGCAAATTCCGGATTCTCGAGTTCGTCGTCGAGCTTGTCTCGGATCTTCCGGAACAAGTCGAACTTCGAACCTCGGTTGGCCGTCGCAGGTTGAAACCGGCTCAGTTCTCCCTGAAGATCGCTTCCCAGCTTCTCACGAATCCGACCTGCCGGGCTGTCGGCCTCGGCGTCGCGCAGCCGAAGTGCCAGCGCTTCCATGTCGATGACATCTCTGCTCTCGAAGCTGGTTCTCATTGCCGGATTGACCGAGAACCCTGCCAGCAGCAGCAGGAACAGCGTAATCAGGATGATCAGCACCCAGAGAATCTTGGATGCGAAGGCTTCGCGGAACGAGTCCTTGATGACCGCCATGTAGGCTCTCATGACTTGTCTCCCGCCGCCGCCCGCACGAGTCTCAGGAAGGCTTCTTCGAGTGTCAGTTTTTCTCGCGAGATCGAAACGATGCTCAGGCCACGACCGCGGACGGCGTCGATGAGGCTGTCGATGCTGTCCTGGTTGAGCGCGGGCACCTTCACGCGCCAGCGCGTCTCGCCAATCCGCAGCGGTGTCCCGGCCTCCTCGGGCAGCACCCCCTCAACCGCCTCGGCATCGCCTTCGATTTCGAGCGTCACCTCGAGTGTCTCGGTATCTTCGGCCAGGTTGGTCACTTCGGCGACCGGCCCCACCTTCAGCACTTCGCCCTCGAAGAGGATCGCCACCCGGTCGCAGACCAGCTCGATTTCCTGCAGCAGGTGGCTGTTGAGGAAGATGGTCTTGCCTTCGCTCTTGAGCTGGTTGAGCACGTCGCGGATTTCGGAGCGGCCCACCGGGTCGACTCCATCGGTGGGTTCATCGAGCACCAGCACGTCGGGTTTGTGGAGCATGGCCTGGGCCAGTCCGAGGCGTTGCAGCATGCCCTTGGAGTACTTGGTGACATTGGTGCGGCCCCAGTCTGAGAGGCCGACGACGTCGAGCAGTTCGCCTCGACGGCGACGGGTTTCGGCGACGGAGAGTCCGCTGAGGCTGCCGTAGAATTCGAGCGTGGAGTTGCCGGTGAGGTGCCGCGGGATGCGGTGTCCTTCGGGCAGGTAGCCGACTCGCTGCCGACCCGCCCTGCGTCCGGCCGGATGGCCCATCAGGGTTGCTTCGCCGGAGGTCTTGTGGACGATGCCCAGCAGCACCTTGATCAGAGTGGTCTTGCCGGCTCCGTTGGGCCCGAGCAACCCGAAGATCTCGCCCTGGCCCACCTCCAGTGACACCTTCTTGAGAGCCTCGATCTTCCGCTTGCGGAACAGGCCGTCGTGATAGGTCTTGGAGAGATCGGTGACGCGGATGACCGGTTCATGGGTCGCGATGGGTTTCTCAGGAGCAATCATGTCGCGCATGTCGAGGAGGCCTTGTGGGACGTTCCGCAGACCGGACACTCGTCGCGCACAACCAGTTGCCGACGCTGAAAGGTCATGTCGCGGAGGTCACAGGTCAGGAGTGTGCCACAGAGCGGATCCCCCAAGCCAGAGAGTACCTTGATCGCTTCCATGGCCCCGAGGCAAGCCACCGCGCCGGAGACTGCTCCGAAAACCGGAAACTCGCGACGCCACGCCGGAGGATCCTCGGGGTACACGCACGCCAGGCAGGGTGTCTGCCCGGGCAGGATCGTGGTGATCTGGAACTCGCAGTCGTACATCGCACAATCCACCATCGGCTTGCCCTGCTCGACACATTGCCGGTTCATCGCAAACCGTTCGAGAAAAAGCGGTGCACAATCGACCACCAGGTCGACCTCACCCACCAGCCGCTGTGCGTTCTCTTCGGAGACGTTTTCGGGAACGGCCAGGACTTCGAGCCTGGGGTTGAGTTCCTTGAGTCTCTGGGTGGCCGATTCGACTCGGGGTGTGCCGAGCCGGTCGTGAGTCATCAGCAGTTGTCGGTTCAGGTCGCTGGGCTTGATGTCACCGGCATGAGCGATCACGAGTCGACCGATGCCGGCGGCGGCCAGCTGGTAGGCGACCACGCTGCCCAGGCCACCGATTCTGGAAACGAGGACCGAGGCGTCCTTGAGAGCCTGCTGGCCCTCTTCGCCGAACCCCGGCACCCACATCTGCCACTCGTAGACGGCCTTCTCGTGATCGGTCAGCGGAGCCATGAGTGCCTGGTGGGTTCTGGTGGGTCCAGGTTCGGGGGGCATGAGGGGCATGCAGCCACCCGGTCTCGCATTCAGCCGCCCGAGACTGGTGAGAGCAGGGTGATGGTTTGTCCGTCTTGGACCCGGGTCGTGGTGTCGTCCCAGCGGAGTTGCAGGTCGCCGAGGAAGACGAGGATCGAGGGTCGGGGTTGACCGTTTTCGTCGAGCAGAATTTCTGCCAGGCTCTCATCTCCCTGGGCGGCCACCTGGCGAGCGATCTCGGCCACCGGGCACGGTCCATCCAGTTCGATCACATCTCGCGCGACGCCGGCGGCTCGCTTGATCTGAGCGGCGTACTCGACGGTGACCTGCATCGTAACGGCTTCCTCTTCTCCCCCGATCGTCTCGACTCGACCCTACAACGACAACCCCCGCGAGCCGAGGACCCGGGCGAGCATCAGCACGACCACGGCACACACGACCATCAGCAGTGAGACGGCGACGGCTCCTTCGAGGTTTCCGATGCTCAGTTCGAGAAACACGGTGGTCGAGAGCACCTCGGTTTTCATGCGCGTGGCTCCTGCAAATATCAGCAGCGGCCCGAATTCGCCCAGTGACCGGGCCCAGGCCAGCGTGCCGGCGGTCAGCATCCCGTTGCCGCACTGCGGCAGCACGACTCGCCAGAAGGCCTGGGCCTGGTTGCAGCCGAGTGTCAGAGCCACCTGTTCGGCACGCGGGTCGACCTGGTCAAACGTCGCTCTCATCACCCTGACGGCAAACGCCGCGGCGACCATGAACTGGGCCAGCACCACCGCCGGCAACTGGAACACGACCGCGTTCCTGAGGCTGTAGACGGTTCCGTTGAAGGAGATATCGGGGACGAACTGGAACAGGATCAGCAGGCTCAGGCCCACCACCAGCGGCGGCAGCACGATCGGGATGTCGAGGATCGCGTCGAGCAGGTTCTTGCCCGGGAAGTTGTGTCGGCTGAGCAGGTAGGAGGTGGGGACGGCGACGAACAGCGAGAGCACCGCGGAGAACAGGCAGCTGATCATGGTCAGTTGGACCGAGTAGCGGATCTCGGGCTTGCCGAGGGTGGCCAGCATCGAGAGCAGCGGTCGCAGGGCCGGTCGAGCCCAATCGAGCCATCCGGGCAACTCGACCGTGTCGGCCAGATCGCCGGTGGCGATGTAGGCGATGTCACCCACCAGCAGGCCGACGAGCAGGAGGACGTAGACGCTGGAGATGATCACCAACCCGGCCAGGAACGGCTTGTCCGACGGAGGACGGTAGCCCTGTTCGGCTGGTTCGGCTGGTTCGGCTGGTTCGGCTGGTTTCTGCGGGGAAGCGGTCCCGGTACTCATGGTGTCGGCATCGGTGCAAAGGGATGCGGGTCAGCGGTCTGGCGAAGAGCGGTTCAGGAACTCGGCGAGTCGTTGTCGAGTCGCCAATGAAACCCTGCCGCTTCGAAATCCGACCGCGCCCGTGAGATCGCCTGGATCAGGCGGCGAGCCAGGTGCTTGTTCTGGCTGGACCTGGCGATGCCCAGGGGCTGGATCGCCTTGGCGGCTTCGGAGGGGATCCTGACCACGTCCACCTTTTCGCTCTCGGCCTTCGTATCGGTCAGGTAGGCCAGCGACGCATCGGCGGCTCCGGTCGAGACCGGTGCGATCAGCAGTGCCGAGGTGGCCGTCTGGGTGACCACGTTGGCCATCACCTCGTCATAAACGCCTTCGGCAACCAGCACCTTTTTGGTCAAGACGCCGATGGTGCATTGCTTGGGCTGGCCGATGGCGACCCGGACTCCCGGACGGGACAGGTCCGCCAGAGACGTGATCTTCTTGGGGTTCCCCTTGGGCACCGCGATCACGACCTCGGTATCGGAGATCTCGATCGCGTCCTGGAACAACGCGTCGACGATCTCCAGGTAGTAGGTATCGCAGGCCATGTAGGTGTCGGGGAACCCGGTCAGTTTCTTCTGGCTGATCGTTTTCATCTGTGCGGTGAGGATTCCGCAGCCGTTGTAGACGGTGTTGACCTGCACGCCCTCGCGGGCCTGGAAGTCCCTGATCGCCCGTTCGACGGCCCGGCGGTTGACCGATCCGCAGAAAAACGTCAGTTCCGGCACCTCGGCCCACTTGTCTCCTTCGACCGGCGTGAACCCGAACTTCTTGAACTGTTTCAGCCCGCGGTCGGACGCTGCCAGGAACCGGGCGAACTTCAGGGCCTCGGTCGGAGCCGCCGCACTCTTCAACACGCCGACGGTGACCAGCACTTCACCCTGGTTCAGCTCGGGCACCTCGATCGCTTCGATCCCGTCGACGATCGTGGTGGTTGTATTCCAGATGATCGCCGCATCGGCTGCACCGATCTTGACCGTGTTGGCCACCTCGGGCACCGTCGGCTGAAATGTCCCGGTCTTTCGGACCAGGGCCTCGAGCTTGGCCCAGTGGCCGGACATCTTGAGCAGCTTGCGGGTCTTCTTACCGACGGCCGCCTGATCGGGGTTGCCCAGCACCGTACGGACGTCATCCCGCAGCAGGTCCTCGATCGACCTGATCCCCTTGGGGTTCCCTTCGGCCACGGCGATCACCGGCTTCATCTTTGCCAGCGGGATCGACTCGGCCACCAGCCCCTTCTTGCGAGCCGTCTCGATGTAGCTCTCGTCGGCCGCCAGGTATAGGTCGCCGGTCCTGGCCGTCTCGATCCGGCTCAACAGCGTGTTCGAACCTCCGTAGTCCAGGTTGACCTGGATTCCGAATTCTTCGAGGTACTGCCTGGCGATGGCTTCGACCGGCTTGCGGATTCCCGCCGCGCAGAAGAACGTCAGCGATTGGATCGGTTGGCCGTCCTTGCCCAAGGCTCCCTCGCGGAGGGGCGGGCGCCCCATCTGGACCAGCACGTAGGACAGCCCCGCCAGCACCAGCACGCCGACGATGGCCAGCAGGGCGTGCCGGCTGATTGCACCCGGAGGGTGATCGAGCGGGGAGGATCGGGGACGCATCGGGAGTCTCGAAACGAGCCGGTTACTGCGGAACATCAGCATAGACAATCAGGTAACGAGGTGACCATCGTGGGACCCGCGTCTGACCCCCCTCCGCGCTAGTCGACGTGCACTTCGATGCCCGAGAGCACAGCCGGCAGCGAGCCATTGGCCGGAGTCAGCTCGATCCGCAACTTCCCGTCGACCTCCACCCCGGTCACCTCAACCACCATCGTCCTGCCGACTCCGACCGTAGCGGCCAGGTCGAGATCCCGGCGGATCAGCTTGCCTGCGACGCTGATCGAAAAGCGTCTGGCCCCCGGCTTGACCGCATCCGGCTCGGCAAAATGGAGCCGCACCCGGTAGGTCGCTTTGCCGGGCAACCCGACTTCGAGAGTCCGGATTCCGCGTGCTCCCGAGGCTCCGATCCACGTCGGTCCGCCGGATGGCCCGGCCCCGAGCCGATCCGAGTGGCCCGAGAACCACTGGATCGATGCCGGAGCCGCGGTGACGGCGATCTTGGGCGACGGCCCGCCGACCACGGGGAATTCGAGCCACAGCGTGCCCTGGTCATCAGGCCGGTCCCCGGGTGCACCGAGGTTCAGGCCCAGGTGTTTCAGCGGCGAGGAGCCGACATCCAGCTTGTTGAACGTCCACATCTCCGCCCGAGGGTCGTGCACCAGTGCCAGCGAGGCCTGGTTCTGGTACGAGCAGCTGCAGGTGCGTGTGTAGTCGGGTGCGTTGAGCACACCGTCGGCACAGATCAGGTTGGAACTGCAGCTGGAGCGGAACCCGCCGAGGTTGCCGGTGCCGCCGTCGCGAGCCAGGTCGAAGTAGCCGGCCGCGGCCGACCGGAACGTCATCAGGTGTCGGCTGGCCACCGCCGAGTTGCAGCCGTAGTTGCGGGTGTAGCCCCAGGGCTGAGTCAACCCGGTCAGTGGGTTGGTCCGAGTGACCCGTTCGCCGTTCAAAAGCGACACCGCCGAGCCCTGGGTGATGATCGTCTCACCCCGCAGCATGCAGGGCCCGGAGTACTTCAGTTTCTTGTCCCAGCGGATCTTCCCGTCGTTTCCGCGGTAGACAATCATGCGGTCGGCGGGTTCGTCCCTGAGCATGTCTCGGGCGGGCCGGCCGCATTGCAGCAGCAGCTTGTGGTCTTTCGAGTACCCCAGCCACGTCCCGAAGACTCCCTCGGTCGTACTCCAGGCCTCCTTGCCCGTCCTGGCCTCGTAGGCCACCAGCCGCGGTTTCCCGGTCGGCTTGCGGCCTCGGCGGAGCATCAACGTGACGATGGTGTCGGGCAGCCGGTCGATGGCGTACAGCATCCCGTCTCCGGCAACGATCGCGTTGTGGCGGAACCCGTAGTGAGCTTCTCGGGTCCAGAGCACCTTGCCGTTGTGCCGATCCATCACGACGAGGTGTCGGCTGGTCGTGCCGTCCTGCGTGTAGCCTCCGACTCGCTTCTTCTCATACACCAGCGGTTCGGCTCCGGCGATCAGCAGGTCTCCGCTGACGGCGATGTAGCCCCACTTGGGCTTGCCGGCGTCTCCGAGACTCGGCAGAGGAAACTCGGCGATGACGTCACCGGTGGCCGGGTCGAGCTTGATGCAACGCGACTGGTAGGCGACGTAGACGGCATCCTCGACACTGACGTAGTTGCTGCCGGTGGCGTTGGCTCCGGGCTGGTGACCGGTGAAGTTGAACGCCTGTCCGACCTGCGGCAGCGAGGCTTCCCAGAGCACCCGGCCGGTGTAGACATCAACGGCCCTGATGATGTCGGGCCCCTCGATGAACAGTCGGCCTCCGACCACCTGTTCGGTCGGCCCGTGTCCGTGTCGAGGCAGGATGCTTTTGTTCGAACTGCCGCCAAACCACAACAGGCCCAGTGGAGCCTTGACGAGGTCATCGTCGGAGACGGAGGAATTGGCGGCGTCGG
>CAUZEQ010000010.1:0-33335 GCA_963578885.1 Planctomycetota bacterium
AGACGTCCTGCTGAGCCACCGGCATCAACTGCCCGGTCGCCTCGACCCGGTAGTCCCACGGCACCAGAGCCAGCACCAGCCCGACCACGACAATCGCAGCAACCACCCCGGCCGCCTTCAACCGGTTGCGGCCCTCGAGCCACGACAGCGAACGGCCGAGGAATCTCCAGAGCTTCATGCCAAAGAAACGTTCGTGACGCATCGAGTTGGCCAGGGCGCTCGCGACGTGGTCCTTGACCAGCTCGAGCCGCTCGGGCAAACCCTCCTTCACACGACTCTCGGCAACCTGCTCGACCACCAGCCCGCCCACTACCCGCTTGGGCCGCTCGATGTCCCGCGGTCCTCGAGCATCCTCGGCCAGGTCGAAAAACGGGTCCGGCTCGAACAGCGGCACTATCTGCACCATCCGAGAACCACTCTCCTGGATGTACTCGGCCAGAGGCTGCTCGATCTGAGGCGGCAGCTCGTCGAGCTGCCCGGTGTAGACCAACGGCTCACGTGTCGCCAACACCTGGCCCGCCAGCTTCCTCATCGAGCGAACCAGGTTCGACTTCTGGTTGACCGAAGTCTGACCGCTGATCGCCTTGATGTCGGTCCGCGGACCCACCTGCACCGCCACGCTCAAACGGTCGCAGCCCAACAACAACCGGGCGTCGTTGGCACAGGTCGCGGCCACGTCGGTCGGATTCAGGTTGCGGTGCAACTCGAGTACGAAGTGCTCGAACGACTCGGAAAACTCCGACCGCTCAACCGTACCCTCGGTCGGCTCGGCCTGACGCTCGAGGTGCCGGCAGGCATGGCCGCACATCTGCTCGACAAACTGCAGGAAACCCGGCCGGGCCTGGGCCGGTGTGTCCTTCCGCTGGAAGATCTCCACAACACCCACACACTCCTGCTGACGCTGCAATGCGCCCAGGATGATCAGGTCGTCGGTCGGCAACTCGACGTCGCCGTCATCCGGACTGTGTGTGCACGCCTGGCCATTCTGCAACACGTCCTGGAGCAGACGGCCGTTGCGACGCAACGCGTCCGGATTGTCGTGGAATCCGGTCGATTCCAGCTTGTGATCAGCCAGTAACTGGATCTGGTGAGCACCATTCTGGACCCAAACCGCACCCGCTCGGCCACCCACGGCTCCGACAACACGCTGCAGGAATTGACCGAAATAGTCCTCCGACGACATCCGCTGCTGTGACATCTGCTCGATCTCTCGAGCCAGCTGGATGATTCGCTCACGGACTTCGTCAACGTTGCCTGTGGACATTGGGTCGAAATCACTGCGAATTCGGGGCAAAAAACGGGATCCGAAGCACAGGCCAACCAGCCCGACAGCGCCGACGCCACCACGCCTGCACCATCCGCCTCGGCGAGTATTCTAATGCCATCACCCGACTTGGGGAAAGACCGCTGTCCAGGACGGTCCCCACTTCGCAACCCGTGGACCTTAGATCCTGTCAAGCTGTACCGGTTGTAACGCCGATACTGACTGTAACGGTTCTACCGATAAACTTGGGGGGCACGGTCTCGATTCACAGACCGCGCCATCTCGGGTTTCGCACCCCCTGCGCAAACACCGCAGCCAACACCGCAGCAAACACCCTCCGCATGTCCCCTCGCCTTCCACTCCGCAAACTCCTTACCGTGCCGCTTCTGCTGGCACTGGGCGGGTGTCTGTCGGGGCCTCGGGAGCTGACCTACCTCAACGAGGCCGACCTGACTCACTACCGCGACATCGCCACTCGGATCGTCGATCTCGACGAAGGCGAGGACGATCGGGACAGGCAATCCGCTCGAGCCGAAATGGCGGCCGAGCCCAGGCGGCTGAGTCGTCCGGGCGAGCAGAAGATCTGGGACCTGTCGTTGCAGGGGGTGATGAAGCTGGGGCTGCACAACAGCGAGATCATCCGCGAGAGCGGCACGTTTCTCTCGCCGAGTAACCGCCTGATGGCCAACCCCGAGTTCGTCGCCAGCGTGTTCAACCCGGCGATCCAGGAAACCAACGTCCAGTTCGGTCAACGAGGGGTCGAGGCGGCTACGGCCGACTTTGACACGTCGTTGCAGAGCTCGATGACCTGGGGCGGCAGCAGTACGGTCCAGCGCACCGACAACCTCGGCTTCTCTGCCGGTGATACGCTCGACGAAGACAGCGGCCGCTTCCGAGCATCAATCTCGAAGATCACCGGCGCCGGCACGCAGTTCAGCTTCAGCCACAACTGGGACTATTCTCAGAATAACCAAAGCTTCAACCTGTTCCCCTCGAGCTTCTACGGCACCTCCCAGGCCCCCTCACTGGGGCTTCAAATGAGACATCCTCTGCTGGCCGGAGCCGGCACCAAGTACACCCAGATCGCCGGCCCGCGGCTGGGCCGCTTCGGCGGAGCGACGTCGATTGTCGGAGTCAACCAGGGGGTGGTGATCGCGCGGATCAACAGCGACATCACGCTCACCGAGTTCGAAGTCGCCATCCGCAACCTGGTCAAGGACATCGAAGATCTCTACTGGGACCTGCACCTGGCCTACCGCATCTACCACACTCAGAAGGTGGCCCTCGACAGTGCCGCGCAGACCTGGCGGATGGTCCAGGGCGACCCGCGTCGGCCGGCCGCCGAGAAGGCTCAGTCCCGGGACAACTACTTCGAGATCAAGGGCCGCGCCGAGGGTGCCCGCTCGGACCTCTACTCCGCCGAATCCCGACTCCGTCGACTGATCGGACTCCCGGTCAACGACGGCCGGATCATCCGGCCCTCCGATGAACCGATCACCGCCGACTACAGTCCCGACTGGAAGAGCAGCCTGGTCGACGCGTTGACCCGACGGGTCGAACTGCGACGGCAGAAGTGGGCGATCAAGAGCCTGCAGCTGCAGTTGACCGCGGCCCGGAGCCTGACTCGTCCGCAACTCGATGTCGTCCTGGGCTACAACGTCAACGGATTCGGCGACGACCTGCTGGGCCAATCCAACCGACCCCACCGCAGCGCCTACCGCAGCCTCGCCAATGGAGACTTCAGGAGCTGGGAGGCCGGTGTGCAGTTCAACATGCCGCTGGGGATGAGAACCGCTCAGGCCCAGGTCCGAAACCTCGAACTCCGGCTCGCCAAGGCCCGCAAGGCTCTCGAAGAGCAGGAAGTCGAGATCAGTCACGAACTGGCCGCCGCCTTCCAGGCACTCGATCGAGCCTGGGCCACTGCCCGGATCGGCTTCAACCGCCGCAAGGCGGCCGCCGAAAGCGTGCGGGCCTACCAGGCCGAATACGAAAACGGACGCACCTCCGCCGACCTGCTGCTGCGAGCACAGGTCAGCCTGGCCCAGGCCGAAATCTCCTACTTCAGCAGCCTGGTCGACTACAACAAGGCGATCTCAGAACTCGAATTCCGCAAGGGCCGCTCGCTGGAACACAACAACGTCCGCCTGGCCGAGGGACCCTGGAACAACCAGGCCGCCTACCGCGACGCCCTCAGACGCGCCGAAGCCCGCAGCCACGGATCTCGTTCGAAACTGCTCCACGCCGAACCCGAGCCGTTTGTCGAACCGTTCGAGCAAGAAGTGCCGACCTTGGAACAGGGACTAGCTCCGTAGCGCCGCCAAGGGCGGCTGCGGAGCCAGTCCCCAGTTGCGGAGCCAGTCCCCGGCTACGGCGTCCCCTTCAGGTTGACCACGTCCCGCTCGAATCCCTCGATCGTGTTCTCCTGCAACTTCACGTCGCGGGCCTGCTTGCCAATCCGCACTCCGATCCGCTTCATCGGATTTCGCGTCTCGCGGATCCGGTTCCCCTCCAGCGTCACGTCGCGGGTCTTGCCCTGCACGTCGACCGCCACGCCGTCACCGCCTCCACTGTCGATAATCTTGTTCTGCACCAGCCTGTTGCGGTTCGGCCAGAAGTCCTTGCCCCGCGAATCGTCACGGAACAGCACTCCGACCTTCCCGCTGCCGGTGATCGTGTTCAACCGGATCAGGTTGTCCGTGTCACAGTGACCGATCGAAATGCCGTAGCTGCGGTTGCCGGTGATCTGGTTGTTCTCGGCCAGCCCGTACTTGATCCCCCAGCAGAAGAAGACCCCGATGTTGTTCCGCTCGATCCTGTTGTTCCGCATCAGCGGCCGCTGAGACCCGCTTCCCGGGTGCAAACCCAGGTCGGCGTTGTCGTGCGAATGACAGTTCTCGACCACCACGTCGTGGCAGATCTGCCAGCTGATCCCGTCACCGTTGTTGTTCCGGGCCTCGACACCCGTCATCAGGATCCGGTTGCAGTCCTGCAGGAAGATGCATCCGCCGTAGTTGCCATCGAGGTGCGCGTTCTGCTTGCGGTTCCCGTCCAGGGTGATGTTCCCGATCGAGATGTCGTGGACATGGTCTCCGGAAATCAACGGGAACAGCGTCGACAGGGTCGGCTTGCCCGAGAGCCAGTAGTTCTTGCGCAGCGCGGTGTCGAGCTTGAAGCGGTTCCCCTTCCGAGCCACCAGCGTCCGCTTCAGCACGTCGCTGCCGCCGTTGTGAGGATTTCGGGTCCGCAGCACGATGCCGTCGCCGACCCGTAACCCCTTCGCATCCGCCACGGTCACCTCCTGGTCGTACCAGTCGCTGTCGTCGGCCAGCGCGACCGAATGCGACGGGCCCTTGGTCAGCACCGAGTCGGCACCGCTGCCGAGGATGCGGATGCCGCTGCGGAGATAGATCGAGTTGCGGAGCGTGTAGTTGCCGGGCAACACCTTCACCGTGCCGCCGCCAAAACGACTGATGTAGTCCACCGCCGCCTGCAACACCCGCTCGGTGCTGCCGACCAAATCGGCCTTCTTCGGACCCACCGTGATCGTCATCCGCTCGTCCCAGTTCGGCTCGTGAGCCGTGTCGCCGGATGTGGACCTGGGTCGAGTCACCCTCGGCAGACCGCCTCGCGCGGGACCAGCCGCACGGGCCACCGTACTCAAACCCGCACCCGCCACGGCCGCAACCGCGGCGACGAAGCGGCGGCGTGAAACTCGAGATGTGTCGATCGATGTCATGGTTTGGTCCTTACTATTCCCCGTTTCGAGCCGGTGGCCCGGCTTCGAGTTGAATCAGTCGTCTGAGTTGTAACATCAGGTCGGCGACGGCGTCATGGGCGCGGGGGCTGAGAAGGGCAACCACGCTGCTGCCCACCACCGTCTGGCCCCCGACGGACTCATCGTCTCGCCAACGTGATGTCGCCAACTCCACCGCCTCGATCACCGCGTCAGGATCGATCCCCGCGTCCACCAGGTCGCCGATCGGGTACACGCGGGTGCTCATGTGCTCGCGCACGACGCTCGCGGTGGTGATCTTCAACACCTCGTCGGCGACCAGAAAGTCCAGGCTCAGCGGCGAAAGCATCAGCCGCAGACCGCTTTGCAACCTCACGCCGGACAGTGACAGGTTCACCGGCTCGTCCGGTTGGATCCCCTCGTCAGTCAGTGCCGCTTCATCCAGTAAGATCGTGATATCGTGCTGCTGCGAGAGGTAAACGACGGCGTCACGCAGCGGCAAATCGACGAATTCGAACTTCGTCAGGTCGTCCAGTGCCGAGAGGATCTTCTGCTCGACCGGGCTGACCTCGTGAAGGGACGCCGTGGCAGGAGGCTCGCGGCGGGATTCCGGACTCGGCTCCTGAGTCCGATGCAGGTCGAAAGCCGTGCTGAAGACCTTCGGCTCCTTGCCGCTCACCGCATCGGTCTCGAACACCGGCAGCGTGGCCAGCAGCAGCAGCACCGTGCCGGCCACAACCAGCACGGGGACCATGGGATTGATCTGTCGTGTTGTCATCCTGGAGTCTCCCCTGGCGACCCGCGTTCTGGAACGACGTCCATTATGCGACAGGTGATCAGGTCCGTTCAATCGGTCGGGCCAAGGAAATGGCCTCACCACGTCCCTCGACCAAGACCCACTCGCGATCACAGGTCAGGCCCCCGAACACCTGGCTCGCACGACCCGGCCAACTCACCTCGACCCGCACCGCTCCCTGATCACTCCCCATGCCGATCAACAGGCACCTCTGGTTGCTCGCCAGGTACCCGTCGCCCGAGGTCAACTCGAACCAGCGGGCCTTGGCACCAGCCCCCAGCTTCACCCGGGCCCCGATCGCATCGCGATGGCCGGCCGTCGCCACCAGCCTCAGCACCAGGCCACCTCCGGCCTGCTCGGTCGTATTGGTCAGCAACACCGTTGGCACATCGAGTGCCGTGATCACCGCATCGGGACGCCCGTCGCGGTTCCAATCGAGCCAAGCCAACCCGCGGCCGAGGAACTGCTGTCGGAAGTGGGGCCCCTGGGCCGGGTCATCGAGCAGGTCAAATCGCCCGTTGCCTCGGTTGCGGTAGTACTGCGTCGCCATCCTGTACGGTCGACCGACATCCGAGTAGTCGTCGACGTGGCCGTTGGCGACCAAGAGATCGAGGTCGCCGTCGAGATCGGCATCGAGAAACTGGGTGCCGAAGCCGAGAGTCTTCAGGCTGCTGCTGGCCAGCCCGGCACGGCGGGTCCGGTCACTGAACCGCCCGCGGCCGATCCCGACATACAGCGTATTGGTCTCATCCAGGAAGTTGGTGACAAACAGGTCCGGCCGCCCGTCGCCATCGGCGTCCCCCACAGCGATGCCCATCGACCCCTCGGCCTGCCCATCGCCACCGAGGCCCACTCCCGCAAACAGTCCCGTCTCAACCAGCCACATTCCACTCCCCTCGGCCGCAGCCCGGAACAGGAAGTTGGTGCGGGTATCGTTGGCCACGAACAGTTCGAGCCGACCGTCAGCGTCGAGGTCCGCCGCCACCACGCCCAGCCCCTTACCCCTCTCGACGCCGATATCCGACATCGCCGTGACATCTCGAAACGTGCCGTCACCTCGACCCAGATACAACCGATCGATCGCCGACGGAAACTGAAACGGCTGGCACATCCGCACTCGCCCGGTCCCGTCGCGGCAGACCCGCGTGAACAGGTCTGTTCCCGACAAGTAGTTCACGACATAGATGTCGGCGTGGCCGTCGCCGTTGATGTCGGCGATCACGCAGCTGGTCGACCAGCTGGCATCGCCATCGCCGGGCAATCCGGCAGCCTCGGTCGCGTCGTGAAACGTGCCGTCGCCGTTGTTGAGGTACAGCCGGTTGCCGCCGATGTTGGCCACATGCAGGTCGGGCCAGCCGTCGCCGTCGATATCACCGACGGCCACACCCTGCCCGAAACCGGTCTCGGACAGTCCGGCCGACTCGGTCACGTCCTCGAAACGACCCCCACCCACGTTGCGGAACAACCGGTCGCTGTGGCGGGTGTCGCTCCGATCGACCGGCCAGCTGGTGCCCTGGGCCAGGTACACGTCGGGCCAACCGTCGCCGTCGAAATCGAGTACCGCGACGCCGCCACCTGTGAATTCATACATCCGCCTCCCGCCACCCTCGGAGTCGTGACCGTTGACGTAGCGGAACACCAGCCCCGCATCGGCTGCGTCGTCGCGGAACGAGGCGATGGTGCCGACGACCGAATCCGCTTCAGCGACAATCGAATCGACCGACCAGTCGGGCCGCGACCACTCCGAAAGATCCAGGGCCAGGGCCGGGTTGGACGAGTTGCGAGTCAAACCCTCGGGTGACTCGATCGTCTCGTTGGCCAGCTGCTGCTCGATCCGCTTGACCGCCTCGCCGGGCCACTCGGCCTTCTCGTCGCGGCCCGCGGCCAGCCGCGCCCAGCCCCACGCCTCCCAGATCCGGCCCATCCCCTCGAGATGCCCGACCTTGCGCCGGATCAGCTCGAGCGATCCAACACCCCCCTCGGCAATCATCCTGTCGTCGATCTCCTTGAGCGTCTGCAGGTCGGCCGCCCGCCGGCTGAACACTTCGGCATCGGTCTCGCGATCGAGATCCCTGAGCAATTCGCCGAGCCGGTAGTTGGCCGTCCGGTGATCGGGATGCAGCTTCAGGACTTCCCAGTAACAGCGTGCCGCGGCTTTGTCGTGGCCCGCCTGGTCGTGAAATTCGCCGCGGATGACCCACACCCGAGGGTCACCGTCGGCCGATGCGGGCAGCCGCTGATGCCATCGAACCAGCTCCGCGATCCGACCCGTGGCAAGCAGTCCGCGACCGATCACCGACCGGGCGGCCACCAGGTCCGATCGTAATCCCAACGCGCGGCGGGCTCGCTCGACGACCTGCTGCATTCGGCCCGCGTCCAGGTCGCCGGAGGCCAGGCCCAGCAACGCGACCGGATCCTCGCGATTCCGCGACAGGGCCTCGTCCAAGACCGCCAAGTCCAACCGCATCCCGCCACCGACATCCATCAGCCTCAACAGGTCGATCTCACTGCCGTCCGAGACTTCCTGCGAGCGAGACCGCAGGGCACGCCGGATCACCGGCACCGCTTCCCACCTGCGACCGCTCAGCGCCAACAGCATCGCCAGGCCCCGGCCCGCCTCGAAATGATCCGGCTGGGCAAAGAGGGCCTGCCGAAAGTGCTGCTCGGATTCGTCGAGCCGAGCAAACGACTGCAGCAGCAGCAAGGCGGCCTGGGAGTGTGCGTGGGCCGCTAGCGCCGGCCGGGCCGCAAGACCCTCTGCGGCCGCCTGTGTGTAGAGATCCACCGCCCGAGCGTGCTCGCCTCGGCCGCGGGCCGCCATGGCCTCTTCGAGTAACCCGTCCACATCCGGCCCGGACCACCACAGACTCACCGCCAGCCCGCCGCCCAACAGGGCCACGACGACAGCCAGCACGTAGCCCGACCGCGTGGTCACCTACTCGGCTTCCTCGATCTCCACGGTGCCCTTCGCGGGCAAGGGTCCCTGCAGGACCTGGGTCTTGCCCGTCGGCCACGTCACCTCGATCTTCTCGATCGACTCGGCCGATCCCAGCCCGAAGTACAACGGCATGCGACTCTGAGACAGGTATCCACTCTGGCCGTCGTTCACCTGGACATACTGCTTGCCGCCTGCGTGGACGGTCACCCGAGCCCCCAGCCCGTCGCGGTTGGAATCGACCCCCCGCAGCCGGACCTGCACGTACCTCACCGTGATTCGCTCCGACAGATCGCTGATCAGCACCAGCGGCTCGGTGTTGAAGTCGTTGGTGACGATGTCGAGGTCGCCGTCGCCGTCGAGGTCCAGGATCACGCTCGATCGGCTGCCCAACGCACCGTACATCGTGAACACCCCCTTGCGGTCCTCACAGAAATCGTGGTCCGAGTCGCGACCGTCGGCGTCGAGCTGATGCCAGGGCACACTCGTCCGCCCACCACGACGCGGCTCGACACCCAACACGAATTCACTCAGCACAAACCTCTTGCCCGCATCGTTGAGCAGCACGTGATTGGGGTGGTACCTCCAGGGGAAGTTCATGCTCGAGGTGACAAACACGTCCAGGTAGCCGTCGGCGTTGAGGTCACCGACGGAGATCCCCCAGGGCCAATAGGTCTCTGCCCCGATCCGGTCCGAAACCTCCTCGAACTTCCCTAGCCCGGTGCGGCGGAAGAAGCTGTTTCCGAACAGGCTCGTGCCGTCGGTCTTCAGGATGCTCTCGGCAAATGGCCGAGGCGACTTCTTCTGCTCCTCGGCCGCTGTCGCGTTGGCCCGCAGGAACTCAACCCGCTCACCACCCATGTCCGAATGCATATCGGTGATGTAAATATCGAGTTGTCCGTCGTTGTCGAAGTCGAAGACCTTGATGCCCATGGCACCCCACGAGGTCCTGGGGAACAGCTCGCGGCTTCGCTTCCTGAACGTCTTGCCGCCGACGTTTTCGTAGTACTCGTCGTTGCCCTGCATGTTGAGCACATACAGGTCGATGAAGCCGTCATTGTTGGCATCGATCGGGCTGGCCGCTCCGGTCCAACTCTCGTCGATCAACCCCGTCTCCTCGGTCACGTCGCGGAACCTCCCGCCCCCCTCGTTGTGATACAGCACGCTCCGCTCGGTTCGCCCGCTGTGCAGGTGTCCGACGAATGCGTCGTCCATCCCGTCGTGGAACCGCATCGCCATCCCCAGGCCTTTATCCTCACGACCCTCATCGGTCTTGTCCGACCCGACATCGCGTATCGTCTCGTGCGTGTATTGACCGACGTTGCACAGGAACAGGTCGAGCAACCCGTCGCGGTCGTAGTCGAAGAACACGGCCGAGGAACTGTGAGCCTTGTGGCCCAGCCCCGATCCGCCCGAGACATCGCTGAACTTGCCTGATCCGTCGTTGAGAAACAGCTTGTTGCCGGTGCGGACGTTGGTGACGTACAGGTCGGCGTCGCCGTCGTTGTCGATGTCGGCAAACGACCCGGTCACGCCGGTCGCTCCCACCACCGCCACACCCGCCACTTCGGTGATGTCCTCGAAATGGCCCTCGCCGGTGTTGCGGTAGAGCCGATTCGAGCCGACCTGGTTCGAAAAGAAGATGTCGAGCCTGCCGTCACCGTCGACATCGGCGACCGCCAGGCCGTTGCCGTGGTCGTAATGCACCGCCTTGTAGGTCCGGCTGGCGTCATCAACCACGTGGTGCCGGAAGTCGATCCCGCTCTGGGGCTGACGATCTGTGAAGCGGAAATCGTGCCGGACCGTCCACTCCTTCGCCGCCGCATGTTGCCGTTCGGCTCGAGCCTCGAGCCAGTCGGGCGAGACAATCTGCGGAGGGATCGCGACCCGCTCGTTGAGCACCTGCCCGATCGCGTCGATCAGCTTCTTGCGACCCTCATCCTGCATGCCGTCGAACACTCCACGGAGCCGGCCACGATGATCGACAAGGGCCACCTTCGAGGTGTGTACGATCGGCTGGTCCTTGGTCGCATCACCGACGTCGGCCACAGGCAACTTGAATCCCGCGGTGATCAGCGAGAAGATCTCGGACTTCTTCCCGGTCAGGAAACTCCAGTTCGACAGGTCGGCCCCATAGTTGTCCGCGTAACGCGTCAGCACCTCGGGCGTGTCGCTTGCGGGATCGACCGAGAGGCTGACGATGCGGACCTGGTCCCAGAGAAAATGCTTGGGCCCACCCCGCTCGTCGGAACTGTGCTGGTGCTCGATCTCTCGAGCCAACCGCTTCTGGAAGGTGGCCATCCTTCGGGTCTGTTCGGGACAGGTCAACTGGCAGCGGGTGAAGATGAAGTTGACCACGTAGACTCGCCCGGCCAGTTCCCGGCTCCCGAACGCCTCGCCCGTACTGTCGACCAGCCGGAACTCCGGCAATTCCATGTCCAGGGGCAACAGCGAGCGTGCTGGCCTGGGAGTGTCGCTGCCACCCTTCGTGCCCGTGTCCTTTCCATTGTCCTTCCCCGCAGCCGTACCCGGATTCGGATCGTCGGGGCAGCCACAGGCCCCCAGCACAACGGCCACGGCCAAAAGCATCGAACCGCAACGGCACACGAATCTCATGCTGAGTCTTCTCGATTCAGGGACACGGCCAGTGAGACGGCTTGCTGCGCGGAGCCGGATACAAGAGGGCCCCGATCGTTCGACTTGAATCGTTGGGCCAAGTGCTGTCAATGTTCCTTCGCCGAGGCCGCCTCGGGATTCTCGACCCGGCGATACCCGACCCCTTCATAAGCCGGACAACGCGGATGAAACCACGTGTCGAATTCGGGATCGGGTGCGTCCAGCGTGTTGGCCTCCGGGTCGATCGTCCCCCGCAAGTCCACCGTCGCTCCACCGAAATAACACCCGCTGACATTGCTGCCGTCGACGATGTCCAGCTCGTATCGACCCTCCGGAGCCGTCCCGCCTGACTTGGTGTTCTGCCAGAAGATCGAACGCGTGTAGTGATTGCCCTCGCCCTTGTCGTCAACACCGTTCCAGTTGCCCGTCAACGTGCACCCGCTGACCCGAACCCTCGAACCGGGAAACACCGTCAATGCTCCCGACCCGTGACGCACGTTGTACAGCTCACCCGGAGGACTGACCGTGTCCGGGCCGGTGTTGGAGACGTTGCCGACGAACAGGCAGTTGGTGATCTCGGCCCGGCTGCCCGGCAGCACGTCGATCGCCGAACCGGTGACCTGGCAACTGTTGTCGCGGAACACCGAATCGCTGATACGGACGCTGTCCTGCTGGAACCCCAGGTGCTGGATCGAGATGCCTCCCCCGCAGGGATTGGCCACGTTGCCAATCACCTCGACCCGCTCGATCCGAGGGTAACTGCGGCCGAAGACCTTGATCCCGCCGCCATCGCAATAAAAGAACAACAGGTTCTGCGTGCCCAGCTCGGGCCGATTCGGCTCAATCGGACCCGGCAGGTCGCTGCGGGTCTGGAACCGATTCGCGCCGGTGATCGTGAACCCGCGGAAGACGGTTCGAGCGGTGATCCCGTCGCCGAAATAGACCACGTGGTTGACCACCGCCGGGAAACTCCCGGACTCACGCTCGGCAATCTCCGGGTTGGCCGCACTCAAGACCACCTCGCCGGAAGCCTCCAGCGTGATGCCGTCGTGCTGACGGTTCAGCCAGATCAGGGCCTGGCCGGGTTGCCCGGGCCGGTAGGTGCCCGGGTGCACCACCACGCGGTGGCCTGTGCTCGATGCGGCTGCCAGGTCCAGAGCCGCCTGGATCGACTCGCCGGGGTGAACGTGCCACGTGCCGTCGGCATCCGGGCCGCCGGGACCGGTCCCGGAGTTGTCATCACATCCGCAACCGGCCGCAAAACACCCCAGCCAGGCCGCGGTGCCCCCCAACGCCGTTCGTCGTCCGATCAGCTGTCCCGGTGACGGTGTCATTTGACCAACGTCGCCAACCAGTCCTGGAACGCCCTCGTCTCCTCGATCTGCATCCGCCCCATTTCCTTATCGTGAGAAAACCGGATGGCACACATCGCGTCCGAGAGCAACTGGTAACTGCCCACGCGGTCGGCGTCGACTCGCAGCGTGTGCACCAGTTCGGGCACCGCGATCTCCTCGAGCTCCAGTTCCGGCAGCCTCAACGTGTAGATGTAATCGGTACTCGTCAGCTTCAGGTCCACGGTAGTTCCACGAGGCAGGTGCAGGTCACCGGTGCTGACCAGATCGTCGTCGGTCCCGAATCTCCCGTCGCCACCGGGATAACGGAAGCTCCACTGGAACCCGCTGCCGGTCACCTCCACCAGGCACACCTCGCCGGAATTCGACTCGGGCCACGCCAGCACGCTCGGCCCACCACAGCCGCAGGCCGTGCAGGCCAAAAGCACGATCAACAGCAACGAGCCAACACGGTCACCCCTCATGCACTCGATCATAGGACACCACTTCGACCGCTGACCAGAGGATCGTATCCTCAAGAGACGCCTCCGGTTTGACATGCCGAGACGCCAAGCTGACAATCTGGTGTGAGTTGCCGGTCGCGGGCTTGATCAGGTCCCCGACGCGATGGCTCGCCCTGAACCCGATCCTCACCGATTCGGCGACGACTCAACGCCTCACACCGGTACCCACACCGGGAAGGACTCGTTTCATGACGGCCGTCACCCGCTGCACCCTGCTGTCTTTGTGCCTGTCGATGCTCCTGGCATCCCCGCTGACCGCGGCCGATTGGCCCACATGGCGGCACGATCCGGGCCGTTCGGGGACCACCACCGAGAAGCTGCCCGACACGCTGAAGCTGGCGTGGAAGAGACAATTGGCCAAGCCGCAGCCTGCCTGGCCCGAAGATCCCCGCATCGGATTCGACTTCGTCCCCGAACCGGTCGTCGTCGGCCGCACCCTCTACCTCGCCTCGACCCGTACCGACAGCGTCACCGCCTACGACACTCGGACCGGAGCGAAGAAGTGGCGAGTGTATGCCGATGGTCCGGTCCGGTTCGCTCCACTGGTGGCCGACGGCAAGGTCGTCTTCGGCTCAGACGACGGCCGCGTCTACGCCGTCGATGCGACCACGGGCAAGGCCATCTGGACCTTCCGGGCCGCTGTGGCCAACCGCAAGGTGCTCGGCAACGACCGCCTGATCTCGGTCTGGCCCGTCCGAGGCGGCCCCGTGCTCGACGGTCACCTCGTCCGCTTCACCGCCGGCGTCTGGCCGTTCGAGGGCAACTTCCTGTGTGCCATCGAGCTGGCCACCGGCAAACCGGCCGAACTCTCAGGTCCCGCAGCCATCGGACCGCAACACGCCATCCGCACACTCAATAACCTCACCCCCCAGGGCTACCTCGCACTCTCGGGACAGAAACTCTACATCCCCTGCGGACGCGCCGTCGCCGCCTGCCTCGACCTCAAGACCAACAACTTCCTCAAGCACAGCTACAGCACCTCCAATACCACCAACTACCACGTGATCGCCGAGGGTCGCTGGCTGTTCCATGGCTCGATCGCCTTTGACAGCACGACCAAGACCACGCTGTCCACCCGCAACCACAAGCCGGTCACCACGCCCACGACGGCGTACTTCGGCGAGAACGGACAGGTGGTGGCCTATGACCTCGAGCATCCCAAGAAGGTCACATCCAAGGACCGTCGCGGCCGTACTGTCACCAGCACCGTGCTGCCCAAGCTGTGGACGCTGGCCAATTCGAGCGTGCAGAAGGTCCCCGCCGGAGCCGCCTACAAGAAGTTCCTGGCCGCCAATCCGCTGGCCATCGACCTGGCCGCCGGCGGACGACTTTATGGACACCAGGGCTCGCTGCTGTTCGCCGTCGAACCTCCCGCCGCCGGTAAGCCGGGCACTGTGACCTGGAAGACGACCATCTCTGGCACGGCCGGTTCGCAGATCGCAGCCGACTCGAGACTGTTCGTCACCACCAGTACCGGGCTGCTGCTGTGCTTCGCGGCCGAAGAGGCACCCGGCGACGGGACTGACGTGACTGAAAGAGTGGCCAAGCCGCAGAGACCGCCGCTGCCACAGGCCACCAGGATCCTCAAGGCCGCCGGGTCGAATGAAGGCTTCGGGCTGGTGCTGGGCGTCGGCGACGGATCGCTGATCGAAGCCCTGGCACGGCAGAGCCAGTTGAGACTGATCTGCGTCGACCCCGACCCGGCTCGCATCAACGCGCTGAGACGACGACTCGACCGGGTCGGACTCTACGGGCACCGCGTGGCGGCCTTCGTCGCCGACCCGCTGACCTGCGGACTGCCACCCTACATCGCCAACCTCGTCACCACCGAATCACTCGAATGGACCGGCGGACCCGACCTGGGTCCGAAACTGGCTCGACTCGCGTTCGGCTGCCTGAGACCCTTCGGGGGGACCGCGGCGCTGGGGATTCCCGGAGACGGAGCCGCGGAGTTCCTCGAGCAAGTCACCCGGCTGAAACTGCCCGGCGCCAAGACCCGCCAGGCCGACGGCCTGGCAGTGATCCGACGCGAAGGAGCCCTGCCGGGGGCCGCCGACTGGACCCACGAATACGGCGACCCGTCCAACTCGCTGGCGTCACAGGACCAATTGGTGAGGGCTCCGCTGGGTGTGCTGTGGTTCGGTGGCCCCGCCTCCGATGGCAGCCTGTTCTACAACCGCCACTACTGGGGACCGAGCATGGCCGTCATCGAAGGACGCATGCTGCTGCAGGGGCCCGGAAAACTGTCGGCCGTCGACGTCTACACCGGACGCATACTCTGGCAGGTCCCCCTGGTCGACGACGAAAAGTACCGGGCCGGACGACGTGGCAACGACTTCGAAAAGGTGCTCGCCGGGTTCCACTTCGTGGCCGTCAAGGACAGCATCTACCTGGTCCACAAGGGACGCATCCTGAAACTCGATCCGAAGAACGGCAAACAGCTCGCCGTCTTCCCGGCTGCGGCCAAGGGCGATACCTGGGGCCGCATCCGCGTCCAGGGCGATCTGCTGATCGGCACCATCCACCGCACGCAGGGCAAGCGGGGACGCGTGCCCGCCGAAGTGCAGGTGCTCAACCGGCAAACCGGAAAGCTGATCTGGAAACACACCGCCGAGATGACCATCCCGCTGGTCGCCGTCAGCGACGATACGCTGTATTGCCTGGACGGGATCTTCGAAGGACTCTTCAAGGACTGGGCCCGCAGAGGGCTGATCCCCAAGTCCGAGCCGATTCGCTACCTCAAGGCTCTGGACCTCAAGACCGGCAAGCTGAAATGGAAGTACACCACCGACCTCGTCGTGACCTGGATGAACTACTCCAGGGAGCACGACGTCCTGATGGCCTCGAACAAGAAGGGCATGGTGGCCTATCAGGGCTCCGACGGTGAGGAACTGTGGCGGAAGTACAGCGAGGGAAAGGGGTTCGCGGGACACCCCGAGAGCTACTGGGATCGGGTGATCGTCTCGGGCAACCGGGTGATCGACCAGCGAGGACCGGGCAAGGCCTACAACATCCGCACCGGTGAACCGATCATGAGACGCGATCCGATCACCGGCAAGGACGTGCCGTGGGAATTCACCAAGAGCGGACACCACTGCAACTACGCGATCGCCAGCCCGCACCTGTTGACCTTCCGAGCCGCCTCGGCCGGCTTCACCGATGTGGAAACCGGCAACACCGCACGGCTGCAGGGGTTCCGCTCCGGCTGCCGAAACAGCCTGATCCCCGCAGGCGGAGTACTCAATGCTCCCAACTTCGCTCACGGCTGCGTCTGCGGCTACTCGCTGTTCACTTCGCTCGCCTTCACGCACCTGCCGCAGGCGGAGATGTGGAGCTACAGTGCGTTGAAGCCGAGCGAATTGTCGGTCAAACGGCTGGGCATCAATCTCGGTGCCCCCGGAGACCGGATGTCCAAACAGGGCACGCTGTGGCTCGATTACCCCAGCGTCGGAGGCTCCTCGCCTGACGTCCGCATCACAGCCAAGGGCCAGGCCCGTACCTTCCGGCAACACTCCTCACTGGTCACCGCAATGGACCACGAGTGGGTCGCGTCATCCGGAGTGTCCGGCCTGCAGAACCTGACCATCCGACTCGACAAGAACGCCAAGACGCCCAAGACCTACACCGTGCGGCTGCACTTCTGTGAACCCGATGACGTCAAGCCGGGCCAGAGAGTCTTTGACGTACGGCTGGGAGGTAAGGCGGTGCTCGAGAATTTCGACGTGATCGCGACCAGTGGCAATCGGTACAAGGCGGTCGTTCGCGAATTCAAGAAGGTGTTGGCGACGACCGAGCTGACCATCGACCTGGCGGCGCGGAAGGGCTCACCGATTCTCAATGGGGTCGAGATCGTCGTCGAGGAATAAGGCAGGCGATGGTCAAGGGGCCAATCGGCAAGCTAGACTGGGATGGTCGAGGCCGTCAGGAGGGTCGCGACTGATCCCGGTCCTGTGGTCCACTTGGCGAATGCTTATCATGAATTTCATGAACCGTACCGGTCGCCTCGCTGTTTGCCTGCCAATCCTGGCCGCCGCGCTGGGGCTGATCGCGTTCGCCTCGGCCGGAGCCCAGGACGCCGCCGCGCCCGCCACGAGCCTGGTCTACCCGCTGGATGTCTCGGTCGCCGCCGACACCAAGACGCTGTACCTGGTCGACCGCAAGTTGCCAGGACTCTGGAAGGCCTCCGCGGACGGCTCACTGGTCGTACTCTACGCGGCCAAGAAGAAGTTCCGCACGCCGCTGAATGCCGTCCGCTGCATCACCGGCGATGGCAAGGGAGGACTGCTGGTCGGCGATTCGGGAACCCGTGAGGTCTACCGTGTCACACTCGATGGCAAGGCCACTCCACTCACAAAAGGTGGCATCGGCATCGCGATGGGGATCGCCGTTGCCAAGGATGGAACCATTTTTGTCAGTGACCTGGAACTGCAGAGGATCTGGTCGGTGCCCGCCGCCGGAGGAACGCCCAAGCAATTCGCCGTGCTGCCGGCCCCCCGGGGTATGACCTTCGACAAGAACGGCCAACTGTGGGTCGTCTCGGGTGGACCCAGGAACCAGCTCGTCAAGATCGCCCCCGATGGCAAGATCACGCCCGTCGTCAAGGACCGGATCTTCATCTACCCCAATGACGTCGCCGTCGCCGCCGATGGAGCCGCCTACGTCAGCGATGGCTACGCCGATTGCATCTGGAAAGTGGCCGCCGATGGCAAGGCGACCAAGTGGGTCAAAGGCAAACCGCTCGATAACCCCGTCGGACTCGATTGGCAGGGCAACAACCTGCTGGTGGTCGATTCCCGAGCCAGACAGCTGTTCAGCATCACTCCCGATGCCAAGCTCACCGCCGTCAAACTCGGTAAGTGATCTCCCGGCACCGCTTGACTGCCTTGCCCAACCGCTACCTCCGACCACCGCTTCGACCGGCAACAGGGCAGCCTGTTGACTGTGGCAAAAAAAGCCAAGAGACCGGTCCTATACTCGAATTGAGCCTTCCAACAATCGGCTCTTCGAGTGCGTACAACGGGATGTACGCGGAAACACCAAGTGACAAAACGCTCAACACGACACAGCCCCCCCCGGCCCCTGTCATGAACACCTCCAGGTACCTGCACTCCGAGCGGTCGAAACTGCGGCGCTGGCAGCGGGTGCTGGCCGTCGCCGGAGTTCTGCTCCTGGGAGCAGAAGTCTCCGAAGCCCGGGCCAGTTGCGGTGACTACCTGCACAACGGCTCGACCACATCCAGCACGGCCGCGGCCGGGTCTCCCCACGTGCCGGCACAGTCTCGGTGCAAGTACGGTCGCTGCGAAGGGGACCCGATACCGACCCGGGTCCCGCCGGCACCGGTACAAAATGTCCCGACCGACGATGTGACCGACGTCGAGTGGACTACTGCGTACCACTCGACCCGGCAGTCCTCTCGACTCGATCGGGCCACGCTCGACCCGACCCGGCCCGGCCACCCCGTCCGCATCGACCGGCCGCCTCGCGGCTGAAGCTCCTCCGATGCGACACGACCGGCTCGCCTCTCGTTGCCTTCGAAGCGGCGAACAGAAACCGGCCGTTGGTCTCTGACCACCGTCGCTCGACGCAGCAGCCACTCGCCCCGCGACCGGCTGCCCGCGCCGGCGACTCACCCCTCACCCGAGATCCCGTCTCGATGTCCGAACACGATCAACAATCGACACCGCAGCAGCCACCGACAGACTCCGAAGCAGCACTCTCGGCCGAGACACCCACTGCTGCCCGGAAGCTCTACGTCCGCGCCGTCACGCCAGGGCTCAGAAAGCTGCTGTGGGTCGTGTTCGTGATGGTCGCGCTGCTGGGGGCCAACTCCGGCTACCTGAGCGCGATCACCGGCATGCAGTGGGTCACGGGCAAGATCTACCAGACCCACTTCTACTTCCTGATGCTGCTGGGTCACATTGTGGGCGGGCTGCTGATGGTGCTGCCGCTGGTCATCTTCGGTGGCCTGCACATCCGCAACGCCTACAACCGCCGCAACCGCCGGGCGGTCCGGGTCGGCTACGTGCTGTTTGCCGTTTCGATCGCCGTGCTGGTGAGCGGCTTTGCACTGGTGCGAGTCGAAAACGTCATCGATCTCAAGCACCCGCTGGGACGCAGCGTCGTCTACTGGCTGCATGTCGCCCTGCCGCTGCTGGCCGGGTGGCTGTACTGGCTGCACCGGCTGGCCGGACCCAGGATCAAGTGGCACATCGGTCGAAGGATCGCCGCGGTTGCCGGTGTGGCCGTCGTCGCCATGGTCGCCATGCACTCACAGGACCCCAGGCAGTGGAACGTCGTGGGACCCGAAGACGGAGTGAAGTACTTCGAGCCGTCGTTTGCTCGGACCACCAACGGCAAGTTCATCCCCAGCGAAGCACTCATGATGGACAGCTACTGCAAGAAGTGTCACCCCGACACCCACGCCGCATGGTCCGACAGCGTCCACCGCTTCAGCTCGTTCAACAACGCCGCCTACCTGCCCAGCGTCCGCGAAACACGCAAGGTCGCCTTCGAACACGACGGCAACGTCAAAGCCTCACGCTGGTGTGCCGGCTGCCACGACCCGGTGCCGTTCTTCAGCGGAGCCTTTAACTCGAAGAACTACGACGACGTCAACGACCCCACCGCTCACGCCGGCATCACCTGCACCGTCTGCCACGCCATCACGCATATCAACAGCAACCGAGGCAACTCGGACTACACCATCGAAGAACCGCTGCACTACCCCTTCGCCTACAGCGACAACGCACTCCTGCAGTGGATCAACAACCAGCTGGTCAAGGCCAAGCCCGACTTCCACAAGAAGACGTTCCTCAAGCCACTCCACAAGACGACCGAGTTCTGCAGCGTCTGCCACAAGGTGCACCTGCCCCTGGCACTCAACAAGTTCAAGACCATTGCCGGCAACAGCTACCAGAAGCACTTCATCCGCGGCCAGAACCACTACGACGCCTTCCTGCTCTCAGGACTGGGACACGGAGCCACGAGCTTCTATTACCCGCCCAAGGCCGAAACCAACTGCAACCGCTGCCACATGCCGTCGGTCGCCTCGAACGACTTCGGAGCCAAGCCGTTCGGTGAGACCGGCCAGCTGGGCATCCACAATCACCTCTTCCCCGGTGCCAACACCGGCATCGCCTGGTTCCGCGACCGACCCGAGATCATCGCCGCTCATCAGGAGTTCCTGGCCGGCACAATGCGAGTCGACCTCTTCAGCATCCGAGAAGGACTCTCGCTGGTCGGCAAACAGCACGCCCCACTGAGACCCACCGTCCCGACACTCAAGCCCGGAGCCAGCTACCTGCTGGATGCCGTCATCCGCACCGTCAAGCTCGGTCACCTCTTCACCCAGGGCACCGTCGACTCGAACGAGGTCTGGCTCGAGGTGACCGTGACCTCAGGCGGCCGGGTGATCGGCGCCAGCGGCCACTTCGATGCCGACCGTGAGGTCGACCCGTGGTCGCACTTCGTCAACGTCTTCCTGCTGGATGTCGACGGCAAACGCATCGATCGACGCAACCCGCAGGACATCTTCACACCGCTCTACAACCACCAGATCCCGCCCGGAGCCGGACAGGTCGTTCACTACAAGCTGATGCTGCCCAGGCAACTCGATGGACCCCTCACCGTCGAAGTGAAACTCAACTACCGCAAGTTCGACAAGCAGTACACCGACTTCATGGCCAGGAACCACAAGGCAGGAGACCGAGACATCCGCGGGCTGGACCCGCAGACCGGACAGCTGACCAACATGTTGCCCGTCACCGTGCTGGCCGTCGACCGAGTGACGTTTCCGGTCGAAGGCGACGACACCTCCGTCAGCAACAAACCGTCAAAGGTCAAGACATGGATCAGGTGGAACGACTACGGCATCGGCTTGTTTCTCAAGGGCAAGGACGAATTGAGGCAGGCCAACGACGCGTTTGCCGAGGTCGAGAAGCTGGGACGATACGACGGGCCACTGAACCTGGCCCGGTCGATGTTCCGCGAGGGACGACTTCCCGAGGCGGCCGAGGCACTGGCCCGAGCCTCAAGGCACTCCGACCCGTCGCCGCCAGCCTGGACCATCGCCTGGCTCTCGGGACTGGTCGCCAAGGACCTCAACCAGCTCGAACGGGCGCAGAATAACTTCCGGAGCGTGCTCGAGGATCGGACGCCCGAGATGCTCAAGCGAGGCTTCGACTTCAGCAAGGACTACCGCGTGATCAACCTGCTCGGACAGACCTACTTCGACAGGGCACGCCGACTCAGAGACGACGATGTCGCCATCGAGAGGAAGGCGTTCCTGGAAAAAGCCGTCGAGACGTTCCAGAGAACACTCGTGATCGATTCCGAAAACGTCACCGCGCACTACAACCTGCAGCAGCTGTTTCGAGAACTCGGCGACAACGCACGGGCCGAATACCACGCCGGCATGCACGCCCGCTTCAAGCCCGATGACAACGCCCGTGACCTGGCCGTGGGACGTGCCAAGGCACGCTACCCCGCCGCCAACGCCGCGTCCGAAGAGCCCGTGTTCTACCAACTGCAACGCGCAGGGGCTCCCGGACTGACCGCCAGTGAGGCCACAACCACAGTTCCGGCCCACTCGCGTGCAACAACAACGAAGAAGAAGACACCGACTGGAGCGGACGAATGAACGAACCTCTCGAACCTCCCCACGACCCGACGCCCTCGTCCCCGGACACCCTGCCCCCGCAGGACGAAGCCGCCGAAGAGTCTCCCGATTACGACTACGACACCGAGGAACGAGACGATACGGTCATCGCCTCGGCTCTCAAGAAGTCACTGGCCGTTTTCGGGATCGCCGCGGTGCTGATCGCCGGAGTCGTCGTCGCCCAGGGGTTCCTCGGCGAGGTTGAGGAGTTGGCGACCGAGAGGGCTCCGCTGGAGGTGCCCGAGGTCCCCAAACGGCCCGATGCCGAAATCCCCCAGGTCACGTTCACCGACATCACTGCCGAGGCGGGCATCGACTTCGTCCACGAAAACGGTGCCTACGGCGACAAGCTGCTGCCCGAAACGATGGGAGGCGGCTGCGCGTTTCTCGACTTCGACAGCGATGGGGACCAGGACCTGCTGCTGGTCAATTCGAAACGCTGGGACTGGGACACCCGACCCAAGCCCAAACAGCCCGCCCGGCTGGCCCTGTATCAAAACGATGGAAGCGGACACTTCAGCGACGTCACCGAGACCTGGGGCCTGGCCGTGTCGCTGTACGGCATGGGAGCCGCCGTGGGCGACTTCGACAACGATGGACACCCCGACCTGTTCATCTCCGCCGTGGGTCACAACCGGCTGTTCCGAAATACCGGCAAGAGGTTTGTTGACGTCACCGAGGCGGCCCGGGTGGCCGGAGCCGACACCGCCTGGAGCTCCAGTTGCGGGTTCTTCGATGCCGACGCCGACGGTGACCTCGACCTGTTCGTCTGCAACTACGTCGGCTGGAGCAAGGACTTCGATCTCGCCCAGAACTTCACGCTCGATGGCACGCTGCGTGCCTATGGCCAGCCGCAGAAGTTCCCCGGCAGCGCCCCCTACCTCTACCTCAACAACGGCGACGGCACCTTTGACGACGTCACCAAACAGGCGGGGATCGAGGTCCGCAACGACGGGACCAACGTGAAACTCGCCAAGTCGCTGGGGGTCGCCTTCGCTGATCTCAACGACGATGGTCACGTCGACCTGGTCGTCGCCAACGACACCGTCCGCAACTTCCTGTTCCTGGGCAACGGAGACGGCACGTTTCGAGAAGAAGGCCGCCAGTCGGGAATCGCGTTTGATACCAACGGCAATGCTCGAGGCGCGATGGGAATCGACATCGGCCGCTTCCGCAACTCCGATGTACTGGGCATCGCCATCGGGAACTTCGCCAACGAAACCACCGCGCTGTATGTCCGCAAAACACTCGCCGACCAGCTGCCGGTGTTCCAGGATGAAGCCGTCTCCAATGGCATCGCTGTACCCACTCGACCCGAACTGACCTTCGGTGTCTTCTTCTTCGACAGCGATCTCGATGGACGACTCGATATCTTCGCCGCCAATGGACACCTCGAAGCCGACATCAACCTGGTGCAGTCGAGCCAGCACTACCAGCAACCGCCTCAACTGCTCTGGAACTGCGGACCCCAGTACCACAACGAATTCGTGGCACTCGAACCGGATCAGTGCGGCAAGGACTTCGTCAATCCGATGGTCGGACGAGGCGCCAGCTTCGCCGATATCGACGGCGACGGAGACCTCGACCTGCTGATCACCTCGGTCGGAGGCCGACCGCGGCTGCTGCGAAACGACCAGCAGCTCGGACATCACTGGCTCAGGGTCAAACTGACCGGGACCACCGGGGTCAATCGCAGCGCGATCGGTGCCTGGGTCGACGTCCACACCGCAAGGGGAACCCGCAGCCTGCAGGTCATGCCCACACGCAGCTACCTCTCGCAGGCCGAACTCCCCGTCACCTTCGGGCTGGGCGAAATCGATAGCGTGCAGAAGGTGGTCGTTCGCTGGCCCAACGGCACGATACAACAAGTCGACAAACCCCAGCTCGATTCGCTGATCGAAATCACCCAGGCCGAAACCACGGCCGCCTCGAAAGAAGAGTAAAACCCATGACCGCCACACCCAGGATCGCGTGGGTCGAAGACGACCAGGCCAGCGGAGAGGTGGCCGAGGTCTACCGGGCATGGCGCGAACAGAATCCCGACCGAGACGGGATGCCCGAAATCCTCAAGTGCTTCTCGGCTCGGCCCGATTTCCTCGCCCACGTCATGCAGGCCTCCTACGGACTGCACTTCACCGACGGTCACCTCGACCGACGTCACAAGGAAGCCATCGCGACCTATGTCTCGGCTCTGAACCGGTGCGAATACTGAACCGACGCCCACGCCTACTTCCTGCAGTTGCAGGATGAAGACAACTCGGTGGTCGAAAAACTCGAGTCCGCAGACCTCGAACACGCACAGCTCGACCTGCCGCAGCAACGGTTGCTGGAATTCGTCAAACGACTCACCCTCGAACCGGCCGAAACGACCGATGCGGAGGTTGAGGGTCTGCGCGAGGTCGGCTGGAGCGACGCTCAGATCGCCGAAGCCGTCTACGTCACGGCTCTCTTCGCGTTCTTCAACCGCGTGTCCGACGCCTTCGGACTAAAGAGCCCCGGCTACCGCGAACTGGAAACCCCACCAGCCCAGTTCGAGTAAAGGGACTGGCTCCGCAGCCCGTGGTCCGCCTGCGGCGGATGCCTGTCCCGAGCGCATCCCCCGCCCACAAACCGCCCTAAAACAACTCGCGGATCGGCTCGCCGTCGGTCAGGATCGGGACCGGGCGACCTGTGTTGTCGTAGAAGTGGTGATCGGTGTTGATGCCGAAACGCTTGTAGACGGTCGACAGCAGGCAGTTGCTGTTCATCACCCGCCGTACCGGGTCCTCGCCCCGGGAATTGGTCGCGCCGACCACCTGGCCCATGTTCAGGCCGCCGCCCGAGAGGAAGATGCTCATCGAACGCGCCCAGTGATCGCGGCCGGGTCGCTTGGTCGCCTTGTCCTGGTGACGAATCTTCGGTGTGCGTCCAAACTCGCCACAGAAAATGAACAGCACCTTCTCGTTGAGACCTCGATCGTAGAGGTCGTTGATCAGGGCGGGGACCGCCTGATCAAACACCGGCATCCGCTCCTTGTACGCCTTGAAGATGTCGGCGTTCACGCTGTGATCGTCCCAGTTGCTGGTTCGCCCGTTTTCCTTCTTCAGCCGGAACGTGGCCTGCATCTGCACGAACCGCACCCCGTGCTCGACCAGCCGACGTGACAGCAGCAGGCTGCGGCCCCAGTGCGTCTTGCCGTACCGCTGCTGAACACTCTCGGGCTCCTTCGTCAGGTCAAACGCCCGAGCGGTCCGCGAACTGGTCAGCATCGCCAACGCCCGGCGGCGGAACTTGTCGAGTGCGTCCATCGAACCGGTGCGATCGAGTTCGCGACGGAAGACGTCGAATTCGGACAACAGCGAATTGCGTTTGCGAAGCGAGGCGAGAGCGGTATCGCGAGCAGACAGCTGGCCGTCCTTGGCACCGAACAGCGGCACCGGGTCATATCGGTTGGCTCCGCTGGAAGTGATCATCTTGGAGTTGGGCATGAAGGCCCTGTAGGCCGCTCCCAGATAGGCCGGGCCGCCGCCGTAGAACTTCGTGTTGGCCACAAACAAGGGAATGTCCTGGACCTGGTCCTCCAACCGCTGCGCCACCACCGAACCCAGCTCGGGGTACTCGGCATCGGCCGGGTTGGCCGCCTTGGGGGTGTAGCCGCTGAGGAACCGGCAGGTGCCGCCGGAATGCTCGTTGCGGTTGTGGAACAGGCTGCGGACGATCGAGAACTTCTCGGCCATCCCCGCCAGGTTCGGCAACAACTCGCAGATGTCCAAGCCCGGAACATTGGTCGAGATCGGCTGAAACTCGCCGCGGTACTCCGACGGGGCCTTCGGCTTCATGTCGAAGGTCTCCAGGTGACTGGGACCTCCGTTGGCCCAGAAGAGAATCACCGAGAAGTCGTTGTCGAGTGCCTCGCCGGCCGCCTCAGCCGCCAGCAGGCCAGCCAAATCCGGCGAGAGTCCGCTCGAAAGAGCACCCAGCGACAGGCCACCGATCTTCAGAAAGCTGCGACGGTCGATCGGGCCGTGGCAACGGGTTGAGGATCGTGTCATGAGTCCATGTCCAATGAGACTTTATCGGGATGAGCGGGACTAGCGGTGATTAGCGGTGATTAGCGGTGATTAGCGGTGATTAGCGGTGATTAGCGGTGATTAGCGGTGATTAGCGGTGATTAGCGGTGATTAGCGGTGATTAGCGGTGTTTAGCGGTGTTTAGCGGTGTTTAGCGGTGATTAGCGGTGATTAGCGGTGATTAGCGGTGATTAGCGGTGTTTAGCGGTGTTTAGCGGTGAAGGCCGCTAGTGATTGTACTGGAATTCCTTGGTGTTGATCAGCGCCCACATCAGGTTGCTGTAGGCAGTCTTGGCATCGGTCTCCGAATCGATGTACTTGACCGCCTTTTCCACTTCCACGGCCGTCGCCGGCCGCGACAAGGCCAGCAGGAACAAACGGCGGACACGGGACACATGATCCCCGTCACCGGATGCCAGCTTCGCGGCGGAACTCTTGGGGTCGAAGATCTTGCCCAGCAGGAAACCGTCGTTGAGTGAGAACAGCGACTGAGACAGGCTCGGATCGGCCGTTCGCTCGCACTCGCAGGCACTCTCGCGAGGCGGCCGACCGAACAACTTCAGGAACTGGTTCGAATAGCCCTCGTCGGGCAACTGCATCGCACGGGTGCCGTTGGGGAGACCGCTGTAGGAGGTCGGTCGCGATGTGACCTGGTCGATCGAATCCAGCAGCATCTCGGCCGAAAGCCTCTGGGGGTAGAATCGCGAATGGCCCGTGGTCTCGTCCAGGTTGTCGAGGTTGGCCGATGAGTCGAGTTGATACGTCGTGCTGGTGGTGATCAGCCGCAGCACGTGACGCATGTCGAAACCGCTGGCAATGAACTCATCGGCCAACGCCCTCAACAACGCCGGATTGGTCGCCGGGTTGGTCACCCGCAGGTCGTCGATCGGTTCAACCAGGCCGCGGCCGAAACAGTGAGCCCACATGCGGTTGACGAACGCGCGAGCGAAATAAGGATTCTCCGGAGCCGCCATCCAGTCGACCAGGCGGTGTCGCGGATCGGCGTAGGGCGGCACAGAAAGCTCGGGGCCTCCCAGGCCGTGTGGCTTCACCACCTCGCCGGTGACCGGGTGCGTGACGCTGCCGGTGGCTTTGATCAGGATCGTCTCGTTGGCCCGACGCTCGGCCACACCCATCCCCTCGCGACGGTCAACTCGAGTGAAGAACGCCGCCAGGCCGTAGTAATCCGACTGAGTGAAGTTCTCGAAGGGGTGATGGTGGCAACGTGCACAGCCGATACGCACTCCCAGGAAGACCTGGGCGGTGTCGTCGACGTAGCGGTCCAGGTACCGCACCTCCGCGTACCACTGAGCCGGAGGCGAAACGCTGACATTGCCGGTGGCGGTCAGGATCTGGCGCACGAAGCGGTCGTACGGCATCCCTCCGGCGATCGCGTTGCGGATCCAGCGATGGAACGTGATCGTCCCGGCCACGCGGTCCTTCTGACCTCGACGCTTGTTCCTCAACAACGCCGACCACTTCTGTGCAAACGTGTCGGCGTACTCGGGCGACTTCAACAATCGCCCCACCAGCTTCGCTCGCTTGTCGAGTGCACCATCGGCCAGGAACCTCTCGACATCCTCGGGCAACGGAATCCGACCGGCCAGATGCAGCGACACACGTCTCAGGAACGTGGCGTCGTCGCAGACACTCGAGGGTGCCACGCCCAGGGTCTTCAGGTTCCGCTCGACGTGCCCGTCGACCATGTTGGCGATCGGGAACCGTGGCCACTTGGCCTTGGGCGTCTCCAGCGGCACCGTCACCCGCGACACCGCCACCCGACCCTGCAGCAGGGCGATCACCGCCGTCTGGCCCGTTCGCCGGCCCGCGGTCGCCAGCCCCGACCCGCCAATCTCCACCAGGCTCGCATCGTTCGTCCGCAATTCCACAACCCGGGTCACGTCGCAGGTCGTCCCGTCGTCATAGACGGCGGTGACGGCGAGCTGTTGAGGTTGACCGGTTCGAACCGTTGCTTCGCCGGGGAATACCTCGATCCGCAGCAGTCTCACCGCGTCTCTCTGCCCTCGGCCGGCACCCTCGGATACCCACTGCTTCAGCAACCGGTACGAGTCCGAATCAACCGCCATCCGGCGGCCTCCGCCGTGAGGAATCTGCATGGTCGGCTTCTGCAGCAATAGGGACCGCTCCGGAGCGGCCGAGAAGATCCGCCGCCCGCGACCCCCCTGGGCAATCCACTCGAAATCCCACTCGGGATGGTGCCCGAACAAGCTCAGCCGGAACCCTCCCCGACCGGTCGACTTGCCGTGGCAACTGCCGCTGTTGCAGCCCAGCCGGGTCAGCAACGGGTTGATCTCGTTGGTGAAATCGACCGCGCGGTTCGTCTCGCCGTCGCGTACCGAAACCGAAACGCTGGCCCTGATCCCGCCGACTGAAACACTCACCACCGCCGTCCCACTCCCTCGAGCAATCAGCTCACCGTCCCCGGTGACCTCGACCACACCCCCCGGCTCGACCCGGTAGGTCGCCTCGCGGCCCAGGTCCCATCGCGGCCCCTCGCTACCCTCGGCACGCTTTGCCGTCGACCCCGTCACAATCAGGCGTTGCCGCTGCCCGTGACCGGTCAACCGCACCGCCTCGGGATACACCTTCAACCGGGCCAATCCTGTCAAATCGAGCCTGCTACGGTCCTCTCCACAGGCCAACGCCGCAGTCCCCAGGACCAGCAGCGGGATGATCAGGTGGGTGGTCGCAAGTTGCCGCATCACCCCAATGTCGCCGCTGCCAACAGCGGCCGCAAGGCGAACCGGTTCAGCGAGGCAACCGCCAGGCGGTCCCGACACCCTCGATCACCACCACCTCGCCTCCCGCCTCGATGCTCTCGATCCGAGTCGTCTGCCCCGACGGCCACGATACCGTCAACTCCTCGACCCGCTGTGCACCGCCCAGCCCGATCACCAGCTGACGCTGGTTCGACGCCTGGTATCCGTCTCCAGCGGTCAGCTGATGAACCTGCTTCGTCGAACCGGTCCGCACCGTCACCTGTGCACCGATCGCATCACGTGCCGAGTTCCGGGCCACCAGCCGCACGGCCAGCCAGTTCCCCGCCCGCTCGGTGCGGTTGACCAGCACCGCGACCGGGTCGTCCAGATGGCTGATCACAAAGTCCTCTCGGCCGTCCCGATCCAGGTCCCCCCGAGCCAGGCCTCGGCCCAGCAACTCCTTCTCGAAAAACGGCCCCAACCCCTTGGCGTCAATCTCCACAAATCGCCCACCTCCCACGTTGTGCATCACCTGGTGCCGCATGCGGTAGGGCTGTCCGAGTTTCGAGAGATCATCGACGTGGCCGTTGGCGATGACGAGATCGAGTCGGCCGTCGAGATCGGCGTCGAGGAACTGGGTGCCGAACCCCAGCATTCTCCAGCCCGGCTCACGCAAACCCGCCATCCGGGTGACGTCGCTGAAGTGAACACCCTGCCCCTGCCCCTGCCCCTGCCGATACAGCACGTTGGATTCGGCGTAGAAGTTGGTGACAAACAGGTCGAGTCGTCCGTCGCCGTCGGCGTCACCGGCGGCCACACCCATGCAGGCCTGCGGCCGACCGTCCCGGTCGTAGGCCACTCCACGCAACAGCGCCTGCTCCCTGACACCCTCGACACCCTCGACACCCTCGGCACCGGCCACGAACAGGAAGTTGGCCACGGCATCGTTGGCGATGAACAGGCCCAGCCCGCTCCCCGACTCAGCGTCGAACTCACCGTAGCGGGCTGCCACCACTCCCAGGCCTTTGCCATCGCTACCGTCGTTGCTGCGGAAGCCTGCCGACCTGGTCGCATCCACAAAACCACCCGACCCGTCCCCTCGCCAGAAGCGGTCCTGGGCACCGAGGAATTCGTTGGGATGACAGGCAAACGGCACGCCCTGGGTCTGGCAGATCCGGGTGAAGACACCGGGTCCTGTGAGGTAGTTGACGTCGTAGAGATCGACGTGGCCGTCGCCGTCGATGTCGGCCACCACGCAACTGGTCGTCCAGTCGTCGCCGGACCCCCGCTTCCCGATCGGCCACTCGTCGAAGGTGCCGTCGGTGTTGTTGCGGTACAGGCGGTTGCCGCCGATGTTGGCGACATACAGGTCGGGCCAGCCATCGTGGTCGATGTCGCCCACCGCCACGCCCTGGCTGAAACGATCGTCGCCCAGCCCCGCCGAACCGGTCACGTCGGTAAACGTCCCGTCCGCGTTGTTACGGAACAACCGGTCCCGCATCGCTTCCTCTTCACCGGATTCCCCACCTGCCGAGTCTCCCGGCCAACGCGAACCCTGGGTGAAGTACAAGTCCGGCCAGCCGTCTCGGTCGAAGTCGAACACCGCAACCCCGCCACCGGTGTTCTCGAACATCCGTGCACCCGGTGTCGAGAGGTCCGGACTCTGAAAATAGGTGAAGTCGATTCCTGCAGCGGCGCCGATCTCATCGAACCGGATCCGGCCCCCCGACCCCGAACCGCCTCCCGCAGCAGCCACCGCAGCCACCGCCGGACCCCGAATCGATGACCACTCCGGCAGCGGGAGATCCGAGAGATCGATCTGGTGTGTGGGTCGAGCCGAGGCGATTGTCTGCTCGAGCAGGTCGATGTCGCGACCTCGGGGCGGGGAAGTCAACAACTCACGTGCCCAAATCAGCCCCAGGTCCCGGGCGATCGCCGCCCGGGCCCAGTGACGCGCCTCGGTTTCACGCCCCAATTGCTGCAGACCCTTGACCAGCTGCAGCCAGAGCTCAGCGTCTCGCGAGCTGAACTCCGCCCCCAGCCGAACCTCGATGTGCTCGAGCAACCTCACCAGTCCCTCGAGCCGCCGGGCGCGTTCCAGGAACACCTTCGCGTCGTCATCCCGGCCCAGGGTCCGCAGGCACTGGCCCAGCAGGTGGTTGGCCTGCCGCAGGTTCGGCTGCAGATCGATCGCGGACCACAGGCAGCGGGCGGCCTCGGACATTCGACCCCCACGCTGAAGGAAGAGTCCCCGAGCCAGCCAGACCAGCGGGTCCGTCTCGGCCGACTCTTCCAGCCCGCGGTGCCACTCCAGAAACTCGCCGTCGCGGCCCGATTCGGCAAGCACCAGACCGATGATGCGACCCGCCACGGCACCGGCCACCTCCCCCGCCTCGATCTTCCCACCCTCCAACACCTCACGAGCCAGCAGCTCGGCCCGCTTTGTGTCGTTCTCGGCCAACGCCGCAGCCGCCAGGCCCAGCACCGGCAGAGGATCAGTCGGGGCCGCCTCGCGACACCGCTCGAGATACTTCAGCCCGCCGAAAGGTCGCTCGACATCGGCCAGCATCACCAGCAGCTCGAGAGCTGGAGGACCGCGCTCGGCAATCGCCGCGGCCAGCATGCGAGGCACCGCCTCGTGACGACGGGCCGAGACGTTCAGCACATGAGCCAGACCCTCGCCCACCAGAGGATGATCCGGACTGATCGCCTCCAGCCGCAACAGCTCCGTTTCAGCCTGCAAGAGTTTTCTCTGATCCAATAACACCGCCGCAGCCCCACCTCGCGCCGACACCGCCGCTCGACCCCCACGGTCCGGCACCCGACCATAGACCTCCAACGCACGGTCGTACTGCCGCGCACGAGTGAACGCCTGGCCGGCCAGCACCCACGCCTCCCAGGCCTCGTCCGACGTCGCCGGCACCGACTCGAACAACTCGGCCGCCTCAACGAACCGCTTCTCAGACAACAACCGCCCGGCACGATCCAGCTTCTCGCGGCTCGACTCGACTGTGCCCCACCACATCGCCACGCCGACGGCCAGCACCACCAGGCCGATCAGACACCGACGGAGGTTGCTCGATGGAGACGACATCCCGGATTCTTCATTCTTCACAAGAACAGGTACGCGACTGACGACCTCGAAGCTTCTCTCGATTCCCCGGCAAGACCCGCATTCAGCCGCGCCGAGCTCACGTGATGATAACTGCTCAGAGGCATTTCTTGAAAACAGCGGGAACCTGCAGCAAAGCCGTTTCGTCCTACCGGAAGGTACTATTCTGCGCGGGCCAAGACCTATGAACAGCCAAACACCTGAACACGACTCCCATCAGGACCATACTCCCGGTCCCGAAGGGCTGCTCTCGGCGTACCTCGACGGGGAATTGACCTCCGAAGAGACCGCCGAGGTGGAAGCGCACCTCGAGGAGTCCGAATCGGCTCGGCACACCCTCGAAGAATTCCGGTCGCTCTCCAACTACCTCAACGCTCTCAAACCGGAATCCGCACCCGAAACACTCCGAGCCTCACTCCTCACAACAACACCGCAGCAAACACCGCAGCAAACCCCCCGCTCGCGCCGTCGTCCTTCGATCGCAGCGATCACTGCGGTGGTCGCGGTCGCTGCGGTGGTGATGGTTGCGGTGATCCCGCAGACCTCGCTGTGGTCTCCGTCGGAGTCGACCGATAGCGACTCGGGACTGGGCAACCTGGCAGGAGCGGCGGGCATTCCCGAGGCGGCCGTGTCGGCAGACTCGGCTGCCGGGGCGAGTCCTCTGGCCGCGGCAGTGTCCGACGCAGCGACGATCACCGACGATGGCAAGCTGGTTTTCGACGAGACACCTGACAAGGCCGAGGTCGGCCAGATTCTCTCGGCCATCGACACCTCCGGTGGCCAGGCGGTCGTGGTCCGGCTGACGGTCGTCGACGTCCAGCAGGGCCTCGACTCGCTCCGCCTGCTCCTGCAAAGACACCAGATCGCCTCGGCCGACTTCCCCGCCGTCAAGGCGGATCGAAGTGTGAACCGCCGCACACCAAGTCCCACATCGTCCTCCGGCGACGGACAACTCGTCAGCGTCATCGTGCGGGCGTCCTCCGAGCAGGTCTCCGAAGCCATGGCCAGCCTGCGTCGCGAGGTGGCCTCGGAAATGGAATTGGCGGGAGTTCTCCAGATGGCGGCATTGGAGACCGCACCGGGTGGCCGACGGGCCCTGGCACAGCTCAAGTCCTACAGTGGCAAGCAGCTTCGGGCCCGGTTCTCAACCCCCGCCGCGCTCGCGGATAATCCCAGTGGCGGCAAAGCAGGCCGCACACTCGCGGCCAAGTCCCAGGCACGTGCTCGGAAAGGACCGGCCCTGGCATCGGCCCAGGTGCGGCTGGACCTTCCGAAGGAACTGATGCAGCGGGTCAACAAGGCCCGTAGCGACAGCCGACCGTCGACCGCCTCCAGGGAATTGGCCTCCAGGCAACTGCAGGTCATCTTCGTACTCGTCGGCAAAGCCAAACCGGCCTCACCACCGGATCCCCAGCCCGACGGAGCAGCCTAGCCCGCCTGTGGCGGGTTGAAGAACTCGGACCCTGGGGTCTGACGCCGCCCACAACGGGGTTTGCTCCACCTGTCGCGTTTCACAGGCGGGGCCTGACCCCTTCTTCGAGTTGCAACGAGCGCTGGTTGAAAAGGGGTCAGGCCCCGCCTGCGTGCCGTTCTGGGTGG
>CAUZEQ010000011.1:0-32385 GCA_963578885.1 Planctomycetota bacterium
ATGGGGCCGAGGCCCGATCGACAGCCACGATTCTAGCCCGAGCGGTTTGGTGGTCAAGAGACGCGGCGGGCGCTTCATCGCTTCTGCGCAAAAGTGCAGGGGCCGCAGTAGACTGGCCCGTGACTTGACCTCGATCGGAGGCTCACGATGGCCCGCCACTGGTTCCTCGTCGCCACGCTGCTGGGAACGACTGCCTCGGCCGCACCCGCCCAGGACGCTCTGACCCCCCAGAGTGCTCGAGCGGCCCTGCACAAGGCGGTCGGGTTCTTCCGCAATAAGGTCTCTGCCGAGGGCGGATACCTGTGGAGGTACAGCCACGATCTGAAGCGGCGTGAGGGTGAGGGTCGGGCCGGGCGGGGGACGTCGTGGGTGCAGCCGCCGGGGACTCCGACGGTCGGCGAAGGCCTGCTCGAGGCCTGGTTGACCTGCGGCGACCCGACACTGCGGTCCGCCGCCGTCGACGCCGGACACCACCTCGTCAACGGCCAGTTGCTCTCCGGGGGCTGGGACTACCGGATCGAGACCGACCCGGCCAAACGCAAAACATACGCCTACCGCATCGCGGGCAATCCCGAGGGCCGCAACCGCACCACCCTGGACGACAACACCACACAGTCGGCGCTCAGGTTCCTGATGCACCTGGACCGGGCCCTGGGCTACCGCGACAAGCAGGTCCACTTTGCCGTCGAGTACGCTCTGGATGCACTCATCAAGGCCCAGTTCCCCAACGGAGCCTGGCCTCAGCGGTACGAGGAGTTCCCCGACGCGAAGAAGTTCCCGGTCCGCAAGGCGAGTTACCAGGCGAAGTGGTCGCGGACGTTTCCCCAGCAACGCTACTACAGCTTTTACACGTTCAACGACAACTCGATCGCCGACGTGGTGAAGACGATGATCGAGGCGCGGGAGATCTACGGGAAGCTGAAGTACCAGGTCGCGGCCGAGAAGGCCGGCGACTTCATCCTGCTGGCCCAGATGCCCGACCCTCAACCCGCCTGGGCCCAGCAATACGACCTGCAGATGCACCCGGCCTGGGCCCGCAAGTTCGAACCTCCCTCGGTCTGCGGTGGCGAGTCGCAGGGGGTGATGCGGACGCTGATCTTCCTGTATCGAAAGACCGGTCGGGAGGACTTTCTCGAGGCGGTGTCCAGAGCGCTGAAGTACCTGAAGGCGTCGGAGATTTCCCAGGGACGGTTGGCGAGGTTCTACGAGTTGAAGACCAATCGGCCGTTGTACTTCACGATGAAGTACGAGCTGGTCTACACCGACACCGACCTGCCGACTCACTACGGATTCCAGGTCGGTTCGAAACTGGATTCGATCGAATCGGCCTGGCGTCAGGCGAAGCGGGTCGGGCCGTCGCGGCCCCTCGATGCCAGCCGGCTGGCCACTCGCAAGCGTCGCAAGTTGACCCCCGCGATTAGCCGCCGGGCGTTGGCAGCGATCACGGCGATGGATTCGCGAGGTGCGTGGGTGGAAATGGGCGAACTGCGGCACCAGGGCGGCGGCCGCGAGAAGGCTCGAATCATCTCGACCCAGACCTTCGTCGGTCACATCGGGGCCCTGGCGGCCTACCTGGGGTCTCGCGAATAGAGGCGATCAGCCTTCGGCGACCGCCTGCATTTTTTCGAGTCCCTCACGAGCGACCTCTTCGGGATCCTGCTGCCAGAGGTCCTCGCGGAAGAGTTCCAGTGAGAGCCAGCTGTCGTAGCCGACCTCGCGGAGCAGCTGGCAGTAGCGGCCGAGGTCGAAGATGCCGTCACCGGGCATCACGCGGTCTGAGTCGTGCTGCTCGACGCGGGGCTTTGTGTCGATGCAGTCGTTGAAGTGCGAGATGGCGATCTGGTCGGCGGTCAGCTTGGCGATCGATTCGACATCTCCGCCGCCGCGGTAGATGTGGAACGGGTCGAGCACCGTGGTGGCGTCGGCGTCGCCGCTGCCCTGCATCACTCTCAACGCCGCCTCGATCGAATTCACCTGCTCGCTGAAGCCCAGGAACTCCATGATCGGCTTCACGCCGAACTCGCGACCGACTTCCAGCAATCGAGCGTATTGCCGGGCACCGAGTTCGAAGTCGACCTCGCCCAGGGGTGGGCCACCGATGGCGTAGCCGGCCCCGACGGCGACAGTCTGCTCGAGCCGCCGCTTGATCTCGTCGATTTCCTTGTCGTAGTCCTCGCCGCTGGTGTCCCACCAACCCTTGAGAAAGATGGTCGTGGGCACTTGCAGTCCGGCGTCGTCGGCCGCGTTGCGGATGTCACCCAGGGTGCCGCCGGTCAGCAGGTAGAGGTCGATGTCGTCGTGCCAGAGTTCGATGGCCTGGTAGCCGCACCGACCGGCGATCGCGATCTTTTCGAGGATCGGAGTCGGCCGAATGGTGCTCGAGTTGAGGCTGTAGATGAAGTCGGCCATGAGCGTCCTCGTGCGGCTGTGGTCTTTCAAGGTTGCAAGGCGGATTGTACTCTGCCGAAAGCAACGCTTCCAAACCGCCCGTGTTCTGGACCCCGGTGCCGTGTTCCCGATCAGAGATTCGCGGCCTTGTCTCTGCCTGATGTTGGCCGTGCTGGCTGTGCTGGCCACGGGTCGAGGGGGCGTGGCCGGCGAGATTGCCCGGTACGAATCGAAGCGGCTGGTGCTGCACACCGACGTGAAACCGGCGACGGCCCGGATGCTGGTCTCGGCCTTCGACGTGGCGTGGGAGACCTGGGTCGCTGAATTCGGTCCGCCACCTCTGAGCAAGGCCGGCCAGAAGCTGAAGATCACCGGCTGCGTGATGGTTGACCCGAAGGACTTTGCCGAGGCCGGGCTGCTGCCGGAGTCGATCGAGAGTTTCCTGGCGGGCGCGCATCCGGGCAAACACCAGCGGGAGAGGTTCTGGATGAAGGACCAGAAGGGCGACTACTACCGTCGCCACCTGATGATCCACGAGGCGACTCACTGCTTCATGACCGCCCGCGGTGGACCGAAGCTGCCGGTGTGGTACCTCGAGGGCACTGCCGAACTGTATGCCACTCACGTGGTCGACCCTCTGACCGGCCGGTATCGCTTCGGCGTGATGCCCGGAGATGTCGCCCAGCTGCCCGGTTGGGGTCGGCTGGGGATGTTGCGTCGAGATGTCCGTCGCGGCCGATTGCCTCGATTCGAGTTGATCTCGAGGCTGTGGACGATCGAGCACAAGAAGATCGAGACCTATGCCTGGAGCTGGGCGTACTGCCGATTCCTGGCGTCGCACCCGAGGTACCGTGCCGGTTTCAGGGAGCTGGGCAAGCATCTCGGTGATGGGAAGTTCGATGCGGCGCTGGAACGGGCCTTCGGATCGCACAGGCATGCGCTGCAGTTCGAGTGGCGGATGGCGGCCCGCGACATGGTGCCCGGATTCGATTTCCAGCGTGCGGCGATCACGTTCACCAAGCCTCGGCCATTGACGGTCCGTGGGGCCACGGTGGAGGTGGCCTCTGAGAGGGGCTGGCAGTCGAGCGGGGTGTTGGTCGAGAAGGGAGTCGGCGTGAAGCTGGTGGCCGGCGGTCGGTTCACATTGGCCGCAAAGCCCAAGCCCTGGGTCAGCACGGCCGAGGGGATCAGTTTTCGTTACCACGCGAAACTGCCGTTGGGTCGGCTGGTCGGCGTGGTTCAGCCCGAGGAGGTGAGGTCGGATACTCCGCCTCGAGTGGTGTCGCTGGGTGCAGAGGGCAAGTTGGTGCCGAAGGTTTCGGGGACCCTGTTCCTGCGGCTGAACGATTTCTTGAGCGAACTGGCGGACAACACCGGGTCGGTAACGGTCGAGATTCACAAAGCTGACTAGGGGGGTCTGACGCCGCCCCCGGTTTCGTCTGCTCTCCCTGCAGCGGTCCGCAGGCGGGGCCTGACCCCTTCCGCCAACCACCGCACCCGCCCCACCGCAGCCTCAAACCCCCAGACACTCGGCCATCGAGTTCACCAGGTGGTCGATGTGCTCGACGGTATTGTAGAGGTGGCACGAAATACGGATGTAGCGGTGTTCGTGCAGCGTGGTCACGGGTGTTTCGATCCCGAATTCCTGCTGCAGGGTCGTCTGCAACGGGTCGACGTGGCCGTGCCCGGTTTCGGTTTCGGGACTCGCCGGCAAGGGGACGATGACCATCGGCCCGTACCACTTCAGACTCTCGGGCAGCGGAGCCTCAAGTCGGGTCAATTCGAGCAACCGCTGCCGGGCCCGGTTGACCAGTGCATGAGACTGCTCGCGAAACCTCTCGATGCCGTAGTCCTCGAGAAACGCGATCGCATCGGGGATCGCCAACCAAGAGGCCGGGTCGCGGGTCCCGCCCCAGGTGAACTCGTCCTTCCACGACGGATCACGACCTCCGATGCTGCGGCCCCAGCTGATGATGGCCGGCCGGATGCGATGCTGGTGTCGTCGACGGACCCACAGGAAGCCGCTGCCGAAGGGGGCCGAGAGCCACTTGTGGCAACTGGCGGTGTAGTAGTCGCAGCCGATTTGTTCGATGTCGATGTCGAGCATGGCGATGGCGTGCGGGCCATCCACGCAGACGGGGACTTCGCGACCGGCGGCGGCCTGGCAGATCGAGGCGATCGGCAGGGTGGTGGCGGTGGCCGAGGTCACGTGGCTGGCGACCAGCAATTTCGTGCGGTCGGTGATCGAGGCCACGAGGTGTTCGACGAGGTGTTCGGCCGAGTCGTCTTCGAGCAGTGGCCAGGGCAACTTGCGGACCACCAGTTCGGCTCCGGCGGCCTGGCAGGTCTTCTGCCACAGCCGCCTTACGGCTCCGTATTCGTGATCGGTCAGCAGCACCTGGTCACCGGGTTCCAGCTCGATACTGCCGGCGACGATGTTCATCCCGGCGGTGGCGTTGTCCACGAGCACCAGGTCCTGCGGGTCGGCTCCGATGAATCGGCCCAGTTCGGCACAGGTCTCATCGAGCAGCCCCTCGAGCCGCCTGACGAAGAACTCCATGGGTTGCTTCTGCAATTCCAGTGTCCAGCGGGCCTGGGCCTCGCGGACGGGCCGGGGCGCCGGGCCGAACGAGCCGTGATTCAGGTAGGTGACTCCCTCGGGAATCTCCCACGCGTCGGCGATCGATGGGGCGGTGTCGTTCATGCCAGGGGCGAGGCGGAGGGCTCGGGTTGGGGTTACAGCGGCGGATCGGGGTCGGGTTCCGGCGGATGGGTGTTGGCCACGAGATCGGGTTCGAGCACGGACATCGACTGCCACCTGCCGCCGAGGAACCGGAACAGGAATCCGATGCCGAGCGTGACGATGAAGCCGGTGCAGGCGAGCCAGCCGACGTGCAGGGTCAGTCGGTCGGTGCGGATGGCGACCCAGGTGGGAACGACCATCACCATCCAGGCGGCGACCAGCGTCAGCCACAGCCCGAATCGCGTGTCACCGGCTCCTCGGACCGCCGAACTGAACACGATGATCATCGCGTCGAAGAAGGCGTAGACGGCGACATACCTCAGCAGCATGATCACCATCTCCTGCACCTCGGCAAATTCCTCGGCGTTGGCCAACGCCGCGTAGGGAAGCAGGAACAGTTCCGGCACGGCGAGGTACAGGGTTGAGAAGCAGATCATGTAGATGGAGGCCAGCCCGAAGGCGATCCAGGTCGTGCGGACCGCCAGAGCCGGTCGCCCCTCACCCACCCGCCGACCGACCAGGATCATCACCGCGGTGCCGACTCCCAGCATCGGGACAAACGCCATCGAGTTGATGTTGAAGGCGAGGTTGGTGGCGGCGAGTTCGGTGGGGCCGAGTTGACCCAGCAGCAGCAGGAACACGGTGAACCCGGCGACATCGACCAGGAACATCGCTCCGTTGGGCAGCCCGAACTTGATGAACCGGACAAACAACTCGGGATCGAATCTGCGGTGGGCCAGCAGCCGGAACCGCTTGACCGTCTCGGGTCTCAGCAGGACCGAGGCGTACAGAAATACGGCGGTGCATTGGGCCGAGACGGTGGCGATGGCGGCTCCGGTGACGCCCAGCGCGGGAATCGGCCCGTTGCCGAAGATCAGCAGGTAGTCCAGGCCGATGTTCAACAGCGACGCGGCGACGTTGACCCACATCACCACCTTCGTGCGGCCGCGTCCGGTGAAGAAGCCCGAGAGGGTTCCGGAGAGCAGGAAGGGGAGGCTGCCCAGGCAGAGCACTTCGAGGTAGGCGACTTCGAGCTTCTCGACGGCGGCACCGTGGTTGGCCCAGGCGAAGATCGGTCCGGCCAACGGAGTACACAGCGCCAGCAGGACTCCGGCGATCAGCGAGACGTAGATGGCCTGCCACAGCGAAGCGACGATCCGATCGGGACGACCGGCTCCGTCGTACTGCGAGACGAAGGTGTTGGTGTACATCGCCATACCGAAGGGGAGCGACAGCAGGCTCCAGTGCACCATCGAGGCCGGCATGGCCGCCGCGAGGGCTTCGGAACTGTGCCAGGTCAGGAAGATGCGGTCGACCACGTACATCAACGTCACCGAGCCCGCACTGATGACCAGGGGCACGGCGACGGCGAGCAGTTCCCGGAGACTGCCGGGAACGTGCCGATGCGATTCGTTGGGACTGTCCTGGTCCCCAGGCGAACTGTTGCCGGTGGTCACCTCCGCACCTCTTCCCTTGTGCCCGGTCCAGTCGATATGACCCTGGTCCTGATCGGCCTGATCGGTCTGATCGGCCAGGTCCGTCCGAACTGTTCGACGGAGGCCACTCGAGTGAAGTCGCTAGGTTAGAACGGTGGTGGGGTCGGGTAAAGCGGCCGGCCACGGGGCCGCCGAGTCCGGCTTGTTGCGATCCCCTCAGGCAGCCGCTAGGTTGCCCTGTGCGCCCTGTTCGACCTCATCGAGAGCCACACCATGAAGTCCCTCGATCCGACTGCGTTTGCTCGAAGACTGTCGATCCTGCTGTTGCCTCTGGTCGCCACCGCGATGGCGGCAGTGCCCACCGAGACCCGGGCCGACGCAAAGTTGGCGAGAGTCTTTGGCAATTCGATGGTGCTGCAGCGGGACCGCGAGGTGCCGGTGTGGGGCATGGCGGCCGCCGGTGAAGAGGTCAAAGTGACCCTCGGCAAGCAGTCTCACACCATCAAGGCCGGTCGGGACGGTCGGTGGAGGGTGAAGCTGAGCGCGATGCCGGCCGGGGGGCCTCATGAACTGGTCATCCAGGCGGCCAACACGCTGAGGGTCCAGGATGTCCTGTTCGGAGAGGTCTGGCTGGCCAGTGGGCAGAGCAACATGGCGATGACGGTGGGTCGCTGCCGAGACGCCCAGGCCGAGCAGGCCGCGGCCGATTATCCGCAGCTCCGGATGTTCACCGTCAAGAGAACCGCTGTGCTGAAACCTGCCTCGGATTGCCAGGGCTCGTGGCAGGTCTGCAGCCCCGGGACCGTGGCCGGGTTCTCGGCAGCCGCCTACTACTTCGGTCGACGCCTGCACAAGGAACTGGGCGTCCCGGTCGGGTTGATCAACTCGTCGTGGGGCGGGACGGCGATCGAGGCGTGGACCAGCCTCGAGGTGCAGAAGCAGGACACCCGCTTTGCAGCCGTGTTTGCTCCCTGGAAGAACAAGCCGGAACCGAACCGCAACAAGCCGGCCAACCTCTTCAACGGGATGATCCAGCCGCTGGTCGGATACGGCATCCGGGGAGCGATCTGGTACCAGGGCGAACGGAACTCGCGGACGATCGCCTCATCTCGACTCTATCGCCACCAGCTGCCGCTGCTGATCAGGGATTGGCGAAAGAGATGGGGGCAGGGCAAGGGGCAGGGAGCGAACTTTCCGTTTGTCTGGGTGCAGCTGCCCAACTTCAAGGCGAGGCAGGCGGACCCGAACCTGGTCACGACCTGGGCGGTGATGCGTGAGAGCATGCAGCTGGGCCTGAAGGAGCCGGCGACGGCGATGGCCGTGACGATCGACATCGGAGAGGCTCGGGACATCCATCCGAAGAACAAGCAGGACGTCGGCCACCGGCTGGCCCAGGCGGCTCTCGCCGTGGCGTATAAGAAGGAAGTGGTGGCGATGGGTCCGCTGCTGCGGTCGGTGACGATCGAGGACACTCGGGTGCGGGTCCAGTTCGACCACGTGGGAACCAAGCTGGTGGTCCGCGGCAAGGACCAGGCGGTCAAGGGGTTTGCCCTGGCCGGGCCCGACAGGGTGTTTCACCTGGCGGAGGCACGGGTCGAGGGAAAGACGGTGGTGGTCGAGTCGCGGCTGGTCGGTGACCCGATCGCGGTTCGCTACGCCTTCGGCGACAATCCCGCCGTCAACCTGTACAACTCGGCTGGCATCCCGGCGGCTCCGTTTCGAACCGACGACTGGGAACCGCCCGCGGCTCGGTGATCCTTTGACGAGCAACGAACCGTATCTGCTGCGGCTGAGCAACCGGCTGGCGATCGGGCTCTCGGAGATCGACTCCGACCGCCGTGGGCGGCATCGCGACTTCCTGCTGTCGCAGCAGCTGCCCGATGGCGGGTTCCGCGGCCGTGAGGGTGATTCGGACCTGTACTACACCAGCTTTGCCGTCCGCGGGCTGGCGATGCTCGGCGGGCTGCAGGGCCAGCAGTGCGAGCGGATCGGGGAATACGTGCTGGCGTGCCGCTCGCAGAATCTCTCGGTCATCGACCTCGTCAGCTGGCTCTACACCGGCCTGGCCGTGCAGTTGGCCGGGGGTCCCGATCCGTTGGCGGGTGCCGAAGAGGGTTTTGTCGAGTCGGTGTCGGAGTCGCTTGAGAGCACCCGGACGGCCGACGGTGGGTACGCTCGGACAACCCTGGGTGCCGCCGGGAGCACCTACCACTCGTTCATGGTCGCCCTGGCGTATGAACTGCTGGGGCAAAGCGTGCCCGAGCCGGACCGCATGATCCAGTTCGTCTATGACCGCCAGCGGGACGACGGAGGGTTTGTCGAGATTTCTCCGATGAAGCGGAGCGGGACCAACCCCACGGCCGCGGCCGTCGCATTGCTGGTGATGCTGGGCGGGATGGACGACGAGTTGCGGGATGACGTCCGGGAGTTTCTGGAGTTGGTGCGAGGCGACGAGGGAGGGTTCCTGGCCAACACGAGGATCCCGTTCTGTGACGGACTCTCGACCTTTACCGGCCTGCTGACCGTGCAGGACCTGGGACTCGAAGGCGTGGTGAAGTCCGAGCGGGTCGAGGCGTTTCTGAAGAGTGAGCTGGAATTCCCGACGGGAGGATTCCGGGGCGCCGCATGGGACACCGACGCGGATGTCGAGTACACCTTCTACGGACTGGGCACCCTGGCACTGATCCTGGGGCCAGAGGTTTCACAGTGAACAGGGGCCGGCGGCCTGGAAAAACACGCAGGTTGGGCAGGGTACTATTCACTATTCAATCCGCCGCAGGCGGACTGACCTCAAGGGTTGACTCTGCTGGAGCGATGCGGGTAGAGTTTTCGGCTGAGGCGGTCCGTTGGAAGCGGGCCGTAGGATTCTGACGAACCGGGAGAAAACGGAGTTTCCCACACCGCTTAGACGCTCACGACAACTCCGGTCGAAGAGCGAGGTTGGTCTTGACCCGCCTGGCTGTTGGGCTGCTGCAGGTGAGGCGTGGTATTTTGGGAGCATGAGGCTCGATGCTGATCCGTCAAGACGGCTTGGCCTTGCGAGTCGATGCTCCGGCCAAGCTGAACCTGTTCCTGGAAGTCCTGGGCAGGCGAGGTGACGGATTCCACGAGCTGGAAACGCTCATGGTCGCCATCTCGCTGCATGACACCCTGCGATTCACGGAGGAACCCACACCAGCGATTCGGCTGCGTTGTCATGGTCGGGGGGGTGTCGACACTTCGGTGCCTTCCGGCGATGACAATCTTGTCGTCCGAGCGGCGAAGCTGCTGCAGGCGCATTCGGGCACCTCACGCGGTGCCACGATTGATCTGTGGAAGCGGATCCCGGTGTCGGCGGGTCTGGCGGGCGGATCGACCGATGCGGCGGCGGCCCTGTTGGCGTTGGACCGGCTCTGGGAGTTGGGCATGGCGTCGCAGGAGTTGTTGTCGTTGGCTGCCGAGTTGGGCAGCGACGTGGCCTTTTTTGTCCGAGGCGTTCCGGCGGCGATTTGTCGGGGCCGAGGCGAGGAGATCCACCCGGTCGAGCGTTCGTTGGAGTTGTCGTTTGTCGTGGCGCGCCCGGCGAGTGGTTTGTCGACGGCGGAGGTGTACCGGCATTGCCAGGTCAGTTCCGATCCCCGTTCGGCCCAACCGCTGGTCGAGTTGCTTGCCGACGGTCGACTCGCCGATGCTGCGAGGCTCTTCCACAATTCCCTGCAACAGACCGCAAGCAGATTGAACCGGGAGGTCACCGACCTGATCACTCGACTGGATCGTCAACCCGTCCTGGCGTCGGCGATGACCGGCAGTGGCACGGCCTGTTTTGGCCTGTGTGCCACCGACCGGTCGGCTCGCCGCATCGCCGGGGCACTTGTCGAGGGCGGCGTGCCGTGGGCGAGTGCGGTTCGGACACGGGTTTGAGGGTTGATGAATAGGGTGTGAGTCGGACGTGAGAAAGACGCGTGAAGTCTGCATGCGGGAAACAGGACACAACACCGGGAAGTGGGGTGGCTGAGGAGTCGTGACAAGGAGGACAACAGTGGAGATCACGGAAGTTCGCATCAAGCTGATGGCCGATCCACACGAGCGTCTGTTGGCGTTCTGCTCGGTCACCTTCGACCAGTGTTTCGTCATCCGGGACCTGAAGATCATCCTGGGGACCAAGGGTGCCTTCGTGGCAATGCCCTCGCGGAAACTCACCGATCGGTGTCCGCAGTGCAACATGAAGAACCATCTCCGCAGCACCTACTGCAACCAGTGCGGTGCCGAGCTGTGCGATGACCGCGCCATCAAGGGTGACGACGGCCGCGCCAAGCTCTACGCCGACATCGCTCACCCGATCAACTCGTCGTGCCGCGAGATGATCCAGACCCGGGTGATCGAGGTCTACGCAGAGGAGCAGATCCTGGCCACCGAGCCGGGGTACATCTGCACCTACGACGACTACGACGAGGACCGTTACGCGGCCCTGGCCGATGGGTCCCCGGCGATCGCCGGCCGGATCGAGCCGGCAGCCGAGACTCCTGCAGCGCCGCACATCGGGCAGGATTCCGAGGCGGCCGAGTCGGTTGATTCGGTTGATTCGGTTGATTCGCTTGATTCGAGCGAGGGAGAACCGCCTGATTTCGGGGCGGGGGTGCTGTAGAAATCGGTGAGGGTGTGGGGGACTGGCTCCGCAGCCCCGCCGGAGGCGGGGCGGAGGTGCCTGTCCCGTCTCCATTCGCCGGTGATTGATCTCGGGACAGGCACCGGCGCGCCCCGCCTCCGGCGGGGCTCTGGAGCCAGTCCCCGGGCCTACTCGAAGTACTCGACCGCATTGCGGAACACCCTCAGGCCGTCGCCGTCTCCGGTGAGTCCCAGCCGGGTCCAGCGCGGGTGTTGCGTGGCGTGCAGGAAGCGTTCCGGGTGAGGCATCAGCCCGAGCACTCGACCCGAAGGGTCACCCAGTCCGGCGATGTTGGCCGCCGAGCCGTTGGGGTTGTGAGGTTCAGGCAGCAGCGGGTCATCTGCGGTCGGCGGCAGATCGGAATCGTGATCGGGTTGGCCGCTGTCGGGTCGCTGCTGGTAGCAGAGTCCGACCTGGTCGTTGGCGAACCAGTCGGCGAGTACGTCGTGGTTGCGGGGCACGAGTCGTCCCTCGGCGTGAGCGATCGGCAGCTCGAAGTGATCGAGTCCCTTGAGGAACACGTTGCCGGTTGAGACGACTCTGAGCCGGACCCAGCGGGCGGTGTACCTGCCGTTGTTGTTCCAGGTCAGCGTGGCATCCGGTGCCTGCTGCGGGAGGTTGTCGTCGGAATCCGGAGGCCATCCCGCCGCTCCCGCGGGAAGGACTCCGGCCTTCAACAGCACCTGGAACCCGTTGCAGATGCCCAGGGCCAGCTTGTCACAGGCCAGGAACCGGCCGATGGTCTCTGAGAGTTGTCCTCGCAGCTGGCTCGAGAAGATCACTCCCGCACCGATGTCGTCTCCGTAGCTGAACCCTCCGGGGATGCACAGCACCTGGTACCTGTCGAGCAGCGCCGGATCCTCGAGCACCCGGAACAGGTGGACGCGATCGGCAGCCGCCTCGCACGATGAAAACGCGTATGCGGTTTCCACGTCGCAGTTGGTGCCGGGGGCACGCAGCACGCACACGCGGGGAGTCGCCATGGAAGTCGGCTCGCTTGCTGGCGGGGGGCAATTCGGCAGCGATGCTACCGGTGGTCGCGGGGAAAGGGAAGCCATCGCTCGGCGGGTTTCCCTGTGCGGGCGGCTCGGTTTAGGATCAGGCCATTGACTACACGGCAGCAAGCGAGGTGAGTTGTGATAATGCGAGTCAACCGGTTGAGTCTGCTGGGCGGACTGGCAGCCTGGCTGTTCCTTTGCGGGGTGTTGTCTGCCGACGAGATCGGCGACGACCTCGCGACGGTGTCGAAGGTGGGTCCTGGTGGTCGCGGATCCGCCGCGGCTCGCACCGCCACGCTGCGACTTTCCCGCAGCTCTCTCGAGCTGCTGCCTCGACTGCTCGAGTCGATGGACACCGACAACATCGTGGCGGCCAACTGGTACCGGAGTGTCTACGAGACGATCACCCGCCGCGAGTTGGCTCGGGATCCGGTTCCCGAGTTCCCCGTTTCGCTGCTCAAGACCTACATCACCAATCCCAGGCGAGTGGGTCGTGCCAGGCGGCTGGTCCTGGATCTCATGGAACGACTCGAACCGGGCACCACCAGGTCCCTGGTTCCCGGTCTGCTCGACGATCCCGAGTTCCGCGACGACGCGGTGACCGCGGCACTCTCTGGTGGCGATCGGGCGAAGCAGGCGGGTCGCAGCGCCGAGGCGATTGCCGAGTACCGCAAGGCGTTTCGTGCCGCCCGCAATCCCGCTCAGGTGGGAACCGCGGCAGACAAGTTGAAGGGGGTCGGCCAGGAGGTCAGCGTGGTGGACCAGATGGGGTTCATCACCCACTGGCACCTGCTGGGCCCCTTCGATGCTCCCGGCACCACGGGTTTCGAGCTGGTTCTGCCTCCCGAGAAGCAGGTCAAGACACGAGTGGACCTGAAGGCGACCTATGTCGGCAAGGGCGGGGGTCGCATCAAGTGGTCCAGGCATCATTCGAGCGATCGGTTTGGCCAATCGAACCTGAACCAGTCGATCGCCGCGGTGAAGGAGGCGGTGGGGTATGCCTACACCGAGGTCATCTCGCCGCGGACCCAGGCGGTGCAGATCCGCTGCGGGGCCGACGACAACCTGACCATCTGGCTCAACGGCAAACAGGTCCTCCGCCGTCTCCAGTGGCTCAACGGCACGCGTCTGGACCGCTTCCGCACCAGCGTGACCTTGAAGAAGGGCCGCAACCGGATGCTGGTCAAGATCTGCCAGGGGCCTCAGCACAAGAACCCCGCGGTGCCCAACAACTGGTCGTTGCAGTTGAGGATTTGTGACCAGCACGGCGGCCAAGTGGGCGCGACCAGCGGCCTGCCGCCGTTGCCCACGCCGTTACCCAAGAAGGACGCGGCGGCCTCCGAGGGGGTGATTCGATGAGCAACACCAGGACCAGATACCGAGAGTGGCTGCTGGCGGTGATGGTGCTGATCGTGCTGATCATGCTGACGGTCGGTGCTGGCGAGGTCCTTGCCGAGAACTGGGCGGGTTGGCGCGGCCCGAACCGCAACGGTGTCAGTCGTGACACGCGAGTGCCTCTGAAGTGGACCGCCGAAAAGAACGTCGCCTGGAAGACGGCTCTGCCGGGAAGCGGCATTTCCAACCCGGTCGTCTTCGACGACCGGGTCTACGTCACCGCCTCGGACGGCAAGAGCCTGGCGAACCTGCACGTGATCTGCCTGGATCGCGACGGCGGCCAGGTCCGCTGGCACCAGCGGTTGTGGGGGACGGCTCCGACGCGGTACCACGGCAGCAAGAGCAGCATGGCGAGTCCATCGCCGGTGACCGACGGGCGTCATGTCTGGGCCTTCTTCGGAACCGGCGACGTGTTCTGTCTCGATTCGGCCACCGGTCAACTGGCCTGGCACCGGTCTCTTGCCGGCGAGTACGGTGCGATCGAGAACCGGTTTGCGACATCGAGTTCGCCGGTGCTGTACCGCGACACGCTGCTGCTGCAGGTCGATCACTACGGCGACAGCTACCTGGTTGCGTTGGATCTCAAGACGGGCTCCAACCGTTGGAAGGTCGACCGTCCCGGCCGCTGGCTCAGCTGGAGTTCACCTCAACTGATCCGCCTTTCCGACGGTCGCCACGAGCTGGTTGTCTGTGGATCTGAGCGGGTCGAGTCCTTCGATCCGGGTACGGGCCGGGCGTTGTGGACGGTGGGTGATATGCGGCGTGAGTGCATCCCGACGCCGTTGTTCATCGACGGTCGGCTGTACGTGGTCAGCGGCCCCAGCGGTCCGTCGATGCGGATCCGGCCCGGTGGCAGCGGCGACGTGACCGGGACGCATGTCGAGTGGCAAAACACTCGAGGTTCCCCCTTCGTGCCCTCGGCGATCGTCATCGGCAAGCGGTACTACATGGTGACCGACCGCGGGATCGCGACGTGCCTGGACACCGAGACGGGCAAGCAGGTGTGGCAAAAGCGGTTCGGCGGCGGCTTCACCGCCTCACCGGTCGCCGCCGGTGACCGGATCTACTGGGTCAACGAATCGGGTGTGACGCTGGTGATCCGAGGGGGAGGGGACCGGTACGAGGAGCTGTCGCGGAACCCGATCGGTGCGAGTGTTTTCGCGTCGCCGGCGATTTCCTAGGGCCGGTTTTTCCTGAGGACGACCTCTCACCTGATCTGCCTGCAGCAGTCGGCAAAGAAGGCTCCGTGATGCGTCCAAGTCGTCTAGGCCCTGATCGGCCACGGCACTACAATCCCCCGCGACCGGCCCAAAGCGAGGGTGTCGGTGTCGGAGGGTGGGATGCGACGACGCGTGATCTGCTGGACGAATTGCCTGCTGCTTTCCGTCTACGTGTTTCTGCCCGGTTGCCTGGTCAACCAGAACACCCGGATGCCTCAGTCCAGGCCACGTCATCCCAAGGCCGAGCGTCGCAGTTTCGAGTTCCACGATCCGTTTCCCAATGCCGAGCTGGGTCCCGTGGGGGGCCCACGTCCGCCGGGGATGAACCAGCCGCGGACCGAGGCACGTCGGGCGATGGAGCAGCGGGCCGCTCATGGCGGCACCCGTCCCCGCTCGTTCTGGCTGCCGACGCTGCCCGGCCTGGTGCCCAGGCCGACACCGACGCCGGTCGTGCCCCAGGTCGTACCCGAGTAAACGATCTGGGGGGGCGAGGGGCCCGTTTGAGCGTCGTGCTGCTGGTCCTGGCAGGTCTCCCGCCGCTGGTCTCACAGGCCCAGGCTCAACCGAAGACTCGACCTGCCGCGGTCACGCGTGGGATGGTGACTCCCGAGGCCGACCGGGCGATCAACTCGGGCCTGGCCTTCCTCGCCTCGCGTCAGCATTCCGACGGTTCCTTTGGCACCGGCAAGCAGTTCTCACACAACGTGGCCGTCACGTCGCTTTCGGGCCTGGCCTTGCTGGCCGGAGGACACACGCCCGGCCGCGGGCGATACGGCGGCCAGGTCAGTCGCACGATCGACATGCTGATCGAGTCGGCTCGGCCCAGCGGCTACATCATCAACGAGCCCTACGTGTCGCACGGCCCGATGTACGGCCACGGCTTTGCGACGCTGTTCCTGGCCGAGGTCCACGGTATGGAGACTCGGCCACGGGTGCGGGCCCGGTTGCGGGACGTGCTGGCCCGCTCGGTCGCGCTGATCGTTCGTGCTCAGAACGAAGAAGGAGGTTGGCGGTACGAGCCGCGTGGAGCCGAGTATGCAGATCTCTCGGTGACCGTCTGCCAGGTGATGGCGTTGCGGGCCGCTCGGAATGCCGGGATCGGTGTCCCTCGAGAGACGATCGAAAAGTGCACCGGTTTCGTACGCCGTTGCCAGAACCCCGATGGCGGGTTCCGTTACATGCCGGCTCGTCGCGAGAGCCTGTTTCCGGTCACCGCGGCCGGGCTGGTGGCACTGTCCAGTGCCGGGGTCTACGACGGGCCGGAGATCGAGCGGGGGTTGGCCTTTCTGTCTCGCTTTGCCGCGACGGCAGAAAACTCGAATCGCACGCCGGACCATTTTCTGTATGGGCACTACTACGCCGTCCAGGCCGCCTTCCAGGCCGGCGGCGAGACCTGGTCGGCCTGGTACCCTCTGATCCGCGATCACCTGGTCGGGACGCAGCAGCCCGGTGGTGCCTGGCGCGACAGGACGTGCGATCACTACGGCACCGCGATGGCGCTGTTGATCCTGCAGGCTCCCAACAACTACCTGCCGATTTTCCAACGGTGACTCGGTGAGGGGTTTACGAGGAAAAGGAAAGCGGATCCGCGTTACGGCGTGGATGATCGCCGCCGGAGTGCTTCTCGGCGCGGTCGAAGTCCCGGGCGAGGAGACGCTTCCATTTCGGGAACGGGTCCGTGTGCGGGTCGAGTTGACCGATGGGGCGACGATCGAGGGTCGACGGATCGAGTTGGGCCGCGGGGTGGTGGTCCTGGACGCTCGTCGCCTGCCGACTCAGCGGATCGTGAGATGGGATCGGTTTGTCGGCGAACGTGAGCCGGCTCTTCGCCGAGCGGCCGTCGGCGACCTGGTGATGCTGGTTGGAGGCGATCGCCTGAACTGCAAGGTGCAGAGCATCGATCTCGAGCACTTGGTCGCCCGCTGGGACGGCCTGGCCCGGCCCGGCGAGTTTCGGATCCCCCTGGAGCGTGTCAGGGCTGTGGTGCTGGGGAGCGGAGTCCCGGGCCGGCTGCGTCGCAGTCTCGCGAGTGATCGCAAGGGCCGTTCGGGGGACGAAGTGTGGTTACGGGGAGGTGACCGGTTGGTGGGCGAGTTGAAGAGTCTTGGTGCCCTGGCGGTGGTGTTGGCGACCGAAGCGGGCGATCGCCGGGTGGCTCGCAAGTCGGTGGCCGCGCTGCTGGTGAATCCCGAGTTGACTGTGGTGGCCCGGCGGCGGACCCGTCACGTGCGAGTCGCCTTTGCGGACGGGTCGCGGTTGACCTCGAGTTGGCCGACACCAGGGGCGGACGGATCGATCGGGCTGGTTCTGTCGGGGATCGGGTCGAACACCGACGAGTCGGCTCGTGTCCAGGCCCCGAGGGCGGCGATTCGCAGCGTGCAGTATTTCGGCGCGGGGATGCTTCGGCTGACTTCTCGCAAGCCGACGCGGGTGGTGCATACGCCGTTTCTCGGAGCGGTCCGGAATCCGGTGGTCGACGGTTCGATCGGCGGAGGTCCGCTGGAGGTTCGGGGTCGCTGGTCGGCCAACGGACTGGGGATGACCAGTCGCACTCGGATGACGTGGGACCTGGATGGTCGCCACCGCGTTTTCTGTGCGACGGTGGCGATCGATGACACGGCCACCGGTGGCGGTGACGTGGTGTTCGGAGTACTGCTGGATGGGCGATCGGTCTGGAGCAGTGGTCCGGTTCGAGGTGGCCAGCGGCCACGTGCGGCCGGCCCCGTCGATCTCGGGGATGCTCGGACGCTGACGCTGGTGGTCGACTATGGCCGCCGTGCCGACGTGAGGGACCACGCCGTGTGGCTGGATCCTCGGCTGGTCAAGTAGCTCAGGGACTGGCTCTCAGCGATTCCTGGCGAACAGTCTTCGTCTGAGCGTGGCGAACCCGCTGAGCTCTTCGAATCGTCTGCGGTGGCTGGCGTCCTGGATCATGGCGAAGAGGATCACGTTGACGCCGATGCGGAAGGCATCGCGGGTGATGTACCCGGCGCAGGCGACCGAGGATTGTCGTTGGAGTGCACAGCTGAGGTCGTATCGGCTGTAGATCACGACGTATCGTCCGTCGACTCTCAGGCCCTCGAGAAACGGTTCTCCCTCGCGGACTTCCGTCGCCAGCGCTTTTCCACCCGCCCCGCCCGCCGGCAGCACTCTGCGCTTGACCTTGCGGATGTCGTAGCCCAGGTCGAGGCGAAACAACTCGTGATCGACCGGTACGCGTTCGAGTTTTGCGTCGGGGTAGAGTTGGCTGATCATGCGTCGAAAGCTGTTGTCAAACGGCTTGGCTCCGCAGATGGCGTCTGCGAAGAGCAGTCCGCCGTTGTCGAGGTAGGTCCTGAGTTGCTTGATTTCTGGGGCTGAGAAATCGTAGCGGTTGCGTCCGTGCATGAAGACGACGGGGTATCGGAACAGGGCGGGGTCGGTGACGGGGAGTTCGAGTGTGCGGGTGGAGGCGGTACGTGGGAAGCTGCGGTTGACGGCCCGCAGCAGGTTGCGGACCGCCAGCGGCGCATCGTTGTAGCCTCCGGTGTGACGCAGCTTGGGCACCTTGAGCAGTCCTCGAGCCACGCGGTCCTCGGCTCCACCCTGCTCGGAGAGTTGCTGCTGGTCGAGCTTGTTGGGAGGCTCTCGGCCGGTGGCGTAGGCGATCACGTTGACTCCGATCTTCATCGCCCGAATGATCATCGTCTTGAGTTCGACGGGCCGTCCGTCGGGGTCCTGCTTCATCCACTTGTTCCACAGGCACGAGAGGTCTTCGGGGGTGAAGATGATCACGGTGCGGCAGCCGAAGTCGACTCCGTAGAGCTTCACGCTGTCCGGGTCGGTGAACAGGTATTCGCTGCGGTAGACCGGGTGACCCGACGGCAGCGGTTTCAGCCGGGCGTCTCCGGCGGGGTAGAGTTTCTTGACGAGTTCGAACATGCCGTCGTGGAAACCGGCTCCCTGGCAGCAGTTCACAGCGAACAGGAAGCCTCCCTGGTCGAGGTACTTGCGGAGCATGCCGACCTGCTGCTTGTTCAGTTGCGGGACATCTCGTCCGGAGATCATCTGCACCGATCCCTGCAGCAGGTCCTGGACTCCGGTGGGTCCCTTCAGCCGGTTGATGTCGACGACTTGCCAGGTCATCAGCTTGGGCCACTTGGGCAGCGTGGTGATGTGTTCGACGAGGTTTCTGGCGTCGTCGCGGTGCTGGTTCCAGTCGGCGTTGCTGCCGAACTGCAGCTTGTTGATCAGGACGGGTGAGAGTCCCTTGGAGAGGAACAGCAGCGCGAAGCTCGAGGCGATCAGCTCATCGCTCTCGATCCCCGACGATCTCCAGCTGCCTTCTCGCTGGTTCTGCCCGTTGACGAGGTACAGGGCTCCTTCGCGGTACCAGTCGTGGTTGCCGAAGAAGCGTCGCCCCGAGAGTCGTCCGGCTCGTTCCATTCCGTAGAGGTAGTAGAACAGCCAGCTGCGTCCGCCGGGGTTGCTGCCCACGGCGAAGTGGCGACCCATCCAGGCGAGTGCCCGATCGAGCTGTTGGTCCTCGGTGATTGGTTCGCAGCAGCGAGGTTGTCCGTTGGGCAGGAGGTCTTTTTCGTCTCGGAGCATGGCGCTGGTGATCTGCAGCGTGGCGATGCCGGCGACGGTCATGCTGCCGCTGCTGCCCAGGGCACCTCCGCCTCCGGTGTAGGACCACCCGCCGTCCCCGTTCTGGAACCTCAACCAGTGCCTCCGCGTTTTCTCCCAGACCCGCCGGTCGACCAGTGCTCCGGCGTAGGCGGCATCCCTCAGGCCCAGTACCGCGAACTGCCCGTTGCTGCGATCGCCTCCACCACCGGGTCCGCGGAACGAGTAGCTCCACAGTCCCGAGCCGGGTCCTGCGGAGATCTGTCCTTTCTGGAGTTGATCGGCGAGTGTCTGGATCCGGCCTCGGTCTCGCCGACCGTCCTTGGCGGTGGCCAGTGCGCTGATCTTCAATGACACCTCGTAGGTCTCCGTCGGCTCTGCGTCGGGTCCTCTGAGGAATTCCAGGGCCCGCTTGATCGGTTCGTCCTGGATGGTCATCCCCGAGTTGAGCAGTGCCAGCATCACGAGGCTGGTGACTCCGACGTCGTTTTGCCTGCGGACCCGAGACGTCCACCGGCCGTCGGCCTTCTGAAGACCCTGCAGGAATCTCTGGGCACGCCCGATCGAGCGGAGCACGGTTTCGGCGGTCAGGTCCGCGGCGTGTCCCGGTGCCGGGATCGCGGCGAACAGGACGATGAGCAGTACGACGCGGATCGACACAAGTCTCGACATGTCCTCGATTGACTCCCCGCGGGGGTGCTGTCCATGATGGCTCGGCTTGGCCGTTCCCATCTTCGGGCGCCCTCGCGTCGCGGTCAACACGGGTCCTCCGCGCGGACCGCCCCGGTTTCGACTCTCACCGATTCTCATTCGCCCCATGCCCGACCCACGTGATTTCGACGATCTGCTCGAAAAGTTTCGTCGTCACCGGGAGGTGATGAAGGAGGAACTGCACAAGGTGATCATCGGCCAGGACGCGGTGATCGACCAGATGCTGGCGGCGATCTTCACCGGAGGCCATTGCCTGCTGGTGGGGGTACCGGGCCTGGCCAAGACCCTGATCGTGAGCACGATCGCCCGGATCCTGGACGTCCGTTTCAAGCGGATCCAGTTCACTCCCGACCTGATGCCCTCGGATATCACCGGCACCAACGTGCTCGACGAGACCGACACGGGTCGTCGCGAGTTCCGTTTCGTGCACGGACCGGTCTTCACCAACGTGCTGCTGGCCGACGAGATCAACCGGACTCCGCCCAAGACCCAGGCCGCGTTGCTGCAGGCGATGCAGGAGCGGGAGGTGACCGTGGGGCAGGAGACTTACCCGTTACCGGATCCGTTCTTCGTGATCGCCACCCAGAACCCGATCGAACAGGAAGGCACCTATCCTCTGCCCGAGGCCCAGCTCGACCGGTTCATGTTCAACGTGCGGGTCGACTACCCGACCCTCTCCGAGGAAGAACAGATCCTGGCGGTGACCAGTACGGGCGAGGAGCCTGAGACCCGCAAGGTGCTCTCGGCCAAGTCGATCGTCTACCTGCAGAAGCAGATCAACCAGATCGAGGCGGGGCCGCTGACGATCAACTATGCGGCTCGACTGGTGCGGGCAACCCGGCCCGATGACGAGAGTGCTCCGGAGTTTGTTCGTGAGCTGATCGACTGGGGTGCCGGTCCCCGCGCCGGCCAGTTCCTGCTCGCAGGGGGCAAGGCCATGGCCGCGATGGCCGGTCGTCCGAGCGTCTCAATGAAGGACATCCGCGACGTCGCGATCCCCGTGCTGCGACACCGCATCTCGACCAACTTCCAGGCACAGGCCGAGGGAATGAGCACCGACGATGTGGTCAACCGGCTGATCGCCGAAGTCCCCGAACCGACCGTCAGCAAGTACGATTGACCCGCGGGGTTCTGACCCCGAGGGGTTCCGACCCCGATTCGCCTTGTTTCCTCACCGGTACCAGGTCTCAGCACTCATGCCTGCGATCGAAGAGTACCTGAAGCCGGAAGTCGTCCGCAACGTGGCTCGGCTGGACCTGCGGGCGAAGTTCATCGTCGAGGGTTTTCTGAGCGGATTGCACGCCAGCCCGTTTCGCGGGTTCTCGGTCGAATTCAGCGAACACCGCCGCTACGTCCAGGGAGACGACCCCAAGCTGATCGACTGGCTGGTCTACGCCAAGACCGATCGGTTCTACATCAAGGAGTACCAGGCGGAGACCAATATCACCGGGTACCTGGTGATGGATCTCTCGGCGAGCATGGCCTACACGTATCGCCAGGAGTTGACCAAGTTCGACTACTGCATCTGCCTGGCCGCGGCGCTGGGGTACCTGATGATCCACCAGCAGGACCCGGTGGGGCTGATCACCTTTGACGAGTCGATCCGGGCCAGCCTGCCGGCCCGCAGCAAGCGGACTCAGCTGGGCAACGTGCTGGCGCTTTTGGCACGGGCGAAGCCCGAGGGTTTGACCGAGGTCGGTGCGAACCTGGCTCGGATCGCCTCGATGATTCGTCATCGCAGCCTGTTGATGATCTTCAGCGACCTGTTGACCGATCCCGACGAGGTGATTCGCGGGCTGCAGCAACTGCGTCACGCCGGCCACGACGTGATCGTGTTCCACGTGCTGGACGAGGCCGAGACGACATTTCCGTTTCGGGGGATGGTCGATCTGAAGGACCCCGAGAGCGGCCGGTCGCTGGTGCTCGATGCGGAGGGCATCCGAGCCGATTACCTGGAGACGCTTGAGGCTCTGTGCGGGCGCTACGAGAAGGAATGCAATTCGATGGGAGCCGACTACGTTCGGCTGGACACCAGCATGCGGTTCGACCACGCGCTGGTCGGCTACCTGTCGCAGCGGCGGGCGAGGTTCTAGTCCCTGCCGGGAATCGGTCCTCAACCGTCACGATCGTCGTGACTGCTACGACCCGCGGGCGACGTGGTCACAGACCGCCGGGCGCGTCTTGCACGCCCTCGGAGTGGCTCGTAGAGTTCAAGGCGGTTCCGCCCGGTCGGGTCCACCGCAGCGAGAATCTCTCCAACGGTCGCGTCGCCTCCGGCGTACGCGCAGCGGGGGCCGGTGCCTCCTTTGTGGCGGGAATCTCCAACCATCCACGCATCATTTCCCTCCCACCGCGGACACCTGCGATGGACACCAACGAAGCTGTCAGTCAAGAGATTCAACCGGAACCGGAACCGGATGCGAGCCAGGCGACGGCCGAGCCAGTCGCCGCGGCCGAGCCAGTCGCCGCGGCCGAGCCGGCCGACGAGCCGGTGATCAAGATCCGCAATCTCTCGAAGATCTACCGCGACTTCTGGGGCCGCCCCAAGGTCCAGGCCCTCAATTCACTCACGCTCGACATTCAAAAGGGCGAGGTGTTCGGGTTGCTGGGTCCCAACGGATCGGGCAAGACGACGACGATGAAGTTGCTGCTGGGCCTGCTGTTTCCCTCGAGCGGCGACATCACGATCCTCGGCGAGACGGCGACCAACGTCGAGAAGAACGAGCGGATCGGGTACCTGCCCGAAGAGTCCTATCTCTACAAGTTCCTCAACGCCGTCGAAACTCTCGACTTCTACGGCCGGCTGTTCAACATGAGCAAGTCGGTGCGTCGCGAGCGGGTGGAATACTACATCGAGATGGTGGGTCTCACGCACGCCAAGCACCGCCAGCTCAAGGAATACTCCAAGGGCATGACCCGCCGGATCGGGTTGGCCCAGGCGTTGATCAACGACCCGGACCTGGTGCTGTTGGACGAACCGACCACCGGCCTGGATCCCCTGGGAACCCGCGACATGAAGGACCTGATCCTGAAGTTGCGCAGCGAGGGCAAGACGGTCGTGATGTGCAGCCACCTGCTGGCCGACGTGCAGGACGTCTGCGACCGCATCGCGATCCTCTACGAAGGTGAACTCAAACAACTGGGCCGGGTCGAGGACCTGCTGACCGAGCAGGGACGGACCCAGCTGATGACTTCGAAGCTCGACGACAGTCTGATCGTCGAGGTCACGGAGTTGCTCGAGCGTCGCGGTGCCACAGTCGAGAGTGTCGACCATCCCACCAGCACGCTCGAGGAGCTCTTCCTGCGGACGGTGGAGGAGAGTCGCGAGCGGCCGGGGCGGCGGTTTGTGCCCGAGGACGTCGTGGCGCCTGAGTTGGTTTCCGAGCCCGTTTCCGAGCCCGTTTCCGAGCCGGGCAAGTCCGAGTGATTCTGGTGTGCTGCGGTGTGCTGCGGTGTAATGCGGTGTGCGGTGGCGTTCTCTGCGACGGTGAATTTCCTGCGAGTTGCCGATGTCGATCGAAACTGAACCTTTTGTGTTCCTGGACGCGATCCAGCACTGGGCCAAGGCGGTCTCCGCCTTCATGATCCTGGTGATCATTGCGGCGTGTGGCCTGAGCCTGCTGACACACGGGAAGACCGGACCGGTGCTGGTCCTCCGCTGGATCCCTCGGTTCTTCAGGGACCTGCTGCAGCTCTCGCCCCGACGCGTCTTTGCCATCGCGCAGTTGACCTTCCGCGAGGCGGTTCGCCGCAAGGCGCTGGTGGTCTTCGGGATGTTCGCCCTGCTGTTCATGTTCGGCAGCTGGTTCATGGACAATCCGAACGAGCGGATGGACCTGCAGGTAAAGAACTACATCAGCTTCGTGCTGACGGCGATCACCTGGTTGCTGCTGCCGGTGGTGCTGCTGATTTCCTGCTGGGGCTTGCCCGAGGACATTCGCAACCGGTCGTTGCACACGGTGGTCACCAAGCCGGTTCGGAAGACCGAGATCGTGATCGGACGGATGCTGGGCTTCGCGTCGCTGATGACCATCCTGGTGGTGGCGATGGGCCTGACCGGCTACGTCTGGATCGACCGCGAGGTGGCTCACAACCTGACGGTGTATTCCGAGTCGTTCGAGGTGGATGGCGAGGAGACTCTGGTCGAGTACGTCGACCTCGACGGCAGCGTGACGGTCCGAGTCACCTCGGGCGAAGACCCCACACAGGTGACGACCGCGGCCAGCCGAAGTGCCCTGAGACAGGACAACCCGGCGCTGTACGAACTGACCGAGCGGGCTCGCGCGGAGGCACTCAAGCGGCACCTCGTCGCCAAGCGACCGGTGCTGGGCACGATCAGCTTCAAGGGCGGCGATGGCGGCCCGACCGAGCTGGGTGTCAACACCGGTGACATCTGGGAATACCGGACCTACATCGCCGGAGGCACGCAGTGGCGGGCGATCTGGGACTTCGAGAACATCGATGAGGTGGGCATTCTCCGGGGGAACGGGTTGCGGCTGGAGAGCAGCTTCGAGGCCTTTCGGACTCACAAGGGTGATGACATCCAGCAGCCCCTGCTGGTGCAGTTCACGCTGGTCCGGGTCAATCGCAACGTGTTCCGCGATGCCGACGGAAATGCCGTGACGGTGTCGGCGGTGAGGAAGACGGGTGAGTCGAGTTACGAGGCGTCGATCGACGGCGCGACGGTCCCGGTCAACCCGGTCCAGGTGGCGGCTCACGAGGTCGAGGTCCGCGGCAACGCCTACGTGCTGGTCGACGACCCCGACGTGGCCGTGCAGGTGGTCGAAACACTCAAGGTGCCGTTGCCGAGTTTCAACATCGTCGAGTTCGGAGAAAACATCACCCTGATCCGCTCACGGGTCGACTTCTACGACCAGGACAGCGGCGAGCGGCGTGAGCTGGACCTGTTCAAGGACCTGGTCAACGACCAGCGGGAACTTCGGGTCGAGGTCGCCTGTCTCGATTCGGGCCAGTACCTGGGCATGGCCCAACGCGACCTCTTCGTACAGCTGCCCAGCAACAGTTTCGCGATCGGTTTTGCCAAGGCCATCTGCGGGATCTGGTTGATGCTGGCCATGATCGTCGTGCTCGGAGTCACCTCCAGCTGCTTCCTCAAGGGACCCGTCGCCTCGCTGTTGACCCTGGTGATGCTGCTGGTCGGGCAGGGGTTCAAGGCGTTTCTCGAGAAGATTGTCAAGGGCGATGTCGAGGGGGGCGGTCCGATCGAGTCGATCATCCGCATCATTCGCCAGATCAACCTCACCGACGACCTGCCTGATACGAAGTTCTATGCGGCCGTCAAGTCGATCGACAGCTTCCTCAACGAGGGCCTGTACATCGTCGAGAACATCGTGCCGGATTTCCGCAGTTTTCAGATGGACACCTACATCGCCAACGGTTTTGATGTCCCTTGGTCCCACGCGATGGCTCCTTCGATCGGTATCGCCCTGGCCTACCTGATTCCCTGCCTCGTGATCGCCTATTACAGCCTCTCGCTGCGGGAGCTCGAACACAAATGAGCCGACTCACATCACGGCAACGCAAGCTCGTCTACTTTGTTGCCATCCTGTTGCTGTTGATCCCGATCTTCATTCTCGGCCGGCCCGCCAGTCGAGACAGCCAGGGCGGGGTGTTGGCCCAGTTGCGTCGGCCGCAGGGCCAGGCACTGGGACTCTCGGAACACAACCTCGGCCGGGTCGACCCGACCAGTGCCGCCATGAATCTCGTGCTGCTGGGCATGCGTGGCGTCGCGGTGAACCTGTTGTGGATGGACTACCTCAAGCAGCAGGAGACAAAGAACTGGGCCCAGGTCCGCTCGACCACCGAGTCGATCACGATGCTGCAGCCTCACTACCTGCAGATCTGGAGGTATCACGGTTGGAACCTGGCCTACAACGTCGCCGCCGAATGGGACGACGTGCGGGACCGCTACTACTGGATCAAGGAAGGTGCGAAGTTCATCAACGACGGGACCGAGTACAACCGGTATTCGCCGGAGTTGAACTTCGAGATCGGTCGGATCCTGGGTCAGAAGATCGGGATTGCCGACGAGTGGCGTGTCTACCGCAGGTACTTCAACCCATACGGCCGCCAGTACGAGAACCTGCCCGCCAGCGAGAAGGGGGATCCCGATCCGAGGTACCGGGGTGGAGTCGACCCCGAGTTGAACCCCGATCGGCTCGACAACTTCCTCGCCGCCCGCAAGTACTACCAGGAGGCCAACGATCTCGAGGGCCGAGGGTTCCCGCAGCACCTGATGATGCGTCACATCTTCCGCCAGTACCCCTACCGCTGCCGGTTGGACAACAACGGGTTGCTCAATCGCGAAGGCTACTTCGGCGACTTCGTGCTCAACGAATGGACCCTCGCCCAGCGGGACTGGATCGATGGCTACGGCCAGGAGCTGTTTGCCACGGGTGAGGGATTCAGCGTCAACATGGAACTGCCCAGCGAAGTTAACTATTCCCGTCTGGCCCGGTCGCAGGGTGTCGAGGTGGGCCAGGTCCGGCGGATGGTCCGCAGCTTCCAGAACGTTGTCAATTACCGCTACTGGCGGACGCGGACACTTTCGGAATCGGAACCGCAGACGGCCGAGGCCCATCAGAAGCTGTACGAGGGTGAGGAGCTGTTCAAGCAGAACGAGCTGACCCGGGCCCGCACGTTGCTGGTCGAGGGTTTGAGTCGACTCGACGACGTGCTGGGCCGGTACGAGGACCTGATCAGCGAGGACCTGACGGTCGAGGAGGCTCTGTGGGGTCTGCTGCTGATCAAGAAGATCGACGAGTTGCTCGAGCGGCCTCCCGCCGACGACCTGCCGCTGAGCGGTCTGTGGAACCGGCACCTCAAGGACAAGGTGCCGACGTTGCAGTTCGATTTCAACCGCCGTTTCGGTGGCCTCTAGGCACGTTGACACGTCGCCGCCGTCGCGCTACACTCGCCGCTTTCCGGGACTGAACCGAAGCGGAAGTGGATAAGCGCGATGAAACTTGCGAAGCCGATCGGCTGGGCTCCTCGAGCCCTGGTATTTCTCACCCTGGCAGCCGTCGGGGCCTTCCTCTGGTCTTCCCAGGGCAGCAGTTTCGCTGCTGACGCACCAGGCGACGCAAACGAGCCGGCTGAGGCGACCAGGACCGAAGCCGAAGGGGCTGATGCCGCGGACGGCGAAACCGACGGTGCTGGCGACTCGTCCGTCGCGGGTGAGTCAGCGAGTTCTGTCGGCAGAGACACGAAGTGGCTGGTGGCGATCTGCTGGTTGCTGTCGGTGGTCGGGTCGATCACCGCACTCTGGTTCGCTCGCAAGTTCTACCTCTGGATGATGGAGCAGGACGAGGGCAACGAGGAGATGGTCGAGATCGCCCAGGCGGTCCGCGACGGTGCCGATGCGTATCTGAAGCGGCAGTACAAGGTGGTCGGCATCTTCTTCGCGGCTGCATGGTTGGTGTTGATGTTGCTGTCATGGGTGGCCGACGCCCAGCATCCTCTGGTCCCCTGGGCCTTTCTGACCGGCGGCGCGTTCAGCGGCCTGGCCGGCTGGTTTGGCATGAAGACGGCCACCTGGGCCAGTTCCCGGACCACCCAGGGTGCCCGAAATTCGCTCAATGAAGGGCTCCAGATCGCCTTCCGCAGTGGAGCGGTGATGGGCCTGACCGTGGTCGGCCTGGGGCTATTGGACATCTGCCTGTGGTTTGGTGCGCTGTGGTACCTGCAGGGCCTGCTCGGCTTCGAAATGTCCTTGGCCGAGATCACCGTAACGATGCTCTGCTTCGGCATGGGTGCCAGTGCCCAGGCGCTGTTTGCCCGGGTCGGCGGCGGCATCTTCACCAAGGCGGCCGATGTGGGTGCCGACCTGGTGGGCAAGGTCGAGGCGGGGATTCCCGAGGATGACAAGCGGAACCCGGCGACGATCGCAGACAACGTGGGCGACAACGTGGGCGACGTGGCCGGCATGGGCGCCGACCTGTACGAATCCTACTGCGGTTCGATCCTGGCCAGTGCGGCCCTGGGCGTGGCCGCGTTTGCCGGCAACATCGACCTTCAACTCAGGGCCCTGATGCTGCCAATGATGTTGGCGGCGGCGGGGATCGGGCTGTCGATCTGGGGCGTCTACCTGGTCAAGACCGACGAAGACACCAGCCAGAAAAACCTGTTGAAGGCCCTGGGTAAGGGGATCAACTACAGCAGCCTGGCCGTGGCCGGTGCTGCGCTGGTGCTGGTGCTGCTGTTGCTGGGCATGGAGAATATCGGCCTGTTTGTTTCCGTCGCAGTCGGCCTGCTGGCCGGCTGGTTGATCGGGTGGTGGACCGAGTATTGCACCAGCGACGAGTACGCTCCGACCCAGGGGATCGCGAAGCAGGCCGAGAGTGGTCCGGCGACGCTGATCATCGCGGGGGTCGCCGAGGGACTCTACAGCGTCTGGGTTCCGATCGTGGTGATTGCCTCGGCGATCCTGCTGGCGTTTGGATTCAGCACAGGCGGGGCCTTCGGGGACGCCGACAAGTTTGCATTGGGCCTGTACGGAGTCGCGCTGGGAGCTGTCGGAATGCTCAGCACGCTGGGCCTGACCCTGGCCACCGACGCCTACGGCCCGATCGCCGACAATGCCGGTGGCAACGCTCAGATGGCGGGGCTGGATCCGGTTGTCCGCGAGCGGACCGATGCCCTGGACAGCTTGGGCAACACCACCGCAGCCACCGGTAAGGGTTTTGCCATCGGCTCGGCCGCCCTGACCGCCCTGGCCCTGATGGCCGCTTATGTCGAGGAGGTGCGGGTGGGCTACGAGCGATTTGGCAAAGCCGAGGTTGCTGAAGTCGCCGATGGAGAGGTGGTGAAGCTGAACAAGCGCGCCGTGGCGGTGAAACACAATGGGAAGGTCGAGACCTACCTGGTGATGCCCAAGGGCCGTTCGGTGGAGAGCAAAAACCTGGCCAAGGCAGTCCGAGACGTCGATAGCGGTGAGCCGGTGATCGGTGTCAATATTTCGGCCTCGGCCGCGTCGGGTCTGCTGGTCAACAACGAAACCGCCACGATCCCCGACTTCATCAGGCTTTATGACATAACGATCATGAACCCCGCCGTGTTGGTCGGCATGTTCATGGGCGTGATGCTGGCGTTTGTCTTCTGTGCGATGACGATGAAGGCGGTCGGCCGAGCGGCCGACGGGATGGTGCAGGAGGTGCGTCGTCAATTTGCCGAGGATCCCGGGATCCTGGCCGGGACTTCCAAGCCCGATTACGCCAACTGCGTCTCGATCAGCACCAAGGCGGCTCAGAAGGAGATGATGCTGCCCTCGCTATTGGGACTGACCGTGCCGATTGCGGTAGGGCTGGTGCTGGGAGTCGGCGGCGTGATGGGCATGCTCGCCGGAGGACTCACCTCCGGCTTCGCCGTCGCCATCTTCATGGCCAACGCGGGTGGTGCGTGGGACAACGCGAAGAAGTACATCGAGGCAGGCAACCTCGGCGGCAAGGGCTCGGATGCTCACAAGGCCGGAATCGTCGGCGATACCGTGGGTGACCCGTTCAAGGACACCAGCGGACCCAGCCTGAACATCCTGATCAAGTTGATGAGCATGGTGTCGGTCGTCTTCGCCGGACTGATCGTCAAGTTCGCTTGGGACTTGTTCTAGGCCGGGCCGTGGCGGACGACGTGACCAGCACCACCGCAGACGGCATGGACGCCACAACCCAGACGACTCGCGTTTGTGCGACGGAGCGGGCCTGCATGGCCGCGCGGATTGCCGAGGACTACCGCAGCCGCGATGTCGTCGTGCTCGATCTCACCAATATCACACCCATCGTCGACTACTTCGTCGTCGCCACAGGGACCAGCGGACGCCAGATGAGCGCGGTCGCCGATGAGATCAGCCGGGTGTTCAAAGAGGTCGGTGACCAGCGGCTGGGGATCGAGGGCTACGACAACAATTCGAGCTGGACGCTGATCGACTTCGGCGACGTTGTGGTCCATCTCCAGGATACCGATGCCCGAGCACTCTACGACCTCGATCATCTCTGGGCCGACGCACCACGGGTCGACTGGCAGAGTGCCACCACCCCGCCCGATTCCCCGCCCGATTCCCCGCCCGATTCCCCGCCCACCGACGACAAACCCTCCGACCCGGCATGAACCTGCTCGCCGAACTCCGACGCCGTTTTCACCGGGCACTCGAGGGTCTCTGCGACGATCCTTCCGAGTACACCTCGATGGTTCGTCCGGCCCAGGACGGGAAGTTCGGCGACTTCCAGGCCAACTGCGCGATGCCCCTGGGCAAGCGCACCGGCCGAAACCCTCGAGAGATCGCCACGTCGCTGGTCGAGGCACTCGATCTTGATCCGATCTGTGACGCTCCCGAGATCGCCGGACCGGGGTTCATCAACCTGAGGATCCGGGACGATTGGCTCGCGAACGAGACCGACGCGATGCTGAGTGATCCTCGACTGGGGCACCGCGCCGCGGAGTCTCCGCGGCACGTCGTCATCGACTTCTCGAGCCCCAACGTGGCCAAGCCGATGCACGTGGGCCACCTGCGGAGCACGGTGATCGGAGATGCCCTGGCACGGGTGTTTCGATTCCAGGGTCAACGGGTCACCTGCGACAACCACGTCGGCGACTGGGGCACGCAGTTCGGGATGATCATCCAGGGCTACCGCAACTTCCTCGACGCCGACGCCTACGCCAAAGACCCCGTTGCGGAACTCTCGAGGCTGTACCGCCTGGTCAACCGGATTGCCGCCTACCACGACCGACTCGCGGCATTGCCCTCTTCTCGTGAGCGTCTCGAGGAGCTTCGCGGCGCGTTGGAGGCTGTTGAGGCGTCGCTGGAGCCCGGTGATGAGTCGAAGCAGGGCGAGGCGAAGAAGTTGCGGTCGGAGGTGGCGGGGTTGAGCGAGTCGATTTCCGCGGATGAGCGGGAGGTCTCTTCGATCGAGGCGGATGCGGAACTGGCCGACCTGGCGGCGGCTCATCCGGACATCGCATCCGAGTCGAGGTCCGAGACGGCTCGGCTGCACGCCGGTGATGCCGAAAACCGCGCGTTGTGGGACGAGTTTCTGCCGGCGTGCCTCGAGGTGATGGAGAGTGTCTATCGTCGGCTGGGGATCCACTTTGATCTCACCCTGGGCGAAAGCCACTACCAACCGATGCTCGGCGAGGTGGTCAAGAGCCTTGAGGAGCGGGGCCTGGCATCGACGAGCGAGGGTGCGGTGTGCGTCTTCATCGAGGGCAACGATGCTCCGTTCATCGTCCGCAAGTCCGACGGTGCGTTCACCTACGCCACGACCGACCTGGCGACGATCAGGTACCGGGCCACGCAGCTCGAGGCCGACACGATGCTCTACGTCGTCGATGCCCGTCAAAGCGAGCACTTCCGGCTGCTGTTCGAAACGGCCCGGCTGTGGGGTTACACCGACACCGAGTTCGGGCATGTCAGCTTCGGCACGGTCCTGGGCGAGGACCGCCGACCGTTCCAGACCCGCACCGGTGACACGGTGGGCCTCGAGAGCCTGTTGGACGAGGCGGTATCCCGGGCACGGCGGATCGTCGACGAGAATGACGACGCGAAGCCCGAGGGTCCCGAGTTGGACGAGGCGACTCGGGCGGCGGTGGCCGAAACGGTCGGGCTGGGAGGAATCAAGTACGCCGACCTGCATCACAACCGCGAGAGCGACTACCAGTTCAGCTGGGACAAGATGCTGGCGACCCACGGTGATTCGGCCACGTACATGCAATACGCCTGTGCCCGCATCCTGGGGATCTTTCGTCGTGGGGGAGTGGATCGTGAGGTCTTGAGGTCCGAGGCTCCGGCGATCGTGCTCGAGGACCAGGCCGAGCGGGGCCTGGCGATGGCGCTCAACCGGTTCGCCGACGCGATCGACATCACGGTTGCCGAGAGGCGACCCAACGTCTTGACCGGCTACCTGTTCGAAACCGCCAACGTCTTCTCGACGTTCTACAACAGTTGCCCGGTGCTGAAGGAGGAGGATCCGGCGCGGCGTGCGAGCCGGTTGGCCTTGTGCGACCTCTCGGCACGGGTCTTCGAGCAGGGCCTGGACCTGTTGGGCATCGGCACCTGCGACCAGATGTGAGCAGGCGAATTGGTACGGCCGCGACTAGCAGCCTGTTGAATAACTCGGACCCTGGGGTCAGACGCCGCCCACAACGGGGTTTGCTCCACCTGTTGCGTTTCACAGGCGGGGCCTGACCCCTTCTTCGAGTTGCAACGAGTGCTGGTTGAAAAGGGGTCAGG
>CAUZEQ010000012.1:0-32208 GCA_963578885.1 Planctomycetota bacterium
AACGCTCGAGCAACTCAACCGCGACAGTCGAGCGTGCAGCCGGAGAGGGAGGGGGCGCGGCCATGATTGGCGTATTCTATGCCGACCTCAACCCGCGTGAAAGCCAGAGCAGCAGCACCAGCCCCACGGCACCCGGCAAACGGTCGATCATCGCTCAGATCCCGATCCGGGCCCGGGTCTCGGACTCAACCGACACCCGCCCGCCGTCTCATTCGTCCAGACGACCTACTTCAATTCAGCCTGCCGACGCGCCGCGTCAGCAGGCAACCGCAAGACCGTCCCCGGCTTCAACTTGTGGGGACCGGGCAGTTGATCCCGGTTCATCCGGTAGATCTGGATCCACCGCGACGTGCGTCCCAGGTGAGTCCGGGCGATTCCGGTCAAGGTGTCGTCGGCACCCACCGTGTAGACCGGGTGCCCGTTGGCGTCGATCTGGAAGCCGACTGTCCGAGTCGCCCCGGCCGCAGCCGCCAACTTGGGCAGCAATGCCGCATAACGTGATTCCAGCAGCTCTCGTGAAGGCACCGCGACCTTCATGCCCGGACGCATCCGCTGCGGGTCGGGAATCCGTGTGCGGTTGAAGAGCGAGAGTGCCTGGAAGTACCGGGCCGTCCCGTAGTACTGCCTCGAAATCGTCCAGTAGCTGTCTCCGCTCTGAATCGAGTGCTCCCGCTGGAGCGGGCCGGTCAACGCCGCGGCTCGCGACCCCAACGGCCGCGACGCAGCGGATTCCGAGGCGATCGGTTGAGCCCGCCCCGAGGGCTCCAGCGTCCGCGGGCCGAAGGCGGCCCCCGAATCGCCACCGGTGACCTTGCGGCTCTTGGAGTACTCCCAGCCTCGCTCGGACCCCTGCAGGCCAATCGTCGCACCTGGGGCCGGGATCGATGGCGACGAGGACACGGCCGTTGGAGCAGACAACTCCAGCGGGGGCTCAGAACCTGTGGCCGCTGTCGGTGGAGGTGAATTGAACCCGGCACCTCCGGCTCCCAGCAGCGGATGCCGACTTGTCGAGCCCGTCACCCCAAGATCGGGCAACCTACCCGCTTCGATTGGCCGAGACGGTGTCCGGGCAATCGGAGCCGCCGCGTCGAACGAGGGAGGTTCGGCCAGAAGAGGGGCCGGCTCGCTCTGTGGAATCGATCGGAGCTCGTTGCCCGCGCCCCCCAACCTGGCAGTCCCGATTTCCGGACCGCCACCATCCAGTGAAGGCCGAGCAGACGCCCTCGAGCCGAACCCCTCGACTCCCGGCTCGGAATCCGGACCTGCGTATGTCCCCGCCTCGATGCTGGTCCCGTCGGAAACCGCCACCGTCCCCGGCTCGGAACCCGCCCCGCCCGAGATCGACGTGTCGGCGGGCTCGGAAGAATCCTCTCTCTGCCACCAGACACCGGCGATCACCGCCACGACGATCCCCAGTATCCCCAGTTGAACCACCCTCGCTCCAAAAATGTCTTTCAGCATGTGCGTGATTCCTACTTCTTGCCCGGACTTGTCCCACTGGTCAACCAAGACCGCGTCATGATCCGCATGATCCAACAGTCCCACTGTTCCGTCGATTACACCCTCGTCGCCACACGCAGCCGAGCCGATCGGCTGCGGGGATTCACCCGTTCTTCGCGAGGCGTCGGCCGAATCGGTTTGCCAGTCAATGCCATCCATGTGTCTTGGTTCCTGAACGCTCGCTTGACGATTCTGTCTTCCAGGGAGTGAAACGAAATGACAGCCAATCGACCGCCGGATGCCAGGTTCCTGGGCAACGCGTCAGCCAGGGCGCGTTCCAGGTGAACCAACTCATCGTTGACGGCGATCCGCAGAGCCTGGAAGACGCGGGTTGCCGGATGCCGCCGACCTCGACGCCCACCCACCGCCGCCTCCACTGCCTCAGCAAGGTCGCGTCCTGTCCGAACCGGTGACTTGCGACGCCGCCGGACCAGGTCCGCGGCAATCCTGCGGCTCTCGCTCTCTTCGCCCCAGAGCCGCAGGCACTGTTCCAACTCGCCCTCCTCGATCCCCGCCAACCACTCCCACGCCGGCCGCCCACTCGAGACATCAAATCGCAGGTCCAGTGGCCCGTCGTGGGCGAATCCGAAGCCGCGGCTCGAGTCTTGTAGCTGGTCCGATGAGAGTCCCAGGTCCAGCAGGATGGCGTCGATCGACCCGGGGGACTGACCCGCCCCCAACAGCACCTCATCGAGTTCGCAGTAGCTGGCCTGATGCAGGCTGCAGCCGGGGTGCTCCAGTACCATCGCGGCCCGTTCGAGCATCCTGGCGTCGCGATCCAGGCCGAAGAGTCGCCCCGCAGGACCCAACTCCTCGAGGATCCTCGCCGCATGGCCTCCTCCGCCCACCGTCCCGTCGACCACGGTTCCCCCGGCCCGCAACTCCAGCCACTCAAGCACCTCGGCCACCAGGACCGCAACGTGACACGAGCGAGGGAGGTCGTCTGCACGGGAGGGCTCATTCATGAACCGAAGATTCCAGCTTCTACACGGCCGGTTTGTAGTTCTTTGCACTTTCGGCGCGAAGGCGGCTTTCAGACCGCGATACCGAAATCACCCTCCCACGCCCCACCCGGACCGATCACCCCCCCATTTCAGCAAGCTCCCGTTCCCACAGAGCCTCGTAGCCCGCCACCATCGCTTCAATCGAGTACTCCCCGGCCACTTTCAACCGACCCCGCACACCCATCTCCTCCGCACGAACCCGATCGTCGAGTAACCTCTCGAGAGCCGCGGCCAGGCTCGAGATCTGATCGTCGGCAACCAGCCAACCGGTCACACTATCCTCGACCAGCTCGCTCACGCCCTCGACAACCCGGGCCACCACCGGTCGTCCGGCGGCCATCGCCTCGAGCACCACGTTGGGCATCCCTTCCCAACCCGATGTCAACACCAGGCCGCAACTGCGAGCCAGCAGCGAGGGAATCTCCGAGACCTGCCCCAACAGGTGGACCCGCTGCGAGAGCCCCAGCGCGGCGATCCGCGCCTCGAGCTCACCCCGCAATCGCCCCTCTCCGGCCAGCACCAGGTGACACTCGGGGTGAGTCGCCTGCAATTGCGCCATCGCCTCGACTGCGGCGAGCGGGTCTTTCTGAGATTCGAGCCGACCGATCCATGCCAACAGCGGAACTCCCGCTGCAACCCCCTCCTGCGACAAGTCGATCGGTTCTGCGTCAGCCAGCCCCGCCACGTCGACCCCGTTGGCAATCACGACCAGCTTCGAGGGGTCCAGGCCGGTCTGATCGCGTGAGAACTCGGCCACATCATCGCTGACGCAGACGTGACGCCGGGCACGGCGCGTACAGAATCGCTCGAGCCACAAACGCCACCGACCACGCCGCTCGGCAACCCGGATTCCCGTCAGTACCGTCTCCAGCCCCACCCGACCCGCCGCCAGGCAACCGGCCACGTTGGCGTGAAACAACCACGTCTGCAGGAGATCCGGAGACAGGCTTCTCAACTCGCGAGCCAGCCGACCGACGGCCGAGAGGTCCCAACGCCGCTTCACCGCAAGACAGCGGACCTCGACCCCGGAGTCCCGCAGCCTCGAAACCAGGAGCTCGGACTCGCCTCCCAGGGAAATCACCGTCGGATCCCAGCGAGCTCGATCGAGACCGCAGACCAACTCGACGAACATCCGTTCGGCGCCGCCGGGATCGAGCTCGGTGATGCAACAGGCCAATCGGATCGGCGCCATCGTTACCGTTACCGTTACCGTTACCGTTACCGTTACCGTTTCACAAACTCCCCGGACTCTTCGCCAACCATGCCCCGGCTTGGAGTTGCCACGAGCGACCGACTCCTGTAATACGCCTCAATCGTGCCCACGCTGGGGAACAGCGACGAGTTTTTATCGGCTGACGCGTGATGAGTAAACCCGAGTCGCCCGGTCAACTCTCGGACTTCGACTACCAGTTGCCCGATGAACTGATTGCTCGGAAACCGCTGCCGCGGCGGGAGGACTCGAGACTGCTAGTCGTGGATCGACGGCGCTCTCGAATCGATTCGCGGAGGATCGAGGAACTCCCCTCGCTACTCGATCCCGGCGACTGCCTGGTCGTCAATGACACCCGCGTGCTGCCGGCTCGACTGCTCGGACATCGCGTCGCGACCGGGGGAGCCTGGGAGGGTCTCTACCTCGACACGCACCCCTCCGGGACGTGGCGGATCATCGGGCAGACCCGGGGGCAACTGAAACCCGGCGAGAGAATCGCGTTGACCGCGGTGCATGAGTCGAACACATCCTCCGTCGCCCAGGAACTGCTGCTGCTGGAACAGGGCTCCGGCGGAGTCTGGCTCGCGGAATTGGATCCGGCCGGGGACACCCTTGAGGTCCTTAAGCAATTTGGCACCGTGCCCCTGCCACCCTACATCCAACGGCAGGTCGCCACCGAAGAAGACCGACAGAGATACCAGACCGTGTTTGCCCGACACCCCGGTGCCGTCGCCGCACCCACCGCCGGTCTGCACCTCTCCACCGACCTGCTCGACGCCTGCGACCGCTCCGGACTCGGACTCCAGCACATCACACTGCACGTCGGCCTCAGTACGTTTCGGCCCATCGCCGCCGAACAACTCGACGAGCACCTCATGCACTCCGAATGGTGCCAGGTCACCCAGGCAACCTCAAAGGCACTCGAAAACGTCCGTCGCTCGGGACATCGTGTCGTGGCTGTCGGGACAACCGTCGTCCGAACTCTCGAAACCGCCGCCGCAAATGGCTCGATCGAACCCTTCCAGGGACACACCGATCTGTTCATACGACCCGGACACACCTTCCGCTCGTTTGATGCACTGCTGACCAACTTTCACCTTCCTCGCTCTACCCTGTTCGTACTGGTTTGTACTGTCTGTGGCATCGATCTGGCCAAGAGCGCCTACGCCGAGGCCATCGCAAGGCGGTATCGCTTTTACAGTTACGGTGACGCGATGCTGATTCTCTAGCACCGGATGCGCCGCCTGGTTCGGTTCTGTCGTCTGCAGAATCCCTCTGAAAACTCTCCGGCCCAAAGGTCCGGAATTGCCTTTGACGCAAGGTCGGCACCATAGATAAGATGGGGGCCCTACAGGGAGTTGGATGCCAGGGAGCAGGCGTTCCGAGTCTCGTCGACAACAGCAGGCAATTGACATGAAACTTCTTCGCTTCGCAATCGTGGCTGGCTTGGTATTCGGCCTGGAACTGGCCGAGCCTCAACCGCTGATCGGCCAGATTCGAGGGCAATCGCGCTTTTCGCAGGATCCGCTGTTGCTGGTGCCGGGCAAGTACCGCAACGCGATCCTGTTCGACGACTACCTGGCCCCGCAGGGCAATTTCACGGCGCTTCCCGAGCGGGCTAACGACGTGCTGATTGCTCACCGCATCGCCCAGCAACAGATCAATCTCGCGATTGCTTACCTCAAGTCCAATCGTCTGCAGATCCTGGCTGGCAGCGACCCGTTCTGGAACGAGGTCTACGGCAAGATCACGAAGATGACCCAAGTCGCCATCCTGTCGACCAATCCGATTTCCGGTTGGGGCGAAATCGACGAGGACGACTGGATCATCGAGCAGGTGGATACCGATGACGGACCGCCGTCTCCGCCGTCTCCGCCCCACGTGGCCTTCCGCTCGCACCTCAAGAAGGGCGACTGGCTCTTCATCGCCGAGCAACTCCCCGACGGCACACTCGACGAAGGCTACGTCCGCCGCGTCTACGACATCACCTGGGACGACGACTACGAAGACCAGGAGATCGAGTTGGATCCCAACGACGATCCCGTCCCGATCGATCTCGAGGACGCCTTGATCTACCGCGTGCTGCGTTTCGAAACCCAGGCCGACCCGACGCTTTACGAGAACGTGCTGGCGACGTTCGAGGCGATCCAGATGGCTCTCGGCGGCCGCGACCCCAACAACCCAACCGACATTGGCCAGGACATCCTCTACAACGGTCGCTTCTACGACTTCAATCAGCTCTACGCCGCCGGCGACGGCCTGATCCCCTCTCTCGCCCCGCTGAACGACTTCCCGCGGATCCCCCTTGGCCTGCAGGCCGACCGCCGCTTCCGCGAAGCGGGGCTCTCGAATTCCGATTCTCACTATCACCTCGACCGGCTCTATGACATCGCCAACCGCAATCTCGTCGACCGCAACGGCGACGATGTCTTCTTCGGCGGCGACCTGACCAGGCCGATCCCGCTGATGTGGACCCAGGACAACGAGCTGCCTCTCGAGTTCGACACCCGCAACCCGGTTGCCGGAGCCACCGATCGAGACCGGGCCTTTTTTGACAACCGCCAAACCGTGTTCGGCGGTCTCGACGACCACTGGAACCAGTACGTCGGCGAGGCCTTTTTGAGGCTCGACGCGGACGGGGTCCCGCAGATCGAACACGACGGCGACTTCTACGACAGCAGCGTCGCCGGCGACTCGCTCGCCGAACGCACCCGTCGCAAGCGGACCCCCGCCGGCGGCACCATCCTCACCGACGCCCAGGGCAACCCGATCCTCGAGATCGAGAAGGTCCAGGAGAGTTCCAAGCCGGTGACCGGCTCCAAGAGCAACAACGGGTTCCGCCAGTGGCAGAACATCGTCAGCTCCTTCGCCGAGTACCAGTCCTCGAACTTCCTCGATGCCGACGGCGACTGGAACCCCGTCGGTGTGGTCGGGTTCTCCGACATGCTCGGCAGCGGAGCCACCCAGGGACAGCGGGCTCGCGATGCCGGCAACTTTGCCCGCTTCGCCAACCTGATCCGAGTCAACCCGGACGGTTCCGGCACCAACATCGAGCCGTTCGGGAAACGCGGGCAGGCCAACTTCAACCCGGTCGTACCCCGGCAGTAACCACTCTGCCGCATCCCGAAAACCCGGCCCTCGTGCCAGGTCGACCTCGCGTCGGCCTGGCACGCTGCGTTTCCGGACCGGCCGGCAGCCCTCAGCGACCGGTCACTTCCCCGTTCGGCCCGGCAACTTCACCGGAACCCGACCGTCCAGGTACCGCCAGTTCTTCAGGAAACTCAACAGGTCCGACATCCCAGCGAGCGTGACGTTCTTCTCCAGGCCCTCGGGCATCAACGATATGCCGTTGGACTTCAAGATCTCGATGTCCCCACGCAACACCCGTACGCTCTTGCCCTCGGGCTGCCGCAATAACACCGCACTGGGAGTCTCGGACGCCACCAACCCGGTGTGAACCTTCCCCGAATTGGTGACCAGGCTGTACGAAAAATAATTGCTGTCGACAGCCCGGTTCGGATCGAGAATCGAGAGCATCAGTTGCTGCCGCGTCCATCGCCGCGTATCGGAGATGTCCGGTGCCACGTCGACTCCGAGACCGTCGACTCGATGACACGCTGTGCAGTTCTTGCGGAAGACCTCCCGCCCTCGCCGCGGATCCCCCGTCGCAGCCAGGGCCGCCTGGTACTGCTTGAGCACCTTGCGTCGCGCCTCGGGGACCAGTGCCGCCAACACCACCTTGGCTCGCCGACGCACGCCCGCGTCGGCGTGGCGCAGCAGCTTCTCAACTCGACCGGGATCCAGGTCGGCTCGAGCAACCGCTCCGCGGCCAATCGCTTCGATCAACAGCACCGCCCGTGATGGCCTGGCGATCAGGACATCCAGTGCGGCCCGCCGGCCCGTGGCGCTCAGCTCCGCATACCTCGCCAGCACGCTGGGGCCAATCTCCTCACTCTCGAAAGCCGACAACGATCGCAATGCATCCAGATCACCTCGAGTCAACTGGCTCAAGAGCGCCGGCACCACCACCGCCCGGGGCCCGGATTGCAGCAGGCGGGTCGCCACCCCAGCCTGCGAGGCCAGCGGTGGCTCCTGGGCCCACTTCACCAGCCTCCGCCACAGCGCCGCCAGACGCTCTGCCTCGAATCCACCCGGCGGGTTGCCCAGAGATCGACCGCCACGCCGCAGGCCGGTGTTCAGGCCAGCCAAACCCGCCAGCTGGACTCCAGACCACTCGCGACCCACCGCGATCGGTTGACCGGGATCAAGCAACTCCAGCGCACCGCTGACTTCACGAGCATCTGCACCGCTGCCGATCAACTCCGAAACCATCGCCACCACCTCACGCACTTCCTCGAACCGAACCGATCGCCGACCCGACCAGCCCTCCAATACCGCATCAAGCAGCACCAGGCCGTGGCGACCACAGCCGGCAACCAGGGCACGCCGCGTCCAGCGGTCGCAGGGACGCGCCACCCAAGCGGCCACCGCCCGCCTGGCCAAGGCTCCCGAAGTGGCCGACTTGGTCCACCCCGGATGCCGCGACTGACTCAGCAGCCACTGGTACCGCAACGCCTGGGCCTCGAGCCGTTTCGAGCCCACCCGAGCCAACATCTGCGGATGGGTCCCCAGGTGCGGCTCTGCCAGCCGCAAGGCATGAATCACCACGCGATCATCCCCGGCCGAAAGCGCCTCAGCGATCACACGAGCAGACAACGCATCCAGGCCCCTCAGTGCCCACAGGGCATGGATCCGGCCGATCACCGCCTGCTCGTCGACCGCCAACCGCTCGAGCGACTCAACCGCCGCCTGGTCCTGCCGTTGGTAAATCAACCGGGCAGCCGTGTCACGCCTCCAGCCGTTTTCGGAACTGAGCTGCTCGACGAGCTGTGTGGAACTCAGCAGGCCCAACCCCGGCGCCACGTCGTTTCGGTCGCCGGAGGTGTGGTCAACCGGCACGATCCGGTAGATCCGACCCCGGTCGTTTCCGGCGTAATTGTCCGGCCGCTCCTTCAACTCCTCCGGCACCCATTGAGGATGCTCGACGACCGCACGGTACATGTCGACGACATAAAGTGCACCGCCGGGGCCCACTTCCATGTTGACCGGTCGGAACCACTCGTCCCGTGAGGCCAGGAATTCGACCCGCGGCCGACCGGGTTTTCCCTGCAGGCTCGCACCCCGAGGACTCAAGACCTCGCGGTGCACCAGGTTGCCCGTCGGGTCACACGTGAAGACATTGCCCGCAAACTCCTTCCCCAGCAGGCCGCCGCGGTAGACGGTCACCCCGCAGGCGGCGGTGAACTGACCCTCGTGCAGGTTCGAGGTGACCCAGATCCTGGAGATCGGGTGAATCCGCGAGGCTGCTCCGGGAGTGACCACGTCGTGCATCACCTCCGAGATCGCCAGGTGCGGGTTGGCCGCCAGGTACTCGCCGGGCAACACGACGTGGCGACACGGATTGCGGTTGCTGCAGACAAAGCGGCGGCCCATGTCATCGAACGTCAGGCCGAACTGCCCGTTGCCGTTGACCGCCTGGCAGACACCGCTGAGAGGGTCAAAGCGAAAGTCCCGGCCACTGATCGCCACCGGCTGGGACTTCCCCGCCCACGCCGCACGCTTGGAGGCTACCACGCCTCCCCTGAGTCCGTTGGCGACGTAGATGCGGTTGTCGATCGCAAACGTCGGATGATTCGCGCGCAACTGCGGATTCTCCTGCTTGAAACCCGCATACCAGGTCTCACGCCGGTCGGCGACTCCGTCGCCATTGGTGTCGACCAGGTACAGCAATTCGCCGGCGGCCGTCACCAGCACGCCCCGATCCCAGGGCTGGATGCCGGTGGCGAACAATAGCCCGTCGGCAAACACTCGCGATGTCTCGTAACGCCCGTCCCCGTCGGTGTCCTCGAGCCAGCGGACACGGGACAGCGGACGGCCGCCGCGGGCCGGGCCGTTGGGATAGTCGCCCATCTCGACGACCCACATCCGACCGTTTTCATCGAACCGCATGGCCACCGGGTCGATCACCTGCGGCTCCGCCGCGGCCACCTCGATGCGGAAACCCGGGTGCAACTGGAATTCCGCCAGAGCCGCCACACTCCCCAACGGGCTCGCGGGACTCTTGCCCGGCGGTTCAGCTGTCAGGCCCGGCCGCCCGAGCAGGATCACCACCGCCGCCGCCACCAGGCTGACCGCCACCCGCACACGCCGCTTCATGACTGCCCTGCCCCGTTCGACGATCGGCTCGACCGGAAGGCAGCATACCAGAAACCGCCGCTCAATCGCGGATGTGAAACAGCCGCCTGAGTGCCTCGAGCAGCCCGTGGGGCGTCCCGTCGCGGGCTTCGTCCTTGAGAGCCTCCAGCGGTGGGTGCAACAACTTGTTGACGATCCGCGAGAGGCTCTGTTCGATCTGGTTCATGTCGTCGTCGTGCAGGTGAGAGAGTTTGCCCCTGAGCCGCTCCAACTCGGCCCGGCTCACCTCCGACCACTGCTCGCGGAGCCGCTTGACAATCGGGCCGGTCGCGCGGTGGTAGACATCCTGCATGAACCGGTCGGACTCCTCGTCGATGATCGCCAGCGCCTGCTCGATCTCGCCGGATCGTTGGCTGCGGTTGCGTTGGCAGGTCTCCTGCAGGTCATCGACATCGTACAGGAAGACGTTTTCATCCACCCCGGCCACCGCCGGATCGACGTCACGCGGGGCTCCGAGGTCGAGTACGAACACGGGCCGGTCACCGCGCCCGCTGCGGGCGCGGGTGAACATCTCGAGATCCACAATCGGTCGATCCGATCCGGTGGCCGCCACCACCACGTCGGCCCGGGCCAACAGCTCGCCGAGCTGGTCCATGCCGTAGCCGCGGCCACCCCACTTCTGTGCCAGGGCCTCGGCCCGGTCGAGACTGCGGTTGACCACCAGTACCTCCCGGACTCCGTCGGCCTTCAGATACTGCAATGTCTCCTCGGCCATCTCACCGGCACCGATCACCAGCACCGTCTTGTCGTCGAAACGGTCGAAGATCCCGCGGGCGAAGTCCCCCACAGCCACGCTGGCGATCGACACCCGGCCCTCGGACAACCGGGTCTCGGAACGCACCCGCTTCGAGACACGGATGGCGCCCTGGAACAGGGCGTTGGTCAGAGGTCCACACGCCGCATTCTGCTCGGCCAGCCGGTAGGCCTGCTTGACCTGGCTGACAATCTGTGGCTCGCCCAGCACCATGCTGTCGACGCTCGAACAGACTCGGAACAGGTGGCCCACCGCGTCGGGGCCACTCTGCAGCAACAGATCACCGAGGAAGTCCTCCAGCGGCACACCGTGGAAACTCGACAGGAACCCGGCCAGCTCCTCCTGTGTCGGCGCAGCCCCGTCGTTTTCCTGGGCCGTGTAGAGTTCGACCCGGTTGCAGGTCGAAAGCACCACAGCCTCGCTGCCGGGAAATACCTCCCTCAGTTGCGAATAGGCCGCGGCCAACTGCTCGTCGCCGGTGAACGCCAGCCGCTCGCGCACGTCCAGGCTCGAGGTCTGGTGGTTGCAGTAGATCACCTGCAGGTTCATCGGTGACCTCCCGTCGCAATCAGGCCACGCTCCGAGACCTGTGCCGAATGGGAGGCGTGACGCGACGACACCCGGCCGCTGCTCGTCAATACGCTCAGACCCACCACCGTCACCAGCAACAGGCCGCAGGCCAACAGCGTCCGCCAGGCCACCTGCTTGCCGGTGGCACGAGGCCTCAAGAGCATCCAGCCGAACAGACCGGCCAGGCCCAGCCACGAGAGGCCGTTGATGATCACCACCGGGTCACCGAGAGTCAGCTCGCCGGGAGCCGCAGATCCCGAGAGCAACAGCACCAACCCGGTGCCCATCCCCACGGTCAGCAATGGAACCGAGATCACCACGCTCCACCAGTTCATCCTCGAGAGCCGCTCCAGGCTCGGCAGCCGCAGACCCGGCGACGTGCTGCTCTTGTGACGCAGCCGACGGTGCTGCAACAGGTACATCAGGCTCAGCACGATCCCCGACAGGACCCCCGCTGATCCCAGCGCCAGCGAACTCACGTGCAGCATCGCCCAACCGTTCCTCGCCCGCACGTCCGGTTCCAGTAGCTGGTTGGGACGGTCCTCCAGCAGGTACGACGCGCCGACGAGGACCAGCACCAGCGGCAACAGGAAGACGCCGATCGAGAGCCGTCGGTCGCAACAGACCAGGAACAGGTACAGCCCGATCACCAGCCACGCCAGCACCAGTATCCAGTCCTGGCTCGAGCTCAGCAGCGGTGGCAACTCGGCCGAACGCCCCTTGTTCCACAGGAACAGGGTGTGCGCCAGGAACCCGGCCGCCAGAAACACGCTGCCGGCCAGCACCCCCAGCCGCCCCGGCTTCTTCAGCCGCAGCAACTCCAGCGCAAAAGCCACCGTGTAACTGGCCAGAAAACAGAAGATCGCAATGTCGGCCATACCCGCCTCCAACGGCCCCGCATCCATCGTAGTGGCTGGGGAATCCACCGACCAGAGACGGCTGCCCCGGCTGGGGCAGACCTCCATCCCCGCAGCCCGCTCGGTCCGGTTGTAGCGGTTCCTCTCAATTCTCCACCGCCTTCACGCCGATTCTGAACTGCAGGGAGCGTTCCGGGGGCCACGGGGGGCGGGGACATGAGAGGGGCGAGATGGCTGATCCCGGTCGTCCTGTTCAGCCTCTCGGGACCGACACCTCCCTCGCAATATGACAACCCCCTGCCCACCTCCCGGGCCGCCGCGCCCATCGGGGTCCGCGGCGGAGTCGCCCACTTCCGGGTTCCACCGGCTTCCCACGGCCGGCTCGTCCTCGTCGTCTCCGCACTCGGGAACTCGCAGCACAGCTACCCGGTCTCGTTCCGCCTGAGCGAACCGCCGCGGCACCTGGCCCGTGCCGTGTCACCGCCGCGGCTGGTGATACAACCCTACCGGCCACCTGAACACGTTCGCGCACAGCTCGAGTCCCTGGTCATCCCCGTCGGGGACTCCCGACACATCCCCGGACCCCCGCGGATCTTCGATGTGCCCCTGCTCAACGGCCGGCCGCTTTGCAGCGGCGGCAGCATGCGGGTTCGCGCCCGCTGGGCCGCCGCCGGAGCACGCTGCGTGGTCTATCTCGATCAGGCCGCCGGCTCAGATCCCGGGCATGTCGAGTTGGCCGAGGCGATCGTGAGACTGCTCGAATCCCACATCATCCCCGCGGGCGATCGACTGGTCGGGCCAGCCGCGGATGTCGACGGCGATCGTCGACTCGCCATCCTGCTCACGCCCCTGTTGCAACACCTGCAGAACGGCCGCACCAGCGTTGGCGGCTTCGTTCGGGCCGACGATTTTCGGCCACAGCTGCAGCCGCCCCGTTCCAATCGCTCCGACATGATCTACCTCAACACCAGCCTCGCTCCCGGCCAGGCCCTCGCCGACATCTTGTCGCACGAATACCGGCACGTGCTCGCCTTCAGCCACCGAGATGCACTCGGACATGCGTCCGAAGAGGATTGGCTCAACGAGGCCATCGCCCACCTGGCCGAACCCGGCCCCACCAATATCAAGCACCGGATCCAGGCCTACCTCGCCGAACCGTCACGCTTCCCGCTGGTTGTGCCCGACTACTTCCGGGCCGGTCTCTGGAGATGCGACGGGGTCAGAGGGTCCACCTTCCTGTTCCTGGACTGGTGCCGACAGCAGCACGGCGAACAACTCGTCAAAGGGCTGCTCACCTCCGGCAGGACCGGGATCGACAACCTTGTCGCGGTCACCGGCACCCCGTTCCCGTGGCTGTTCCGAAGCTGGAGCCTGGCGATGATCTGCGGAGACCGACCGCTGGGGGAATCGGGTCCCGCCCCCGCCATCCTGCGATGGAACGTCGGCGAGCCGCTGGAGATCCAGGTGGCAGGGACGGCCACCTGCTATGTCGCCCCGCAAGACCTGCCCGCGGGGGCGATGGTCCGCATCGAGGCCCCCGCCGGGGCCCGGCTGCAGGTTACCGCAGCCCTCCGGGGCGCTACGGAGCCGTCTCCTCGCCCGAATACTTCAGACGCTCCTTGAACAGCTGCGTCAAGCGTCGGATCGGGTACATCTGCACGACCTTGCCCTTGTAGGTCACTCGACCCTGGCTGTCCTTGTCGATGTGCTCCTGGACCTCTGTCGCGGCCAGGCCGGCATACAGCGCGGCAAACGTCTCGGGGTCGACCCCTCGACCCTTCTCGAGATCGCCCTTCACGTCCAGGCCCCCGACACTGACGGCAAACAGGTTCAGGCCCCGCGTGGCCGGCTCGTATCGACCCTCACGCTTCAACGACGCCGCCGCCGTCTTGATCGTGTCGAAACTGCTGGTGATCTTTTCGACAGCGTCCTCGGAAGGACCCTGCGGAGCCGTAGCGCCCTGGGCCGAAAGTCCCGCTGGAGTCAGCAACTCGACACTGCCGGCGAAGTACCCAATGGCCAACAGCGTCAGCACCACGAGGCTCGTTCCCAATCTCTGCATCTGTCTCTCTCCCAGTCGGTTTCCGGACCGCCTCAATCCTCAGCGGACTCTCCAATCGTCTCACCCGCCCCGTAACACTGCAAGAGCGGTTCGCGACTCAAGCGGCTTCCTGGTCGCTGGTCTTAGGCTCGACCGGCCGGGACACCTGGCCCCGCACGCGACCGGGTACACCCACCTGCCCGCGGCCCGATTCGCTACGACCGAACACGGACCCTGAAATCAGCATCAGACCCAGGGACCCGACCATCGCAGCCAGGCAGCCCAGCATGGCGATCTCGTTGTCGCTGGCACCATTCAAGTAGTCCATCACGGCCTCGTCTCCATCGTGTCCCGGGGTCGATCTTGAGTCTCTGTGCCGAGAAGCTCGAGACGCTCGACATGCCTCAACGAGCGTCGACGAACCGCACAAACGGCTCCATCTGTTCGGACTTCGGACAGATGGATCGCGACTCTTCAACGACCCTTCCCGGAACCGGCTTCTAGCGAATGAACCGGTTGTGAGGTGGGGGTCAAACACTGCGACCGATCCACCTTGACCCCTCCGGGCACCTTGCCGTATAGCCCTCGGCTCAAGGACGCTCTGCTGACACACGGGACTCCGCAGCCCCACCGCAGCCCCACCGCAGCCCCACCGCAGCCCCACCATCGTGCGCCTGCTCCATCGCCACATCCTCGGCCAGCTGATTCACGTCTTCCTGGGCGTGCTGGGGGTGCTGACCGTTGTGATGATCGTTGGCGGAGCCTTCCAGCAGGTCAGTCGGCACGGGCTGGGAGTGTTTCAGACACTGCAGATTCTGCCCTACATCATCCCCAGCCTGTTGCCGTTCTCGATCCCGGTCGCGGTGCTGCTGACCGTCTGCATCGTCTATGGCCGGATGGCTGCCGACCAGGAAGTCACCGCGGCCAAGGCAGCGGGGATCCCCGTGCTGTCGCTGCTGTGGCCGGCCCTGTTCCTGGGCGGACTGCTCAGCGCCGGCTCGTTGATGCTGACCGACCAGGCCATCCCGTGGTCGGTCGGGAACATCCGCCGTGTCGTAGCACTGGCGACCGAGGACATCGTCCTCGACATGCTGAAGACTCACAACGAACTCGCCCTGCCTCAGGCCGGAATGTCGATCTCGGTCCGAGGTGTCTCGGGCCACACCCTGCAGCGGCCGATCGTTCGCTTCAACTCCGCCGGCGGCACCCCCGTGACCGCTCAGGCTCGAGAAGCCCGGCTCGAGGTCGATGCATCCCAGGGACGGATCCTCCTGAAACTCACCGACTGCCACCTCGATATCCCCGGCCGCGGCTCGATCTGGCTGGCCGAGGAAACTCGGGCACTTCCGCTTCCCGGCGGATTCAACCGGGCCAAGCCGCGGCATATGAGCATCGAGACACTCAAGCGGAAACTCCGCGATGAGGAACTCAGGCAACAGGATCTCGAGGACCAGCGAGCCATCCAGGCCTGCTTCCACATGACCACCGGCAACTTCGCAGGCTGGAATTCCGACGATGCCATCAGCAAACGCTCACGCCTCTCACTGGCAACTCACGCCAAGCTGCGGACCGAAATGCACAGCCGGATCGCCTTCTCCAGCAGCTGCTTCTTCTTCGTGCTCGTCGGGGCCCCGCTGGCCATCTCGCAGGCCCGACGACAGGTCCTGACCAACTTCCTGGTCTGCTTCCTGCCCATCATCATTCTCTACTACCCGATCGTGATCCTGTGCATGAGCCGGAGCCGATCGGGGTCGCTCGACCCGGCCTGGGCCATGTGGAGCGGCAACCTGTTGCTGCTGCTGGCCGGAGCCGTGCTGGTTTACCGCTGCGGCCGACACTGATCCCGCCCAGAGGGCTCCTTAAAGACAAAGCCCCGCACCGTCTCGATGACGACGCGGGGCCTTGAATTGTTCTTGAGGAGAACGTCGAGCCTCAGATCAGGCTCGGAATCGGCGAGCCGCCCTCGATCATGTACACCGGACGACCACCCGGGTCGACGAACTGGATGCCCTGGTCGATCCCCAGTACGTGGAAGACCGTGGCCATCAGGTCCTGAGGTGTGACCGGATCGGACTTGGGACGGTAGACCTTGGCGTCGGATTCACCGACCGTCTGGCCCATCCGCAGCCCGCCGCCGGCCAAGGCCAGCGTCGAGAGCGGTGCCCAGTGGTCGCGGCCCTTGTTGCGGTTGATCTTGGGCGTGCGACCGAATTCGCCGGTGATCACCAGCAGGATGCGGTCCGAAAGACCACGCTGGGCGACGTCGTCGACAAAGGCCGAGACCGCCCGGTCGACAACCGGACCGCGACCGTTCATTGAGCTTTCGATATTGCTGTGCATGTCCCAGCCGCCGTAGGACATCGTGACGAAACCGCAACCGGCCTCGCACAATCGTCGAGCCATCAGCAAGCTGCTGCCCAGCCCGCCACCGTACTTGGCCACGGTGCGGGGGTCTTCTCGCTTCAGGTCAAACGCCAGAGGCGCCTTGCCCAGGACGAGGTTGAAGGCCTGCTGTTCGAAGGCATTGAGACCCTCGACCACTCCCTTGCGGTCAGCCGTTCGACGCAGCCGGTCCAGGCCCGTCAGCAGGCCGCGACGGTCTTCCAGACGACCGACGTTAGTCTGCAGAGTCATGTTGCTGCGGGCCGGGCCGCTGGTTCCAAACGGAGCATACGGAGTTCCCAGGAACGCCGGACCGTCGGAACCAATGCCGCCGACGCGGATGTAGGTCGGCATGCCCGTCTCCAGGTGGTTCGGGCCGCGGTGCTTGGACGCGATAGAACCCATCGAGGGCCGAGAGGGCAGGCCGCCGCTGTCGATGCCACGGTTGTTGTAACCGGTCATCACCCAGTGCGTGCCGCCACCGTGTCCACTGTTGCCGTGATGGAACGAGCGGACAAACGCCATCTTGTCGGCGACCTGGGCCATCTTCTCGAAGTTGCCGCCCAAAGCGACGCCCGGGATCCGAGTCTTCACGTCGCCGGTCACGCTGCGGTACTCGACCGGTGCACTCATCTTCGGGTCGAAGGTCTCCACATGGGTCGGTCCGCCACCCAGCCAGAGCCAGACCACCGAGGTGTTCTCGGGTGATTGACCGGTCTTGGCCGCGACCGCAGCGCGGGCCTGCATCAGGCCGCCCAGGCCCATCGCACCCAAACCTCCTACTCGAAGGAAATCTCGACGCGTCGTCCCGTCGCAGTCGCGATATCGTCGGTCGGTCTTCACTGTCAGCATGACTCACCTCCGTCAAATGTCCCAAACGGTACGCCTCACAGGATCCCTCCTGGGCCCCGGTTTCGGTCGCCCGAAAACGAGAAAACGCACCAACCCGTTGTGGCAGCCGCAACCGGCTGTTTCCACCGCTGAACCGTCCCGAGAATCCTATCCAGAACCCCATCTGGAGTCAATAACTTCCATCGGGATTGCCCGATATGTTTCCTCACTTGGTATCGGCTGCCAACGCCCGCAAGGGTGACCTGTTTTGCCCAACCCGAACACCACAAATCGATCACTCGACAGGTCATGCGGCGGTTAATCGGCGCTGTAAAGCCCGGTCAAACCCGTGTTGGAACGCTGCGAGCCACGTGATGCCCGGGCATCGGGCCCGCAGCGAACCTGGCCGAGGCTTCAGCCACCCACCGGGAGTCCGTATAATGTCGCTTCCTGTTGTGTTCCACACTGTTTTCGACGCCGAGTCACCTGGTCGCATGAGCGAGATGGGGTCCATCGTTCCGAATCGAATCCGAATCGGCGCGGTGAATTACCTGAATTCCAAGCCACTGATCGAGGGTCTGGGGGACGAATTGGCCCGGCTGGCCCCCTCGGCCGAGCTGGTGCTCGACTACCCCAGCCGCCTGGCCGACGATCTCGAGGCGGGTCGCCTAGACGTGGCCCTGGTCCCTTCGATCGAGTGCCTCCGCGATTCCAATTACGAAGTCGTCACCGACGCCTGCGTGGCCACTCATGGCCCGGTCCTCTCGGTCAAGCTCTACAGTCGTGTCCCGGTCGGCGAGATCACCACGCTGGCCCTCGACGAGGGTTCTCGAACCAGTGCCACTCTGGCGCGAGTGCTGTTGGCAGAACGATACGGTCTGCAGCCTGAACTGGAACCTCTGCCCTTGGGCCGGTCCGTCGACGCCAGTTCCGCCGACGCGGTCCTGCTGATCGGCGACCGGGCGATGCACCCCTTGGCTGAGACGTTTGTCGAGACGTGGGATCTGGGCGAGGTCTGGAGCGACTGGACCGGCTTGCCGTTCGTGTTTGCCCTGTGGGCGACCCGTCGAGGCACTTCCCTGGGCCGGGTCGAAGAAGCACTCATCACCGCACGCGACCGCGGGCTGAGTCGTCTCGACCAGATCGCGCTGCGCGAAGCCGCCCAACTGGGCATCCCCACATCGGCCGCCGCCGATTATCTGCATCACAACCTCCACTTCCATCTCGGTCCCGCCGAGCGGCACGGGCTGGAGTTGTTCCAGAGGCTGGCGGTGGCCCAGGGGCTGGCCTGCGAAACCGTTGAACTGGTCTTCCGAGACGCCCACTCCGCCGGCCAACCCCTGCTGCATCCCAGCTAGCCCCGATCCCCACTCGGTTCCCGACCATGACGACCCGCCACGACCTGCCCGACCTGCTCGAAAAGGCCACCCACGGCGACCGACTGACTCCCGCAGAGGGTCTGGCGCTGCTGGAATCTCACGACCTGGCCGCGCTGGGATCTGCAGCCGATCGAGTCACTCGTCGGCTGCATCCGGAACCGTTCCGCACCTACAACATCGACCGCAACATCAATTACAGCAACGCCTGCACCGCGGTCTGTGACTTCTGTGCCTTCTATCGACCGGCCGATCACCCCGAGATGTACGTGCTGAAGCCCGAGCAGCTTCACGCGAAGATCCAGGAAACACTCGAACTGGGCGGCGACCAGATCCTGATGCAGGGGGGCCTGCATCCGACGCTGAGCCTGGAATGGTACGAGGAGATGCTGCGGGACATCCGCCAGCGATTCCCGACCATCAACATCCACGCCTTCAGCCCTCCGGAAATCCACCACTTCAGCAAGATCAGCAAGCTGCCGTTGGAGACGGTCCTGGGTCGACTCAAGCAGGCCGGCCTGGGCAGCCTGCCCGGCGGCGGAGGCGAGATCCTGGTCGACCGCGTCAGGAAACTGATCACCCGCGGCAAATGCCTGACCGACGAGTGGCTCGAGGTCCACCGCGTGTGGCACTCGCTCGGCGGTCGCTCCTCTGCCACGATGATGTTCGGGCACATCGAGACGCTCGAGGAACGCATCGAACACCTCGAACGGATCCGCACACTGCAGGACGAAACCGGCGGCTTCACCGCCTTCATCTGCTGGACGATGCAGCCTCCGAAAACTCCCCCGTGGTTCGGCAACCGCAAGGACGGCGTCGACATGTCAGAGATCCCCTCGGCCGGTGGCTTCGAGTACCTCAAGACCCAGGCCGTGGCCAGGCTCTACCTCGACAACGTGCCCAACATCCAGTCGTCGTGGGTGACCCAGGGCGAGAAGATCGGGCAACTGGCACTTTCATTCGGTGCCAACGACATGGGGAGCCTGATGATCGAGGAAAACGTGGTGGCCGAGGCGGGCACTGTCTACCATCTCACGCTGGAGACGATCCGCCGTTGCATCGAGGAGTCCGGCTACATCCCTCGACAGCGGAACGTGTTCTACGAGTACATCGACGACAAGCCGCTGGTCGACGTCGCCTCATGATCGACGTCCACGACCTCTCCAAGCGGTTCCCCGACCTGCACCAAGGCGAAGTGGTCGCGCTGGATGGGATCAGCTTCGAGGTCCGGCCCGGCGAGGTCTTCGGGTTGCTGGGACCCAACGGGGCCGGCAAGACCACCTGCCTCAGACTGCTCTCCACCATCCTCAGACCCACCTCCGGTACCGCCTCGATCGATGGCAAAGACATCGTCGAGGAACCCGACGAAGTCCGAGCCCGCATCGGATTCCTCTCGGGAACCACCGGACTCTACGACCGCATGACCGCTCGGGAAACGGTCGAGTACTTCGGACGCCTTTATGGACTCTCCGAGGAACAGCTCTCCGAGAGCATCGAGCGGATCTTCACCACGCTCTCGATTCACGAATTCGCCGATGTGCTCACCATCCGACTCTCGACCGGCATGAGACAGAAGGTCTCGATCGCCCGCACACTGGTGCACGACCCCCCGGTCCTGATCTTCGACGAGCCCACCACCGGCCTCGATGTGCTCGTCGCCCGAGCCGTCCTCGACACCGTCGCGCGACTCCGCGACGAGGGTAAGTGCATCATCTACTCCACGCACATCATGCGCGAAGTCGAACGGCTGTGTGACCGCCTGGCGATCATCCACCGCGGCCGCATCCTCGCCGAAGGCTCGCAGCGCGATATCATGGCCGCCTCAGATCAACCCGACCTCGAAGAACACTTCTTCGACCTCGTCTCGCGATTCGAGAGCACGCTGGCGGAGGTGACCGCCGAGATCGGGCAGGAACCACAGCGGGACGCCGGCGAGGTCAACTCGTGACCCGCCCGGAAAAACCCAGGCTCGATTTCCGCAAGATCCGCATCATCTTCGGCCGGGAACTCCGAGACCAGCTCCGCGATCGCCGCACGCTGTTCATGGTGATGGCTCTGCCGGTGCTGCTGTACCCCGCCCTGGGCATCGGCATGCTGCAGATGGCCGTCGTCTTCAGCGAACGACCGCGGACCGTGGTCGTGCTCGGAAGTGAATCGCTTCCCCAACCCAAGCTGATCGAGGGCTCGGCGTTCGCTGCCCGCTGGTTCGCCGACCCCGGCGACGCGCTGAGGTTGAAGGTCGAGTCGGTCGAGCAGTTGAGGGAGGATCCCGAGATCGGCAGGCGGCTCGAAATCGCCCGACGCGTCCACGACCTCTATCGACAGAGACTCCAGCTGATCGGCTCCGCCGGCCTCAACTCCGGCCGGCGGCCATCGAAAATCGAATCGCCGCTGCAGGAGCTCAACGAACAGATCAACGCGATGCTCGACGATGCAGGGATCGATGTGCTGGTGGTGATCCCCGACGGATTCGGAGACAAGCTCGCGGAGGTCAACCGGTTGATCGCCGGACGGGAACGAATCGCCGAGGATCCCTCGGAATATCCCCGACCGATGATCCTCGCCAGCGGTGACGAGAAGTCACTGATCGCCTCACGACGAGTCGAGAGGGTGTTTGATTCCTGGGAGCAGGAACTGCTGCGTCTGAGACTCGAGGCCGCCGGGCTACCCAGTTCGCTTCCCTCGCCCGTCGACGCCACCGTGGTCACGGTGATCGGCAGCGCCCAGGAATCTGCGCTGGTCTGGAGCAGGCTCTATCCGGTCATCCTCGTTGTGATGACCGTCACCGGAGCCTTCTACCCCGCCGTCGACCTCGCCGCCGGTGAAAAGGAACGGGGGACGATGGAGACGCTGCTGATCAGCCCGGCGCGGAGAATCGAGCTGGTGCTGGCCAAGTTCCTGACCATCCTCGTCTTCAGCCTCGCCACCGCCCTGCTCAATCTCGTCAGCCTCGGCCTGACCGCCACCTACATGCTTCAGCTTGTCGGCGCGGTCAACCCCAACGCCGAGGCCTCAGTGGCCGCGCCGTCCATCCTCGGCATGCTCTGGATCCTCGTCATGCTGCTGCCGCTGGCCGCACTCTTCAGCGCGCTCAGCCTCGCACTGGCCACCTTTGCCCGCAGTACCCGCGAAGGACAGTATTACCTCTCGCCGCTGATGATCGTGGTCATGCTGCTGGTGGCAATCACCGCCGCGCCGGGAATCGAAATCCAGCCGTTTCACTCGGTGCTGCCCGTCATCGGCCCGATCCTGCTGCTGAAGGAACTGATGGTCGACCCGACCAACGCCGATCTCCTCGCCTACCTGCCGGCGGTACTCGGAGCCAGCTTCGCCTACGCCGGACTCGCGCTGTGGTGGGCCGTCGCACAGTTTCACAGCGAAGCCGTGCTGTTCCGAGAAGCCGAACGCTTCGATCTCAGGCTCTGGCTCAAGCGACTCTGGACCCACAAGCCCTCCGTCCCCGGACCCGGCGGCGTGCTGGTCTGCCTCTCGATCGGAATGCTCGGACAATTGATCCTGATGCAACCGCTGGGGACCTGGCTGGCGTCGATTCCCGAGTCCGAACGTCCACGAGCAGCCATCTGGGCCCTGATCGCTCAGCAATTGCTGCTGTTCCTGCTGCCCGCCGCTCTCCTGGCCGCCACGCTGTTGACCGACCTCCGACGCACCTTCCGCCTGAAACGACCCACGGCCACCTCGGTCGTGATCGCCATCGCGCTCGCCGCGGCACTGCACCCGCTGGTCAGCGAATTGATGCGGCACCTGCAGTGGTTCTTCCCACCGGGGTTGCCCGAGGGGAGCCAGGAGTTCCTCGAGACCATGCTCGGACCCTCCCAGCCGGCCTGGCTGGTGCTGCTGGCGATCGCGCTCACGCCGGCGGTGTGCGAAGAGTTCCTGTTCCGCGGCTTTGTGCTCACGGCCTTCGATCGCCCCGGCCGACGTCGTATGGCCGTTGTGCTCTCGGCCATCGCCTTCGGCGCGGTACACATGCTCCCCCAGCAGGTCTTCTACGCCACGCTGCTGGGACTCGTGCTGGGACTGTTGGCGATCCGTACCCAAAGCATCTGGCCGGGCTTGGCGTTCCACTTCACCTTCAACGGGATCGCGGTGCTGCGAGAACGCTGGACGGCTTCCGAACAGTTGCCGGCCTGGAGCGACGTGTTTCTGTCGGTCGACGGCGACAATCTGCTGCAATTCAACTGGCCACTGTTGGCGATTGCCGCGGTGGTTTCCGTGTCGCTGCTCGTACTGGTCTGCCGCTGGCCTTTACCCCGGACCGCGCAGTGACCCTACGCGGTCGCTTCTCCGCCGGGCTGATCGTCCCCGGCGAAGGACCAGCAATACCCGGCGGCGTCATCGAAGTGGGCGACGGCCTGGTCACCGCCCTTTTTCCCGGTCCCGACACCACTGCCACCGACCTGGGCAACATCGTGCTGCTGCCCGGGCTGGTCAACGCCCATACCCACCTCGAGTTCTCGGCGATCGACGAACCGCTGCCGGCCACCGCGGGCATGGCGGCCTGGATCGGCGATGTCACCGACGCCCGGAGCAAACGATCCGGACAGCTCGACCCGGTCCGTATCGGACTCGATGAACTCGCCGCGACCGGTACCGCGGCCGTTGGAGAGATTGCCACATCCGACTGGCCGACCGATCGGCTCGCACAAAACGACCCCACCTGCGTGGTGTTCCGCGAGATCATCGGGCTGGGACCCGAGCGTCACGACGAGTGCCTGGCCACCGCCGGCAGGTTTCTCGGGGAACCCACCGTTGCGGGATGCCTGAGAGGACTCAGCCCCCACGCTCCCTATTCGGTCCACCCCCACCTCTACAACGACCTGGTCCAACTGGCCGCCTCGCACAACGTCCCACTCGCCACGCACCTCGCCGAGTCTCCCGACGAACTCGAACTGCTGGCACACGGGACCGGCCCCATGCGACAACGTCTGGAGACACTGGGTGCGTGGAACGAGTCGGCGATCCCCAGGGGCAGCCGGCCGCTGGACTACCTCGTGCCACTCGCCGAACTCGAACACCCGCTGGTCATCCACGGCAACCTGCTCGACGACCGCGAACTCGACTGGCTGGCCCAACACCGCAACATCACCGTCATCTACTGCCCCAGGACCCACGCTCACTTCCAACACCCGCCGCACCCCTTCAGGCGATTGCTCCAACAGGGGACGCCCGTCGTACTGGGCACCGACAGCCGAGCCTCCAATCCCGACCTCTCGATGTGGAACGAGTTACAATTCCTGGCACGAGCCGCAACCGATATCCCGGCCGAGGAACTGCTGGCGATGGCCACCTCGGCCGCCGCGATCGCTCTGGGGCTCGAAACCCACTTCGGAACACTCGATATCGGCAAGCAGGCGACCGCCATCGGAGTCGCACCCGCATCCGGCTCGCCCCTGACACTAGAATCGATCCTGGCCTCGGGCCGACTGGCCGGAGTACTTCGCCAGGGCCGCTGGCATCCTGCCTGAGTCCCGATGACCATTCACCCCTTTGCCCAGACCGACCCGCCGCCAGCCAGCCGGCTGGAGCACGGCGACTTCCTGGCCGGGCTCGAATTCGACCCTCGCGCACCCGCTTCGCTCAGGCAAGCCGCCGGCGACGGCGATCCCGCCGAGTTCCTGAGGCAGTGGTCCCGCCAGTTGAGCCTCCGGATCGACGCCTCCACGCCCCGACTGCCTCAGCGGGCCTTCGACTGGATCGCCACCGATTCGCGACTGTCCGCGGCTTGGCGGCGGACCCGCTCGAGCAGCCCCTCGGCTCGACCTGCCATCCTCAGCCGCCCCCAGGCCCGGTCCCCACTAGGACTGATTTCCCATCTCGAACCCGATGCCAGCGATGGAGACCTGCTGGCGGCGCTGGCGCTATTGAGCCAACCGGCATCGGCCAGGCACGCCCGGAGTTGGCTCACGGCCTGGCGAAACTGCATCACGCTTTGCACCACCCGCCCGCTCTCGCCGGAACTCGCCTTCACCGCCGGAATGCTGCTGGCTCCGCTCAAGGGCACCGCCGGACTCCGCCGCGAAGGCAAACTCGCACTGCAGCAGGAACTGCTCGAGCACACCGACACCGACGGCACACCGCACGCCGGGCTGCTTGACGACCTGCCCGAATGGCTGGGAACCCTCGTCCGTGCCGGCTGTTGGGGACGACGATTCGGCACCTCGACCTGGAATCGCAGGGCCGGGGAACGCTTCGACAGGCTCGTCGCCTGGACCACTCCCCTCTATCGACACCGCGACCGACTGGCGCTGTCGAGGCGACCGGCTCGAGGACTCGGCGAACTGCTCGACTCGGCCAACCGACTCACCTCCGGAGAACGCCGTCCCGAGGTGACTCAGTCCGACTGGGCCCGCGTGGCGGTGCTCCGCACCAACCGCTGCCACGACGCCCCGGCCGTGGTCCTCACCCACGACGGACCCACGCCGCGACTGGATGTCTCCGTCGGCGGTCGCTCACTGCTACAAGGCGATTGGTCGATCGAGGTCACCTGCGGATCGAGGGAGCTGGTGCTGGAGGACTGGGATTGCGTCTGCTGGCAAAGTGACGAAGACGCCGACTACATCGAGTTGCAGGCCGATGCCGCAGGCGGGTGCCGGGTACAGCGGCAGATCCTGCTGTCCCGGGCCGACGAACTGCTCGTGCTCGCCGACGCGGCCATCGCGGGTCCCCTGATGACGCAGGAGCCGCAGGACCAGCGGCTCACTTGCCGATCGGGGCTGGGGCTCGCCGAGGGGATTGTCGCGGAGGTGGCCCGCGGAGGCCGGCGTGACTGGCGACTCTGTGGACGGGGTGTCTCGGCTCGGGTCGTCCCGCTGGCGGTGCCCGACGACCCGTTGCTGGCAACCGGGCCCGCTTCGATCTCGTGCCACGAGAATCGCCTGGAGTGGTCCACCGAAGCGCGTGGACCCGCCCTCTACCTCCCGCTCATCCTCGACTTCTCCGCCCGCAGACGCCGACGCAAACCCGAATGGAATTCGCTGACGGTGACCGAAGACCGACAGGTCGTCTCGCCGCAGAAGGCCGCCGGCTTTCGAGTGCGACTGGGCGACTCGCAACTGGTGCTGTACCGCAGCTTCGACCCGCCCCGCAGCCCGAGGTCGGTCCTCGGACAGCACACGCAACACGAAACCGTGATCGGCCTGCTGAGACCCGATGGGGACTTTGCACCGCTGGTCCTTGTCGAGTAGCCTCCCCGGGCACTTCCCCCCCGCCGAGGTGACCTGCATAATGACTCCTTGAGATCTCTCCAACAGCCTCGACCACCGGGCCGGTGCCTCGACAGCACGGGCTGAACCACCCTCGTACCAGGACAGGCAGACCAATGAGTGACACATTCGCCCGCCTTGAAGAACTCCAGCAAAACGATGGCTCACAGGCCACGCTCGACCAGCTCGCCACGGTGCTGACCGAGGAAGAGAACTACCACCGGCTCTTTGATGTCCTGCTGATGCAGAAGAAGCTGGAACTGGGACTGCCACTGGTTCGCCCCACATCCTTCGAAGATGTGCCCGACGACCTGCGGACTGGCTTCGAAGAACACTACGTCGAGTCGGCTCGACGAGTGGGCGGACTGCTGCTGGATTGCGGCCGCGTTGGCGACGCCTGGGCCTACTTTCAGACGATCCAGGAACCCGGCCCCGTCCGCGAAGCACTCGAAAAAGTCTCGGTCGTCAGCGAAGACGACGATCGGACTGAAGAACTGATCAACGTGGCGCTCTACGAAGGAGCCCACCCGGTCAAGGGCCTCGAGTTGATGCTCAACTCCCGCGGCACCTGCAACACGATCACCGCACTCGATCAACAGATCATGCAACTGCCGCCCGACGACCGCCGCGCCGCTGCCCAACTGCTCGTCAGGCAGCTCTACGGTGACCTCTGCCATACGATCAATGCCGAAGTCACCCAGCGATTGCCGATGATCGAGCCGTCCGAAAACCTCAGAGAATTGATCTCCGGGGACCGTGACTGGCTGTTCGCCGAGGGCAACTACCATATCGATGTCTCGCACCTGAGTTCCGTCGTGCGCTTCGCACGCTCGCTGGAAAACGATGGCCCGGAACTGGGCCAGGCCCTCGAAATGGCCGAGTACGGAGCACGGTTGGACCAGCAGTTCCAGTATCCCGGTGAGGCTCCCTTCGGCGACTTCTACACCGCACACCTCCATTTCCTCCGCGCACTGCTCGACGACGGTCGAGACGAGGCCATCACCTACTTCCTGGGACAACTCGAAGCCGAGTCCGAAGAGGAAGACAAGCAACTGATCGCCTATGTGGTCGTCGACCTGCTGAGACGAATCGGGCGGATGGACGAAGCGATCGATCTGGCCTTCACCCACCTGGCACACCTCGACGAATCCACCGGGTTCAGTTTCGCCGAGTTCTGCCAGGTCGCCGGACGGCTCGACTTGCTCCGCGACTCGGCACGAAACCGAGGTGACCTGGTGACCTGGGCCGGTGCCCTGATCGGGGACGCGGGCGGGGACGCGGACGGGGACACGGAACCGGCAGCCGATTGACTCAACGGCTGACTCCCACCATGACCGCCTTCGATTCCGACTTCCTGCGTCACAACCAGGCGGCGTGGAACCGGATGGTCCAGGCAGGCAGCCAGTTTGCCCGGGTGGCCACCGATGAAGAGCTCGCCGATCCGCTGAAAGTGCTCGATGGTCGCGGCTGGCTGCCGGCCAGCGTCGAAGGCCTCGACGTGCTGTGCCTGGCCGCCGGAGGCGGCTGGCAGTCCATCCTCTACGCCGCAGCAGGAGCCCGGGTGACTGTCGTCGATCTCAGCGAACAGATGCTGGCCATCGACAGCCGCGAAGCCGAAAAACGCCGGCTCGCCATCGAAGTGGTCCAGGCCTCGATGGATCAGCTCTCGCCGCTCAGAGACGAGGCCTTCGACATCGTCCACCAACCGGTCAGTTCCTGCTACGTCGCCTCGCTGGAACCGGTGTTTGGCGAGGTCGCTCGGGTGCTCCGCGACGGGGGACTCTACGTCAGCCAACACAAACAACCCGCCAGCCTCCAGGTCTCACACCGCGACCGCCGTGACCGCTACGTGCTGGGCGTCGAGTACTTCCATGAAGGCCCGCTGCCGGAAGTCCCCGACCAGTCCTACCGCGAAGACGGGACACTCGAGTTCCTGCATCGGTGGGAACAACTCGTCGGAACACTCTGCCAGGCCGGGTTCGTGATCGAAGACCTGCGTGAACCACTGCGGGCCGATCGAACGGCCCAGCCGGGTGACTTCCGGCATCGGGGACGCTTCATTCCCCCCTACGTCCGGCTCAAGGCACGACGGAACCCGCGTGAGGAAACCGGCAGCACCTCGCCGTTGTGGACCCCCGACTCGTAACCCGAGACGCCCGCGACCGCCCGCGACCGTTACGACCGGCGCATCCGAAAAAGTCGACCTGTTTCCCCAAATCTGCGCATTTGGAATTCAGGGCCGCGACGCCGCAAACCGATTCTAGGTGGCAGGAGGCAGTCGTCGGGAGACTCCTCTTGACGTCTCCCGGCAACTTTGCCATATACCCCCGCCACCACCCACGAATGGACTCGCCTGATCGGACCTGTGGTACTTACGCCACGGTTTGCCATTTCGGCCAACCGCCGCTCAGGCACTGCCAAAGCAAAGGAGTGTTTCGGCCGTGACTAGACTTGCATTTCTCCTTGTTGCCACCATCCTCCTGGCCGTACAGCCGGCCACAACCCTGGCCCAGGACGCGAACTCCGCGTCGGCGCCGCACAAGATCGCGCTGATCGACATCAGCAAGGTCCTCAAGAACTACAAGAAAGTCGATGCCCTGCGGGCTGAGATCAAGGCCGAGATCGCCAAGAGCGAACCTCACCGGACCTCCCTGGTGAAGCAGATCGCAACGATCAACAAGCGGCTCATGACGGGCGGCATCGAGCCCGGGAGTGCCAAGGCCGCCGAACTCGAACAGCAGGGCGACAAGGTCAAGGCCGAACTCGTCGTGTTCAACAAGAACGAGCGAAAGAGAATCCTCCGCCGGGAAGCTCAACTGCTCAAGACGATCCACGGCGAGATCAAGGGCGTCGTCAAACGAGCGGCCGACGCCTGGGGCTACACGCTAGTGCTGAGGTTCAACAGCAGGGCCAGCGAGGCCGTCACGCCCAACAGCGTTGTCGGAGAACTGCAACGGCAGGTGGTCTACCACCGTCCCGAGGACGACATCACCAAGCCGGTGATCGCATACCTCAACAAGGAATTCCTCAAGCAGTCTCCCGCACCCCGGACAGGTGCCCGGCCGGTTGGTGCGACCAAGACCAAGACCAAGTAGCGGCGCTCCGGACCGGATCCGCATCACGACGCCCAACACGACCGATCGACCCGGTGACTATCACCGGGTCGATCGGCGTCGCTGTGTCATAACCGACTCCCGCACCTCCCGCATGCCTGCCACCGCTCGAGACCAACTGCCGCCTCCCACTCTGGGATCACTCCGGCCCCAGTGCACACTCGGCCGGTCGATCGAGTGTCGCGGGATCGGATTTGTTACCGGATCCGACGTGCGGCTCGAGATGCACCCGGCCGAACCGGGATTCGGACTGGCCTTCCAGAGACTCGATTGCCCCGGTTCACAACCCGTCCCGGCCACCCGCGAGTTCGTGCTCCCCAGGCAACGTCGTACAGCGATCGGTCGCGACAACGTTGTCATCGAACTGGTCGAACACGTCGTTGCCGCACTGGCCGGGATGCAGATCGACAACTGCCTGGTCACGCTCGATGCACCCGAGCCGCCGGGCTTCGACGGGTCCTGCCGACCCGTGGTCGATGCGATCCTCGAGGCCGGCCGAGTCGCACAGGACGCACCCAGGCCCTGCCGGGTCATCGACCGGGTGCTCTCTGTCGGTGATGCCGACCAGAACATCACGCTGAGACCTCTGGCCCGACCCGGTCTCGCCATCAGCTATCACCTCGACTACGGTCCCCACTCGCCGATCAGGCCCCAGACCCGCACCTTCGAGCTGCAACCCGAAGCCTTTGCCGCCGACATCGCCGGCTGCCGCACGTTCGTGCTCGACAGCGAAGTCGCAGCACTCAAGAGCCAGGGTCTCGGCCAGAAACTCACGCACAAGGACCTGCTCGTCTTTGGACCCGCCGGTCCGATCGACAACCAGCTGCTGTTCCCCGACGAGTGCGCTCGACACAAGATCCTCGACTGCATCGGTGACTTCGCACTGCTGGGCACCGACCTCTGCGGACACATCCACGCCTGCTGCAGCGGACACACGCTCAATCATCTTGCCACCTCGCTGATCCTCGAGTACGACTCGCAGCGCACCGCCGCCTGAACCCAACCGCTCCCGACCCCGACCCCGCCTCACCAGAAACCACTCAACGCACCATGCCCGCCAACATCTCGCCACTGGCCCAGGTCGATCCCGCCGCACAGCTGGCCCGGGACGTCACGATCGGACCCTTCTGCCTGGTCGGGCCGAGTGTGCGGCTCGGTGAGGGCACCTGTCTGGACAGCCACGTCGTGCTGACCGGCAATACCGAAACGGGACGCAACAACCGCTTCCTGCCGCATTGCGTGATCGGCGCCGACCCACAGGACAAGGGCTACGAGGAATCCGGGACGCGGGTGCTCATCGGCGATGACAACATGTTCCGCGAGGGAGTCACAATCAACCGCGGTGCCGAAAAACAAGACGGGACCACCCGGATTGGCGACCGCAACCTGCTGATGGCCAACGCCCACGTGGCCCACAACTGCCACGTCCACAACGACGTGATCCTGGTCAACGGAGTGCTGCTGGGTGGTCATGTCGTCGTCGAGGACCGCGCCATCATCTCGGGCAACTCCGTCGTCCACCACTACTCGACCATCGGCACCCTGGCATTCGTCAGTGGTGGCTGCCGTGTCCCGCACGACATCCCCCCGTACATGCTCGCCGCCGGCAGCGACAACCCGCGGCTGACATCGATCAACCAGATCGGCATGCAACGGGCCGGGATCTCCAGCGAAACCCAGACACTCATCCGACGTGCCTTTCGGATGCACTTCCGAAAACGCCAGAAGATCACCGACGTACAGCAGTACTTCGCATCCGAACTCGAAGGGGTGCTGCCGCCGGAATTGAGCAACTGGCTGTCGTTCATCACCCGGCAGATCCAGGGCCACAATCTCAGGGCCCGCGACCCCGCCGGCGGCAGTCCACACCTCCTCAAAGACTCGTACTCGAAACGGCAGGCTGCATGACCCGTCTGAGAATCGCCGTTATCGGCGTTGGTGCGCTCGGTCGACACCACGCTCGAATCCTCGCCGGCCTCGACTCCGTCGACCTCATCGCCGTCGCCGAACCCGATCCGGAGATCGGCCGCAGCGTGGCCGAGTCCTGCGGCTGTGCCCACCTCGCCGACTTCCACGACCTGCTCGAGGACGTCGACGCGGTGACCGTGGCGGTGCCCACCTCGGCTCACCTGGCCGTCGCCGGAGACTGCCTCAAGGCCGGCCTGCCGGTGATGGTCGAAAAACCGATCGCCGCGACACTCGATGACGCCGCACTGCTGGTCGACCTCGCCGACCGCCAGAAACTCGTGCTGCAGGTCGGGCATGTCGAACGCTTCAACCCGGCCGTCGAGGCCGCCTTCGGCCAGATCGATCGGCCCCGCTACCTGCAGATCCAGCGGCTGAGCCCCTTCGCCTTCCGCTCGACCGACATCGGTGTCGTCCACGACCTGATGATTCACGACCTCGAACTGGCGCTGGCCCTGGTCGAGTCCCCCATCCGCAGCGTGAGTGCGTTCGGGGTCAGCCTGATGGGCGGCCACGAAGACTTCGTGCAGGCCCGGCTCGAATTCAGCAACGGCTGCATCGCCGATATCTCGGCCAGCCGAGTGCACCCCGAGCCGCAACGTGTGCTCACCTCCTGGTCAGCCTCCGGCTGCGTCCACGTCGACCTGCACACCCGCCAACTCAAGGCCTTCCGTCCCTCACCCGCACTGCTCTCGGGTCCCTCGCCCCTGGAACTCGCCGCGGTACCCGGAGCCGACATCGAAGCTCTCAAACAGAGAGTCTTTGGTGAGTTCATCTCGGTGCGCGAACCGGAGATCTCTGACGCCGATGCCCTCACCGACGAATTGCAGCACTTTGTCGACTGCGTAAAGCACGGTCGCACCCCGCTGGTGGGTGGCCCCGAAGCACTGCGGGCCATGGTCGCCGCCGACCAGGTCCTCGCCTCGGTCAACGCCCACCTCTGGGACGGTCACGCCGCAGGCGCTCGAGGCCCCAACGCCCGACGCACCACCCGCCAAGCCGCCTAGCAGGCTGTTGAAAAACCCGGACCCTGGGGTCTGATCCGCCTGCGGCGGACCCACAACGGGGTTTGCTCCACCTGTCGCGTTTCACAGGCGGGGCCTGACCCCTTCTTCGAGTTGCAACGA
>CAUZEQ010000013.1:0-31945 GCA_963578885.1 Planctomycetota bacterium
CGCTTCGGCCGCCTCATCCGCCTCCGTGTCCGATCCGCCGCGACCGAACAGCCGACCCGGAAGCCGCATCAGGCCGACCAGGATCCGTGAGATGAGCAGGTCGAGTTTCTGGAAGAAGAGCAGCCCCTCGGTCCGATCGATGCCGATGCCCCGCCGAAACACCATCGCATGACGGGCAAACTCCGGAGGCTGACTGCTGCCATCGGCATACGCGTTGTCCTGGAAGTAGGCGTCCATCAATCGAGTGTCATAGCGGTCCCAGTCGACCTCGACCGGCAGGCTGAACAGGTAGTCCTCGGCGGTGGCCACCTCGAGGTCCTGCTGGGTCAGCGGGATGAAATTCGCCTTGGAGATCATCTCGACAAATCGGCCCAGGAACCGATGTTCGGCCGCGTCGAGGTCCGCCCCGCTCAAGTCCCGACCCAGCATTGCCACCGCTTCCGTCGAGCTGCCCGGATCAAACAGTGAGTAGTCCCGCTTGAGATCCTCGATCAACTCACGGTATTCGAAATGCAGCAATGCCTCGAGCAACCGGCACAGCTCCGCGATCCCCTTGCCCCGCTCACCAGCCTCTTCGACCAGCACGTCGAGGAGCCGATGACGTGGTACGGGGATGAAATGTTCCGGCTCGACGGGAACGCTGGTGCGGGCCATGAGAAGAACTTGTGAGTCGAGGAATCGGCGGCGGGCCGCGGGTCAATCGCCAATCAGCGGCCACCACCAAGCAGCAGCAGCAGCAGCCCGAGCAGAACCAGAATGCCATAAACCGCCTTCCGAAACGACTCGAGCGGCAGCCGGCGATTCAGATGACCACCCAGCCACCCGGCCCCGGCCACCACCGGCAGGCAGGCCACCAGTTGAACCAGCAGCTCGGGGCTGTAGCGTCCGGCCAATCCGTGGCCTGCGACCAACAGCACACCGACGGCCAGGAAGTAGGCCTGGCAGGTCGAACGAAACACCTCCGGCGACCAGCCCCGAGCCGTCCCGTAGACCACCAGTGGTGGACCATGCACGTTGAAGGCACCTCCCAGGCACCCGGCGACCACACCGAACAGCGGTGCCAGGTGATCGGTGATCCGCCAGGTGGTGGGATCAGCCAGCAGGCCCAAGAGCCCGATCACCGCCACCGTGCCACCGAGGATGCCGATCAGCAACGGCACCGAGGCGGACTCGAGAAACCACAGTCCCAGCACCAGGCCCGGCACGGCGTAGAGCGCCAGCACCCAGGCCCCCGGTGCCAATCGCGTCCTGCGGCCGTCGATCGCGAAGATCGCCGCGGCGGTCATCAGCGACACAGCGGCCACCAGCGCCGTCGCCGGCCGCGTTTCGCTGCCGGCCAGCACCAACAGCGGCATCGCCACCAGCGCGTCCCCGAAACCCAACGTCGAACGGACCAGCACGGCCAGGGCGATCACGCCGAGCACCTTCGGGTCGATGCCACCCGCTCCGGCGATCCACTCGCCCATCGTCATCTCAATCAGCCTGATGCCGCATTCTCAGTCCACCACCGCCGGGCACCAACTCGCCTCGACGGATCGTCGCCGCCGCCACCAGCAGCTCTTCGCCAATTCGCTCCTGGCTGTAGCTGTCGGTCAATACGAAGCGACCCTCGTGCCGCTGCAACACCGCGATGTCGGCGACCGTGCCGACCCGCAACGTGCCCAGCTGTTCCGCCTGCCCCAGCACCGCCGCCGGCCGAGTCGTCGACATCTCGATCACTCGCTCCAACGGCACACCCAGGTGCAGGAACTTCGACATCGTGGTCGGCATGTCGTAGACCGGGCCGTGCAGGTTCTTCTGGTGCAGGTCGGTGCTGATCGTGGTCGGTTCCAGACCCCCCTCGAGACACGCCTGGCAGGTCTCCCAGTTGAAACTGCCGTAACCATGACCCACGTCGAAGATGACTCCTGCCGCCGATGCGTCGCGGACGGCCGAAAAGACCGAATCGTCATGATCGAGGATCCGGGTCGAGCCGCCCTTGAAGCAGTGAGTGATGCAGTCGCCGGGTTCGAGGAGTTCGAGCATCTCGGGGATCGACATCGGACTCTCGCCGATGTGCACCATCAGCCAGGTCCCGCTCTCGCGCGCCGCCTGCACAGCATCGCGGAAGTTCTCCCACCCCTGCTCACCCTCGCCGATGATGTGCTTGCCCGCACGGATCTTGACCCCGATCGCTACTCCCGGGTTCTCGGCAATCGTGCGAACCACTCCGACAGGATCGGCGTGACGACGGTCGACCAACTCGCCCAGGTCCGCGGCGATCAACCCCGGGCTGGCCAGGTTGACCAGGCCGAAGACCTGGGTCTGGATGCGGTCGATCACATCGCGGCGGAATCCGGGAAAGTTGCGGCTGCCGGCACTGCCGGCGTCGAGCATCGTGGTCACGCCGCCGGCCGGACACAGCGGATCGGCCTCGATCCCCAGCGGCATGTGGTCGGTGTAAACATGCACGTGCAGGTCAATCAGGCCCGGAACCACCAGCAGGCCGCGGGCGTCGACGGTGTGAGTCGCCTCGACCGGGTCGATCGACTCCTCGATCGCCAACACCCGTCCACCACCCACCGCCACGTCGCGGACCCCACGCAGGTCCTGCGATGGGTCGATCACCTCACCACCGCGGATCAGGATGTCACACTGCATCGGGTCTGCCTGTCGGGTCTGACTGGTAGAAGGCTCACTTGCCGGCACCGCCTCGCCACTGTAGCCGAAGTGGTGAGACTTCGGGAGCAACCCGCCCCACGCTCTGCTACGCTCAAACCCCGCACCCCGCTCCCCGATACCCGGACAGGCTCCCAGATGGACTTTCATGCCCGCTACGACCTCCGCCGAGTGATCAACGCCTGTGGCAAGATGACCAAACTCGCCGGTGCCGTGGTGTTGCCCGAGATCGCCGACACCGTTCGCGAGTCGCTGGACCACTTCTTCGAACTCGACGCTCTGCAGGCCGCTGCCGGAGCGGTCATCGCGCGGGCCAGTGGCGCCGAGCACGGCTGTGTCACCGCCTGCACCTCATCGGGCATCACCCTGGCCGTCGCTGCCGCGATGACCGGCAACGACCTGGCCCGTGCCTGGCAACTGCCCGATACTTCGGGCATGCCCGACCGCGTCCTGATCCAGAAGGGGCACTGCGTCAATTACGGTGCCCCGATCACCCAGTCGATCCGCCTGGCCGGCGCCACGCCCGTCGAGATGGGGACGATTCACGATTGTCCGGCCGAGGTGATCTCACACGAACTCGCTGCAGGCCACGTCGCCGCGATCGTCGCGGTCGAATCACACCACACCGCCCGGCACGGCTGGCTGCCGCTTGAGCAGGTGGTCGAGTTGGCTCACGCTGCCGACGTGCCGGTCATCGTCGATGGAGCCGCCCAGGACCACCGGCTGAAGCAACTGATCGGCACTGGTGCCGACCTGGTCATCACCAGTGCCCACAAGTACCTCTGCTCGACCACCGCCGGCGTCGTCGCCGGGAAGCGTGATCTGGTCGAAGCGGTCTACCTGCAGAACCGGGGGATCGGCCGAGGCATGAAGGCCGGCAAGGAGGCGATCGTGGGGGCGATGGCGGCACTGGAGTACCGCATGACCGAGGACATTGCCGCCTGGACCGCTGAACAGGACCGCAAGGTCGCCATGATCCTCGGTCTCCTCGAGGACATCCCCGGGCTGGAGCTGGGTGTCGACGCCGACCCCAACGGCTGCCCGTTCTCACGAGCCCGGCTCGATCTCGAACCCGTCACCGCGGGCCACTCGGCCGCCTCGCTCTCGGATGCCCTCGCCGAAGGCAACCCCACCATCGTCACCCGAGCCCATCACGCCGACGAGGGCTACTTGTACCTGGATGCGATCGAGATGACCGACTCGCAGATCGAATTCGTCTGCGGGCGGGTCCGCGAGATCCTCTCGGCCTAGCCCGCCTGCGGCGGACTACCAGTTGACCTGCTCGGCTACCAGTTCACCGTACAGTTCCGGCCGGCGGGTCTTCAGCGTGTAGTTGGCCAGGCTCCGCTCGGCCACCAACCGCTGTGCTTCGAGATTCGTGACGACCATCTCGTCGCGGATCTCGTCCCGTTGCGAGGAGGCAATCACCTCGCCGTCGGGAGCAAAGAACAGGATTGCGCCGGCGTGGTGCGGCTGGTTGGGTGAATCCTTCGGGTAGGTGTCGACGTAGCCGGCCCGGCCGGCCTGGTCGGTCAGGACCGCGAAGCAGGCATTCTCACGAGCCCGCTGGGCGTAGCAGCTTGTGAAGTAGTCGTGCGAATGGGCCCGGGCCGCCGCGGCCGAGCCGGGGGTGTCGTCCCACATCTGCACGCGTGCCGAATGCGGCATCAGCAGCAGGTCGGCTCCGCGCAGAGCCAGGATCCGGGCCAGCTCGGGGAACTGGTTGTCGTAGCAGATGATCATCCCGACCTTCGCCTTGCCAATGTCGTAGACCGGCAACTCGCGACCGCCCTTGTAGAACAGGACCTCGTCGCGCGAGCAATGCAGCTTGCGTTGCTTGCCGATGTATCCGTCGGGTCCGACCAGGACCTGGGTGTTGTAGACCAGGTCGTTTTCCTTTTCGCTGAGTCCGACGGAGAGCACCAGTGAGAATTCGGCGGCCAACTCGATCAGCTTCCTGGTCGACGGCCCGTCGGGCACCTCCTCGGCGATCTCCCACGTGTTCGGTGTACAGTGTCCGTGGACCACCAGTTCGGGGAACACCGCCAACTCGGCCCCGTCATCGGCCGCCTCGCGGCACCGCGCCCCGATCGTCTCGAGCACCTGAGGCGTTTCGCCCAAGGGGCTGTTCATACTGATGGCGGCGACGCGTAGAGTGTCCATGAGTGCGGTTCCGACGGTCTGTTGGCAAACGCAAGGCGGGCAGCAGTATGACGTCTCACACGGTGCGTTGCACGGCGCCCGCTTCGACGACCAACCGCTCGAGTGCCTCGTACGGTTGAGCCCCCACCGTGCCTCGGGCTCCGGCCACGAAGGTCGGAACACCGGTGATGCCCAGCTCTGTCGAGCGGGCCCAGTCGGCATCGACCTGGGTGGCAAACCGCCGCTCGTCGAGTGAAACTCGGGCGTCGGCGGCATCGAGCCCCGCGGCCGCGACCAGCTCGATCAGCCGCTCGGCATCCGCCAGGTTCACGTCGTCCACGAAGTAGGCAGCGAACAGGTCGTCGTGGAGCCGGGATCCGCCATCCTGCGTGTCGGCCCAGCACCCCAGTTCCTGGGCCAGGCGGCTGTTGCAGGTCCGCGTCCGCGTGCCGTAGGCCAGCCCCTCGTCGGCCATCCGCTGTGCCATCTCCGCCTGCATCCGCGGGATGTCCAGGTTCCGCCCGGCGAACAACTCCTCGAGCGTCAGCCCCGCCTCGGGCGTCTCGGGATGCAACGGAAAATGCCGATACACGACCTCGATGTCGTAGGCCGCCTCGAGCCGTTCAATACGCACGGTACTGAAATAGCACCACGGTCAGATGTAGTCCGAGAACACCTCGAAACGAAGCTCGCCCCCCATGCTGCCTCTACTTCTTGCCCAGGCAATACAGGAACCCGTCGGTCCGCAACAGCAGTTGACCGTTGTGAGCCACAGGGCAGGCGTTGGTGCGGCTGTCGTCGTCGTCGAAGGTGTTGTGAGCCAACAGCTTGAACTCCGGGCCGGTCGCCACGACAAACGTGCCGTTGTGCTGGCTGATGCAGTACAGCTTGCCATCGGCATGCATCATCGACGAGTAGACCAGGCCCGGCCGGGGTGCCAGCCTCGACTCGTAGACAATCTTGCCCGTCTTGGCGTCCAGGCAGTAGGCCGTCCCGCGACGGTCGTGGAACCAGTACAGGTGTCCCCCGGCGATCACCGGGCTCGAGACGTTGGAACCGCGGCTGGTTTTCCAGAGCAGGTGAGTCGAGGTCACGTCGCCGCGTCCGCCCAGCTTGATGGCCAGGGCCGTGTTCTGACGTCCGCCGATCGCGTAGACAACTCCCGCCTCGGCCACCACGCTCGGGCAAACGTACCCGCGGTCGGGGATCCCCTGGCAGGTCCACAACTGCTTGCCCGTCAACGGGTCCAGGCCGCGGACCTGTTGAGGCAGGCTGATGACCAACTCGGTCCCGCCACCGGGCGCCGAGGCCAACAGCGGAGTGTTCCAGGAACCGCGGATCCGACCGACCGTCCAGACTTCCTTACCCGTCGACTTGTCCAACGCCAGCAACCGACCGCTCTCGACGCTCGCGTTGATGATCAACAGGTTCTTGTAGAGCACCGGTGAGTTCGCCGAACCCCAGCCGCGGGAATTGCTGCCGACATCGGCGGTCCAGACCGTGTTGCCCTCGAGGTCGAGACAGAAGACTCCCGACTTGCCGAAGAAGACATACAGGTGCTTGCCGTCGGTCGTCGGAGTACTCGAGGCGTATCCGTGCCGGGCATTGTTGCCGCCCGAGTAATTCGATTCGGGCAGCTTGGCATCGAATTCCTTCTTCCAGACCTGCTTGCCGCTGGCACGGTCCAGGCACAACACCTGCCGCTTCAGGTCCTGCTGCTGGCCCTCGTTGGGTACCAGTCCGTAGCCGGTGTAGGACGTCAGGTAGATGCGATTGCCCAAGACGATCGGGCTGGCCGTTCCCGGTCCGGGCAGCTTGACCCGCCAGACCACGTTCTGACTCGAAGACCACGAAACCGGCAGCCCGACTTCCTTGCTGGAAGCCAACCCGTCGGTGCCGCGGAATCCGGTCACGTCGGCGGCATCGCTGAAGTGGGACCCGGCAAGCGTGGCCAGCACAGCGGTCAGCAGCAGCACAAGAGGCAATCGGCGTGTCGGTGACATGTGCGGGTCTCCTGGGCGAATTCCGGCCGGCCCGGGCCGAAATCTCGTGTGGGGTCGTAATGGGGAAGTGACTCGTACGCGGACACTGTACCCGCCGCGTGCCGAACTGGGAATCTTCGGCCGCGGTTGGTGGGATCAACGAGGCTTGGGAGTCGGAGGCAGGGACTTGCGGAGTGTGGTCAGATACTCGACCACGTCGACCAGGTCGGCGGCGGTCATCAGCTTCTGCAGGTCAGCCGGCATCAGCGAAATCGTCTGCTTCTTCAACTCCTCGATGTCGCCGGTGGCCATCTTCCGATCGATCGCCTCGACGTTGCGAATCGTGACACTCTCGGGAGTCCGACTCATCATCAGCCCGGTGACCAGTGTCCCGTCGGTCAAGGCCACGACATACGATTCGTAGTTGTGGCTGATGCCGGCACTGGGAAACAGCACCGATTCATAGAGTGCCTGCCGACTCAACTTGCGTCCGATCCCCGAGAGATCCGGGCCGACCTCTTTGCCCTTGCCATCGACCTTGTGGCACTTGGCACAGGTTGCAGTCGTCGCGAACAGCTTCTGCCCACGTCCCGCGTTCCCCTTGCGTTTGGCCAGTTGGGCGATCTCGGGCAGGGGCTTGTTGTCCTTCGAGGGGGGTGGTGGAAACAGCGCGATGGCCTGCTTGCGGATGTTCGGGTCGGCGTGAGTCACCAGCGCCGCACCGGCGGCCTGTCGGAGATCGACGGGGAGTTTCTTCTGCCGCACCCGCGTCAGCACCCCGCCGGCACCTCGCTTCGAACCGCGGACCACACCCCGGACCGCCTCGCGACGGACCGACAACGGACGCCGGGCATCATCGACCAACGGACCCAGCACGGCGGTGGCCCGTGCGTCGGAGGCATTGGCCAGCGCCCGGGCCAACGCCGTCGCCTCGACTTCTCGCTTCGACGACAGACCGCGGCCGAGCAGTTCGCTCTGCCCCCTGGCCAGCAGCGTTCTCGCCGAGTCGATCCCCAACTGGGTGTCGGGACCGCGAGTAGCCATCTGCAGCAGTTCGGGATAGCGAGCCTTCAGCCCGAAGCGACCGACCAGGCTCACGAACCCCGCTGTCCCCTTTTGCTGCTCGACCACGCGGTTGATCGCCAGCCGGGCCTGGGGGTTCTTGGCCAGGTCGAGTTGACCCACTCGCCTCAGGGCCTCGCGGATCACCAGCCCGGTTCGGTCGGCGTCCTTGCCGTGCTCTCCGGTCACCAGCGCCAGGGCTGCCTGGTGACGGGCCTTTGCCGGTTGGTAATCGAGTGCCCTGAGGTAGCCAGGCAGGTCGGAGGTCGGGGTGCTGGCATCCGAGATGATCTCGGCCAGTCGTGCGGCGGTCCTGGTACCGCGGCTGCGCCAGGTGATCCTGCGTCCGGCCGCGGAATCGGCTGCATCGGGAGACTGCTTGTTCCAGGCGGCCAGGCAGGCGTCCCACCGCCCGTCGGCGGCGATGCCCAGGGCCTCGAGGTACCAGCGATCACGGCCGTCGTAGCCGGCGGCCAGCCGAGCCCACAGCCGGGGCACCTGCTGGGACTTCGTCGTTTTCAGGGCCACGAGGCATTCGCGGCGTACGCGTGGCGAGGGGTCCTCGACCAGCCGACCGATCGCCGGGACCAGGTCGTATTCGATCTGCCGAGCCAGCCTCAGGCCGACAATCCTCAGGTCCGCGTTGCTGGCCTGCATCGCCCGCCTTGCCGCCGCGGCCGCCTGAGCCGGCGAACCACTCTTGCCCAGCACCCAAAACGCCCGGGCCCGGTGGCGGGGGTTGGCCTTCGAGTCGCCGGCCAGCTGCTGCAAGGCCGCCCGTGCCGAGGCGCCTCCGGCCTGCAACGCGGTGAAGGCCAGGTAGCGGACCGAGAAGGCCGGGTTCTTCAAGGCGGCAATCGCACCGGAAACCGTCGAGACGTCGATCTTCGGCGGACGGTACTTGTGACCCTTGGGTGCGATGCGGAACAACCGGCCGCGGTCGAGATCACGCTGGTTGTGACCTCCCACGCCCGGATCGTACCAGTCGCTGATGAAGATCGAACCGTCCGGTGCCACGCAGACGTCGGCCGGGCGGAACCAGTTGTCGCGAGTCCCCTTGACCAGGTTGACGATCCGAGCCGTGTAGCCGGCCCCGCTGACCTTCGCCGGGTAGGCCCGCACGACGTTGGGACCCGCGTCGCAGTGGATCACCTGGTCGTGGAACACCTCGGGCAACAACCGACCCTCGTAGATCGTGATCCCCGTCGGCGATCCCGCACCGGTCTGCAGCAGGTTGGGCATCACGCCCGGGTCCCTCTGGTGCCAGTGACGTATCGGAATCTCGGGGTGCATCCCGGTCCGGCCCGCCCGCCAGCCGGCCCCGGTCAACTCGTCCCGGTACCCGTAGTTGCCGAACTCCATCACGAAGTTGATCCGCACGGCACGGTTGCCGTCGTCGTCGTTGTCGCTTTGCCACAGGCTGCCGAAACTGTCGACGGTGATCTCGTAGTTGTTCCGGAAGTTGTGAGCCAGCACCTCGAATCGCCCGCCGTCGAGGTCGCAGCGGAAGGGCATTCCGCCGTAGTAGGGTCGACCGTTGTCGACGACCTTGTGGCCGGCCAGGTCGACGACCGGCTGGCCCTTGTAGTCATGAACCGCCTTTCCCGTGTTGCCGAAGTTCCAGTACATCTTCCCGTCGGGGCCGAATAGGAACGAATGAGCCGAATGGTCGTGCTGGGGTTGGCCGGTGCGGGTGAACAGCACCTCCTTGCGGTCCGGCTTGTCGTCGCCGTCGATGTCGGTGAAGACCAGCACGTTGGGTGAACACGAGACGATCACCCGGTTGCCCAACACGCAGATGCCCATCGCGCTGTCGACGTCGCGACCCTGGTAATAGACCGTCTGCTTGTCGCTGCGGCCGTCGCCGGTGCTGTCTTCGAGAATCAGGATCCGGTCGCCCGACTTGCGACGACCGAGATTCTTGCGGTAGTTGACCACCTCGCAGACCCAGACGCGGCCGCGGGCGTCGATATCGATATTGGTCAGGCTGGTAATCGCCGGCTCCGACGCGAACAAAGTGGCCTCGAGGCCCTTGGCGACGTCGAGGCCCGCCACGGCGTTCTTCGAAGATCGCACATCGGCCGGCTTGGTTTTCTTGGCACTCTTGGCCTGGGACAACGCGGTGGCGGGGATCGCCACCGCCAGGATCAACGCGATGGTGAACGCACTGGCGAGGCGTCGGTCTGTCACGAGTGAGTCTCCGGATGAACCCGCTGAAGCAGCGGCTCATTCTACGAGACCCCTCCTCGACGTGCCACGATCGCCCGCACGGCGGCCGGGACAGGCACCCCGCCCGCGGTGTCCGCCTGCGGCGGAAGCCAGTCCCTATCTATCGGGCGGCGTTCCACTGCTCGAGCAGCCGCTTGATCCTGGTCGGATTGTAGTTGCCCGACTTCTTGTAGTCCTGGTTCGCCTCGAGATCGGCGACCGTCAAGCTCTTGGACTTCACGCCTCCCTTGGGAACCTCGAGCTTGGCCGTCCAGACGATCGCGTTGAGCACCAGCTTGCGGAACTGGTCGTGACCCCAGTTCCAGTGGTTGTGCCCGCCGGTGAACCCGAAGCCCCGGCCCCCGTCGGGACGGACTCGCGCCCAGGCCATGTGCTGAGACTGCTTGCTGGCAATCGCCGCACGGACAAACTTGTTGCCGCTGTGGGCGCCGTTGGGTCGCTTGAGAGTCGAGTCGGGAGGCAGGTCGGTCAGGATCGGCGTCACGCCCTGTAGCTTCGCACGGAACCGCATGTGGTAGTACCACTCGTCGTTGATCGAAAACGGTTTCACGCCTCGAGTGATCTGGTGCTTGGGAAAGACCTTGTACTGGGCCGTCCAGTGCGGGTTGACCGACCAGTGAGTCTCGAAGTAACCGCCGGTCCAATCCAGGAACGCCGCACCCGACTTGCCCTTGGGTACCTCGACCCCGTAGTGGATGCAGACCAGGCCGACTCCCGAGGACATCCGCTTACGGAAGTCGGCGAGGTGAGCGTTGAGCGGATGGCGGCCTCCACCGTCGGCGTAGACCACGATCGTGGAGGCTCCGTCCAGGACGCTGGGGTCCTTGGGGAATCCGTCGGTGATCACCACCGTCTCGATCGGCAGGCCGCTGGCATCAAGCGCCGCGGCCAACAGCATGCAGCCGGCCTTGTGCTCGTGAGCTCCATAGCCGTGGCTACGGACTCCGGCGATCAACGCGACCCTTTTTTTTTAGGCTGTACGGCTGGCTCCTGGACGGCACGGATCACGTTCCGCAACGGCGTTGCCAGAAACCTCAGGCCCTGGGCCCGCTTCGAACGGACCGTGCGGATCAACCCGCCGCCTTCAGTCGTAGCAGGCAGTTTCCGCTTCAAAGGCGTCTCGACCACCGCGTCGCGTACATCGGCCGGCAGACCCAGGAAGGCACGAATCGCCTCGGTCGCCACCCCACCGGTCTCCTCGGCCACTCGGTTGGCCACCGCGTCGGGTGAGGGCAGATCGCTGAGACTGCTGGCAGTCGGGAGCGAGGGGAGCGTGGGGAAGGTGGGATTGAAGAAACGGCTGACCGCCTTCTTCTTGCCCAGCGACTTCAGACGGATGTTGCGGAACTGGACCTTCATCGGAGGACCGGCGTGGAGTTGCAACGCCAGCAAACCGGTGGCCCGACGCTGCTTCGTGTCGTTGTCGGTGCAGTCGGCCGTCACCACACCGTTGATCCGATGAACCAGGTGAAAGCCCCTGGCCGTGATGTGGTAGTCGTTCCAGTCTTCCTTCTTGATCTTCGCCTGGATCGCCTTGCTGTCACCCAGACGCTTGATCGTCTTGACCTGGAACTTGCCGCCCTCGCGGATCAACTGGGTCTTCAGACCCCGGTTGCACAGGATGCCGCGGAATCGCTCGCCGTAGAGAATCCCCGAATACGTGTTGCCGGCCTCGAAATCGGCCTGGTAACCACCGATCCGCCAGCCGTCGTTCTTGCCGGGGAGCCTGAAACTGCGGTACTGGATCCCCGAGTTGCCACCCACGATCTTGTATTGGAGCTTCAACTCGAAATCGCCCGAGTCGGCACCCTTCCAGATGATGAACGTGTTGCCCTGTGTCGAGTTGCCCTTGGTCGTCTGTCCGGTGATCGCACCGTCCTTGACCGACCAGAACTTGGGGTTGCCGTCCCAGTTCTTCAACGTCTTTCCGTCGAAGATCGGCTCGAACCCGTCGTCGGCCGCGATGGCCGAACTGGCCGCCGCGAAACCCAGGAATCCAGCGGTTGCCAACGCCACGATCGCCGCGCCAACACCACGCCCGACATTGCTCAGAATTCTGCCCATCATAATCGTCTCTCCTGGATCTCGAGGGGACTCGCCTTGAGTTACACCCAATTGCTGTATGCTCGACAGCGACACTTCATAATCGCGTACCGGCGGCTCTTTATCTGAAACACCAAAAGCACCAGAACTGCCAGACCTACCAAGATAGCCTCCAATTACATGCTTTGGCCACCGGCGACCGGGGAATCAAGGAACCTCCGGTCTCATCTGGCCCACTGGAGTCTGGCTGGATAAACTGGGTTGAGGCTATCGGCCGCCGCAGGATGGCGTCCCCCGCCCTACCTTTTGCCTGACCCTCACCGTTTTCCCACGCCGAGCAACCCACCATGTCTGGCTCACGCCTGTACCGGCCGTTCCTGGCAGCCCTCGTTGCACTTCTCGCCACCGCCCCGGGCTGCTCGAGTCCCGAAGCATCCGAGGTCGAGGCGAAGCGTCCCAAGAAGAGCATCTTCAAGCAGCGGACCCAGGAGGTCGGTGAATTCGACGCCAAGGCGGGCAAAGAACTCAGCGACTCCAAGGTCAAGGTGACCAACCCGCTGTTGGCTGGCCTGGAAGCTTATGGTCCCGCCGCCGAGAAGGTGACCAAGCTGGCCATCCAACACCACCTGAACATCTACGACGCGCTGCACGGTCACTATCCGAAGGACCACGAGGAGTTCATGCGCGAGATCATCAAGAAGCACAACCTGCAGTTGCCGAAGTTGCCCTACGGAAACACGTACGAGTACGACGTGGCCAACCACAAGCTGGTGGTGGTCAAGGGCAAGACCAAGCGGTGAGCCGACTCGAGGTTCCGTCGGCCGCGGACCCGTCCCCGCCGATCTACAGTTCCAGGTCGCCGCTTCGCCAGAGGTAGAGGCAGGCGACCGAGCGATACGGGGCCCAGGCCTCGGCCATCCGCTCGCAACGGGCCAAATCGGGCATCTCGCTCATCCGGTACTCCCGCTCGATCCCCGCCCGGATGCCCAGGTCCAGCGGAGCGAACACGTCGAGACGTCCGAGGCAGAAGATCAGGAACATCTGAGCGGTCCAGCGTCCGATGCCGCGGACCTGCACCAGTTCCTCGATCACCGCCTCGTCGTCAAGGCGATGCAGGCTCACCAGGCGGACCCGTCGCGAAAGGACCGCGTCGGAAAGATCGCGGAGGTAGCCGATCTTCTGGGGCGAAACGCCGAGTCCTCTGAGATCCCCGTCGGACAATACTCCGAGGCTCTCGGGCGTCACCCACCTGGGCCGTACGGCCCGTCGGATCCGCTCGTTGATCGACCGCGCCGCGGAGGTGGAGATCTGCTGTCCGATGATCGAGCGGACGAGAGTCAGGAAGCGGCCTCGCCGCAACAGCATCTCGATCGGGCCGACCCGCGAGATGACATCGGCCATCACGGGGTCCGCTGCGCTCAGGTGCCTGACCGCCCGCCGCATGTCCCGCCTCGAGACGCTCTTCATCGCAGCACTCCAGCGGGGGTCGCCCGGGCCAGATCGTCGATCATCTGCCGGGTGGCCGCTTCGACTGCCGCCTCCCACCGACGTTCTCCATACTCCTCGGCAAAGGGCTCGCGGCGGTAGGCAAAGTTGATCCCGCGTGAGCTGTTGACCAGCGCCCCGAGCCCGTCGGACCCGAACGCTGCAGCCACATCACCGGCGCCGGCGCCCTGGCTGCCGTACCCGGGCACCAGCAACGGCACTCCGGGCATCGCTTCGCGCAATTCCGCCAACTCGCGAGGGTAGGTCGCCCCGACAACAGCCCCCACCGCCCCGTACCCCGATTCCCCCATGGACGACGCGGCCAGCCTCTTGACCATCTCGGCGGTATGACGGTAGACCGGCCGATCCTCCGCCACCAGGTCCTGCAGCGTGCCGGCTCCGGGATTACTCGTTCGCACCAGCACGTACAGGCCACCTCCGCGTTCGATGGCCGCGGTGACGAACGGTTCGAGCGTGTCGGCTCCGAGGTAGGGATTCACGGTCACGGCATCGGCGGCGAACGGTGCCGCGTCGGGATCGGCTCCGGCCAGGTACGCCGCCGCATAGGCCTTTGCCGTTGACCCGATGTCGCCCCGCTTGGCGTCACAGATCACCACCAACCCCGCCTCGCGGGCCCGGCGGATCACTCGCGACAGCACCGCCACTCCGGGTGGTCCGTACTGTTCGAAAAAGGCCGCCTGGGGTTTGACCGCCGGCACCAGGGGGGCGACCACGTCGATCAGCCGGCCGCAGAATTCCTCGAACGCCGACGCCGCCAACTCGTCGGGACCCCCGCCGCTGCTCTCGACTCGCTGCCTGGCCCGAGCAAGAACTTCGTCGGGGAGCTGATCCAGGCGAGGGTCGATGCCGACCAGCGCCGGAGTCCGCTTGCGGCGGATCGCCTCGTCAAGCCTGTCGGCAAAATGAGTCTGCATCGGGTGAGTCGATTGTGCGGTCCCTGGCCCGGTTTGTGAAGCCGGGACCCGCCGCCGGACGGTCCACCGCGGCAAGCTCAGGCCGCCTGACGGATCGGCTCGGCCGACGACAACTCGGCACCGGGCACATCGAGTAACCAGAACGGCCACTTGCCGATCCGACCGTAGGGCCTCACGTGGAAGAACCGGGACGCTGCATCCAGGATCTTCTCCTCGGTGTAATGCGCCTGATGGCCAATCTTCATCGCCTCCGCCTGGCAACTCCGCTGCAACTCCCCCAACTCGGTCCGGTTGCTAAACAGCACCCGGCCACTGCAGACCTGGCGGATCAGCCCGAAAATCGTCTCGTGGTCCCGGTAGCACTCGGGGGACCGAGAACTGCCGAAGTAAAGGTACTGGTAGCTGTTGACCAGCAACACCGTCTGGAACGGTCCGCCGAATTCGTTGATCGAATCGGCCAGCTCGTGCAGCTGCAACTGCTTGAATCGGCCCTCGCCATGGCCCAGGAACCCGCTCACCGAACGGCACACCTCCAGCTCACGCTGGTCGATGTCGATGCCCAGGGACCGGTCGCAGTCATCACGATCCGCCGCGTCCAGAACGAAGAAGCCCTTCGAACAACTCAGGTCCAGCAGGCTCTCGAGCGGATCAGGATAGGCACCGATCAACTGCTCGAAACGAATCTTCAACTTGTGACGGGGGACCAGACGACCCTGGCGGACGATGTAGTTGTGGTTCTGAGGATACGAGTCGACCAGGTAATCGGCGACGTCGGGTGGGAGCCCCGAGTCGCACGACGGCGGGCGGAGTAACCCCCACCGCTCGCTCAATCGCTGCACCCGGCTCCGCAACCAACTCACAGCATCTGCCTCCACCTTCAGACCGCTCGATCCGCCGACAACCTGCCCTCCAAGCCCTTCAAGGCCCTTCAAGCCCTCGGCGGGCCGCGGAGAATAGGAGCGGATCGAGCTTGAGGTCAAGACCAGTAGGACGGCGGAACCGACCCCCGCCGAAACCAGACGCCCTTGTCGACCCTTCAGCGATGCACTATCGTCCGCCGGCCCCCGCAGCGGACGTGTCGATCTCTCCCCTTCCAGCCTCCCGCGGTTTCAACCGCCGATGCCCCAATTGCATCTCATCCCCTCTCGTCTCGCGGTTCCCGCCGCAGTCGGACTGCTCCTGGCCCTGGGCCTCGCCGGAACCGGCTGCCGGCTGACCAAGGTCCATTCGGACCTGACTCCCCTGACCGATGACCTCGCCGAACGACTGCGAGGCCAGGTCAGAGGCGTGTTGAATCGAACCGGGGCCGGGGAGCCTGGCGAGGGTCCGAACGCCGACAACCTTGGTGCGAAAGTGGCCGAAGGCGACCCGGCTCGATCCGAGCAAGACCCCCGGTCGGCCAGCAACTTCGACTCGCTGATCCAGGGTGCCGGCTTCAGCCGCAATCCGCTCTCCAACACCGGCCCGAACAGCCCCGCCGATCCCTCGAACCGAATCCCCGGACGGCTGACCCTGCCCGACATCGGCAACGTCCCGGACATGGCCCGGCGGCTGATTCCCACCCTGCGGCCTCTGCCCCCTCTGCCCCTCCTGCCCCCCCTGCCCACTCTGCGCCCGCTGTGGCCCGGCGGCGCGCCTCAAGAGGCCACCACCGAATCCCAGGCCGACTCGGCACTCGGACAACTGATCGACTCGGCACAGGCCCACGTCAATCAACTCGGTCCCGGTACAACGCCCGAACAGAACCGCAAGTACGTCAGGAACCAGGTCAACCTCAGGCTGCTGTCGCTGATCGGCGATCGGCCCGAGGTCGCCTTGGAACCGATCCCGGGCATCGACAACGCCGAGAAGGAATTCCTGCAGAAACTGGTCTGGGCCCAGGTCAACTACTTCGACCTCTCGAGCATGCCCGAATCTCGCAAGCGGGCCACCGCCACCATCGAACAACTCGATGCCGCCATCCGCATCCTGCAGCCGCGGGCCGATCTGAAACTCAGACACCTCGCGCTGTGCCGACAGATCCAGAAGTTCGGCGACTACGAACCGTTCGAGAAGAACTCGTTCAGCCCGGGACAGGACGTGCTGCTTTATGTCGAGATCGAAAACGCCGCCAGTCGACCGACCGGCGACGGTCGACTCGAAACCCTGCTCAAATCGGTGATCACCATCCGCGAGGCAGCTCCCGAGGGCCAGGGCGACGGCAGGATCGTGCACCAGATTCCCATCGGAGTCACCCCCGACATCTGCCGGACCACCCGTCGTGACTACTTTCACAACTACAAGTTCGAGTTCCCTCGCACGCTGCCACTGGGACGGTACGTGCTGAGTCTGACCCTGACCGACCTGCACGGAAACAAGCAGGCCAGCGAATCGCTGAGATTCGTGCTGAGGTGATCCGGGGTCAGGCCCCGCCACGGGTCCGCCGCAGGCGGATCAGACCCCAGGGTCCGAGTCCTTCAATCCGCCGCAGGCGGGCTAGTACCCCGGAGTCAACTCGCCGCCGGCCCGAGTCAACAGCGATTCGAAAATCACTTCCGCGATCCGGCCATCGACATACTGCACCCGCCCGTCGCCAAACAGGAAGTAGGCGCCCGTGCCGTGGTCGCTGCTGAAGCCTCGCGCCCGCTTCGATCTTGTGCCCGGAGTCGTCTCGCCGGTGGCAACCACTCGGGCGATCGCGTTGTCGGCGCCGGGAACCACGCCGACCCAGGTCGAGTGGCGGTTCTGCTTCGAACTGCTGGCCCGCTCACCCGCCAGCACCGTGCCACTGAGACCGTCGATGATGTCGACAAACTGAGTGCTGCTGTTGTGATAGAACACGCCGTTGCCCTTGAGCTGCTGGCCGTGCCGCTGTGCCGCCAGGTCGTCCCAGCCACGCGAACCATACGCCCCCACGTAATTGGCTCTGGCAATGCGGACGGTCGAGAGACGGGCACCGGAGAGTCGCCAGGTCGGCTCGGTGCGGTCCGACGGACAACGGAACACCGCGACCTCGGCCGTGCGGATCCTCTCGTTGTCCGATGAGACGATCGGCTGGTCGAACCGGGCCGTGACGCGCAGGGGATACTGGTCGATTTGAGGCAGCAGCTGAGTGCCCCAGCCCCAGCCCGGACCACCCAACGCCGACGCGTTGCCTCCAGACACACCCGTCCAACCCGACGGCAACGAGTTGTGGATGTCGTGGTAGTTGTGCAGCGCCAGGCCGATCTGCTTGAGATTGTTCTGGCACTGGGTCCGACGTGCCGCCTCGTGCGATCGATGCACCGCCGGGAACAGGATCATCAACAGCACGCCGATGATCGAGATCACCACCAGGAACTCGACCAGCGTGAAGCCACGACGGCGGTTCACAGCAGGCATCAGATCGTGCATCAAATCAGGCATGAAACACCAACCGCGTGCGGGTCGGACACAGTGAATGGTATCCAACGACGTCCATGACACCTTCATATCCGCCATGAGATCGAATCGACAACCCGCAACCCCAGAAATCTCAATCCACCCTACCAGCTCAGGGGACCGGAGACAGCACGCCGATGCTGCGACCGACCCGGGGGTCACCCGCGCCGTGAATGACACCGGTGTCCGGATCGATCACCAGCATCACGGGGTGAGCGATCGCGCCCCCGACGACTCTCAGCTTGTGACCTCGCGCCGTCAATTCTCGCCGGATCGGCTCGGGGACATCCTTGTGTACGGTCAGCCCGCCGGGCGAAATGAACGCGGCACCTCGATCGGGGTTGGGATCAAATGAGCCCTGGTGATGACTGGTCGCAAACCGCGGCACGACGACTGCCTCGTGAGCCGCCAGCCCAAAGTCGATGTGGCTCAGCAGCACGTTGAGAGTCACCTGGTCCTGCAGGTCGCCGCCGGCAACGCTGATGGCAATCACCGGCTTACCGTCCCTGGTGACCAAGGTCGGGGTCAGAGTGATCCGCGGACGCTTGCCCGGCTGGATCCGGTTGGGATGACCCAGGGTCGTGTTGAGTGACCTCAAGCGGTTGCCCTGGGTCACTCCCGGCGGACCCGGTCGATTCCCCACCAGGTTGCAGCTGGGCGTGGCCGCCACGACATTGCCGAAGCGATCGGCCGCCAGGCAGGTCGTGGTGTCCTGGACCGGGATCGTGTATTGCCGCGCGGTCGCGACCTGCGGCCCCCGCAGCGCGAGACCGGCCAGCGGATCGCCGGGCCGCCGCAGCAGCGACGCCCGCTGCGGATCGATCAGCCCGCGACGCATCCTGGCGTAGCCCGGCGAGAGCAGCCGGGCCAGGGGGACCTTGACGAATTCCGGATCGCCGTAGAACTCGTCTCGATCCGCCATCGACAACTTCAACGCCTCAACCACCGTGTGCACGTAGTCGGCCGAAAAGTGGCCCATCGCCTTCAGGTCGTAGCCTTCGAGCAACGAGAGTGTCTGGCAGAGGTAGGGGCCCTGGGTCCAGGGGCCGCACTTGTGGACCTTGTACCCGCGGTAGGACACCGTCACGGGGTCTTCCAGCAGAGTCCGATGTGCGGCCAGGTCCTTCCTGCGAAGAAACGAGCCGACCGAGATGTACCACTTCTCCAACTCCTCGGCGATGTCCCCCTTGTAGAACCGATCCCGCGCCGCCGCGATCTTCTCGGCCCGAGACCCCTTCGTACTTCGCTCGGCCTCGACCAACCTCCTCAGCGTCACCGCCAGACGAGGATGCCAGTTGCGGGACTTGCGATCCTTGCGATCGAGAATCTTCAGGGTGGGGCCCACAGCGCGTTCGAACGATACCGAGCCGTATCGGATCAACAGCGTCGTGACCAGGTGCAGCATGCCCGGCACCGGAGCCGACTTCATGCTGCCGCCGGAGGGAATCCCGTTCTTGTAGAACCACTCGATGGCCCGAGGATCCAGCGGGGCGCGGCCGAGGCCCGAGAGGACCTTGACTTCCTTCCGCTTCGCGTCGTAGATCAACAGCGGCACCTCGCCACCCGAGGCGAACAGGCCATGCTCGGTCACCGACAGGCCCAGCAACGATGTCGCCGCCGCGTCCGCCGCGTTCCCGCCCTCGGCCAATACGTCCAACGCCGCCGACACCACCTCGCGGCTGCGTCCCGCCGTCACCGCTCCCCCGCTGCCCGATGCCCGCCAACCAATCTCCCGCGCCGCAGCATCCTGGGCCCGGGCCTGTGGCAGAGTTCCCGCTACCCACAACGACAACAGGACCAACAGCGGCCACGCCGGGCCGAGACGACTGGCAAGCAAAGCGGGCTGGGACATCGGCGACATCCTTCCATTGCTGAATCGGGGTGGGAATCTCCGCGGGAGAGATCGATCATACCGGTCTCGACTGGCCGTTGCCCGTGCGGGGGACGAGAATAGAATCCGGGAACCCACTTCGGAGATACTGTCCTGGGATGCTGAGCTTCCAGACCACCCGCCGCGAGTTTCTCCGCCTGGGAGTCGCCGGGCTGGGGCTGCCTGCGATGTCGGCCACCAGCGCGATGGCCACACCCCAGGCCGCCTCGGCTCAACACGGACCCGGCTTCGGCCAGGCCCGCAGCGTGCTGATCGTCTTCACCGGGGGTGGCCAGAGCCAACTCGAGATGTGGGACCCCAAGCCCGAGGCTCCGGCGATCGTGCGCGGAGAATTCTCAGCCATCCGGACTCCGGTCCCCGGCACTCTGCTGGGAGAACACACCCCCCGGCTTGCCGCACTCGCCGATCGCTACACGATCCTCAGATCGATGTCGCACGAGGACCTGGACCACGGCACGGCGACCTACCTGGCGCTGACCGGGCACTACCACAAGATCCGCTCGGGGAATCCTCCACCCAGCCCCGCCGACAAGCCGACCTTCGGCTCGCTGCTGACCCGGATCCGACCCACGCGTAAGTTCGCTCACACCGCCGTGCACCTCAACGCACCCCTGTTCTCGCCCACAGAACCCGCTCCCGGACAGTTCGCCGGGCTGCTCGGTCGCGACTACGCACCGCTGCAGGTCGGAGCCACCGGCGGCGGCCGTGCCGCGATGCCCGGGCTGACCGACCAGCCCGGCCTGCCGCCGGTGCGAGTCGCCGCACGACAGAAACTGCTCGCCGCCATCGACTCGTACCGCGACCGGCTCGAGACCAACCCGCTGCTCGCAGGCCGAGACACACTCTACAAGCAGGCCTGGCGGATGCTGGCCAACCCCGCCTGCCGACAGGCCTTTGACCTCTCACGCGAACCCACCTCACTCCGCAACCGATACGGCCGCAATCGGTCAGGGCAAACCTGCCTGCTGGCACGACGGTTGGTCGAAGCCGGCGTGCCGCTGATCACCGTGATGTGGAACCATAACGCACGGGGACAGGACCTGGCCCCCGACCAGACCGACGAATACGGATGGGATACTCACAACGACATCTTCATGGCGCTGAGAACACACCTGCTGCCCCGATTCGATCTCAGCTTCTCGGCGTTGCTCGAAGACCTCCAGGATCGAGGCCTGCTCGAGACCACGCTGGTGGTCTGCATGGGAGAATTCGGTCGCGCTCCGCTGGTGGCCAGAGAACGCAGTTTCGCCGGCACCTCGCCGGGACGAAAGCACTGGGCCGCAGCCTATTCGATCGTGCTCGCCGGTGCCGGTGTCCGACCCGGAGCCGTCTACGGAGCCACCGACCGGCTGGCCGCCTACCCCCGCACCGAACCGGTCACGCCCTGGGACATCGGAGCCACCATCTTTCACGCACTGGGCATCGACCCGCACACCAGCTTCACCGATTCACTCGACCGCCCCTTCCAATTGACCGAAGGCCGCGCCGTGACCGGCCTCTTCAGCTAGCCGGTTCGGGGACTGGCTCACCCGCCCGTGGCGGGGGTGCCTGTCCCGTTCTCTCACTCGCTGTTGGCAACCGGGACAGGCACCCCGCCACGGGCGGGTGAGCCAGTCCCTGTGAACCCTGCTCCTGGAATTCGCCACCGGCTACGGAGTCTTGGCGTCCTTGATGCGGATCGACTGGGACCACCACAGCTGCGGTCCGTCGAGACGGTAGGCGTACCGATCGCGGAAACGCAGGAACCGGGTATCCAACCGCTGCTGGCCGTACTGCGTCGCGGCTCCAAACTGCAAGGCCGTCTGAAGCGCCTTGTCACCACCCTTCACTCCCAACCGCTTGGCCAGCTTCAGCAAACGCTGGACCCGGGCATCCTTCTCGATCCGCTTGCGAGCCTCGGGCCGGTCCCGCACCATGACCGTCTCGGATCCCTGCCAGGCCACCACCCACTCGCCCGGGGCGACCCGGACCAGGAACTCGGAACTGACCGTCGTCTTGAGTCCGGCCACGTCGTGGCGGAAGCGGGTCACCCGGACCGCATCGCGACCGGCGGTTTCGGCCCGGCTGGCTGCGGTGGCCAGAGGAGTCTGCCCCTTGCCGCCGGGCCGGGAAGATCCCCCGCGACGGCCTCCGAGTTGTTCGAGCAGCTTGCCGAGGTCTCCGCCGAGTTCGCCTCCCAGCACCTGCCTCATCAGGTCACCGATCACCCGGGAGTCGATCGGCTCGTCGAGTCCGCCGCCGGGTTTCTTGCCGTTGACGGCCACCAGCAGGCCACCGGTCCCTTGGAAATGAAGCGGCTCGGACGACCCGCTGGCCTTCACAGCCCTCCGCACCAACCACGTCGGGTCCTCGTCGGTCACAACCGGCAGTTCCCGCCACAGGGACTCCGCGCCGGCCGTCGCCGGGTCGATCCCTGACTCCTTCAACTCGGCCGCCAGGTCCTCGGCCGAACGTGTCTCGACATCCTCGAGCCCCTCGACCCAGGCCACCAGCGCCGCCTGCTTGCGGTTGGGTGCCTGGAGCGTCAACGCAGAGATCTCCCGGGCCGGGATCACTAGCAGGACGAATCGCGTCGGCGGCACCACGCCGTCGGTGTCGAAGGACCGCAGACACTCGACCACACGCTTCCGCTCCAACCCGAGCAACCCCAGCAGCGGGTCGCCGGGCTTCAGAGTCTTTCGCCATGCGTCGATCCGCTCGATCAGCCGACGCCAGGCCCTGGGCGAAGACTCGGCCAGTTCTTCATCCAACCGCGTCAGCCGCTTGGGATCCGCCTCCTTCAACCACCCGCGGCGGACCGCCATCACGACCTCACCCCTGGGCGACTTCCGCAACACAGTACCCAGCAGCGCCGGACCGAAGGACGGAGAGAGTCGATCCACGCCTCGCTGTGACAGCGGGACCGGGCGGTCGGCCGCCGATACGTCGCGCCCGCCAAGCATCAGGCAGAACACCACAAGGGCCAGGCAGCGCAATCGGCTCGACATGCCTGCAGTATATGCGAATAGTCAAAGCCCGTTGAGGCTTTCCTCGCGTCCCACACGTTTCTCAGACATCGACATCTTCAGCCATGCCCCACCCAACACCACTGAGATCAACACTGCTGCTGGCCTGCTTCGGAGCCTGCTTCCAGCCGGCCCGGGCCCAGGATGCCGCCGATGCCAGGCAGACGGCGGGATTCGAGGTGGTCATCCGAAGAGCAATCCTGATCGACGGCACCGGAGTCCCCGGCCGACGAGCCGACCTGGCAATCCGCAACGGCCGGATCGCCGCGATCGGGAACCTCGACAACCTGCAGGCCACCGTCGACATCGATGCCGCCGGGCAAGTCGTCTGCCCCGGATTCATCGACCTGCACAGCCACGCCGACCGAGGCATCCTGAAGTTCCGGCCGGCGGAGAACTACATCCGCCAGGGAGTCACCTCACTGCTGTGCGGCAACTGTGGCAGCTCACCAACCGATATCGGGAGGTTCTTTGAGGAACTGAGAAACGGAGGGATCGGTCCCAACATCGCGATCCTCGTCGGGCATGGCAGCGTCAGACAGGAGGTGCTGGGACGACGCGATATCGTGCCCGACGGTGACCAGCTGAACCGCATGAAACAACTCGTTCGCAAGGCCATGCAGGATGGGGCCGTGGGCCTCTCGACCAGCCTCCGCTACGGTGCCGGGTCCTTTGCAAGAACCGACGAGATCGTGGCGCTGGCCGGCGAGATCAAGCCGTTCGGCGGATTCTACGCTACGCACATGCGCGACGAGGGGACCCGGATCGTCGAGGCGCTCGAAGAAGCACTCGTGATCGGACACCAAGCTCACGTCCCCATCCACGTCTCGCACCACAAGATCTCCTCGGCCTCCGTCTTCGGACTCACCCGACAGACTCTCGCCCGCATCGACGCGGCTCGGAAGGCAGGAATCGATGTCAGCCTCGATCAGTACCCCTATGGAGCCGGCAGCGGCGGAGTCGGACTCTACGTGCCACAACGGGCTCTCGCCGGGGGACTCGAGGCCTACCGCAAACGGGTGGCCGATCCCAAACAACGAGCCGCCATCCTGGCCTCCGTCGAAGACCTGCTCGTCAGAAAACTCTACCTCGCCGACCAGAGCCCCGGCGATCCGGATCACACGAAGCAGGCACTGGCCCGGATCCAGATCGCCCGAGCACGTCACGACCTGAAACTCGAAGGACGCAACCTCGTCCAGATCCTCCAGACTCGGAAACAGAACATCACGCTCCGCAGCGGAGCCGAACTGCTGATCGAATTGGTCGGCCACGGAGTCACGGGTATCAACCACACGCTTGAGGCTCGGCCCGGAGGAGATGTGGACCGGGTCATGACCTACCCGCATACCGCGGTCGCCTCCGATGGAAGCGTCTTCCAGTTCGGCCAGGGCAACCCGCACCCGCGATCCTACGGATGCTACCCCCGGGTGCTGGGACACTACGTGCGAAAACGAGGCGTGCTGAAACTCGAGACGGCGATCTACAAGATGACCGCCCTGCCCGCCAAACGACTCGGCTGGAGCGACCGAGGCCGACTTCGCACCGGCGCCATCGCAGACATCACTGTCTTTGACCCCGACACCGTTTCCGATAAGGCCACCTTCCTCAAGCCGCACCAACACTCAGTCGGCATCACTCACGTCCTGGTCGCCGGTCGCTTCGTGCTCAAGAACGGAAAAATGACCGGACAACTCCCCGGGACTCCTGTCTCTCTCGGCGACCCCGACCCATAAACGGTTTCGTAATGACTGCCATTATGGCATCATGCGGTCTCTCAGGGGAAGCTGCCATATTGGCACTTCCTGGACAGGGAGGAAGCAGACGATAATACACGATAACTCATTGAAGTATAAAGCTTTACGACTCGCATAGTGAATACCGGCACGCCATTTGTACTTGTTCTCCGCTGACGAAGCCTCGCAGTTGAGGCCGACCAACCACGGCCGGATCGGCCGGACACTCGAAACGGAGTACAAAGCAATGAGCAACACACTGGTACCGATGGGATGGAAGGTGGGGCGTCTGGAGAACGTCTGGGACGACATGGACCGGATGATGGGCGCATTTCTGGGTGGCGAATCTGGCAAGTCGGTCGACTGGGCCCCTCGCCTGGACCTCTCGGAAACCGACTCGCACTACGAGTTGCATCTCGACCTGCCTGGCGTATCCGAGGACGACCTGGAGATCGAGTTTCACGAGGGCCATCTCACGATCTCGGGCCATCGCGGCGAATCGTCCAAGGAGTCGGACCGATCGTGGCATCGTGTCGAGCGTCGACGCGGCACATTCCGCCGCGTGATTCGGCTCGGAGACGAGATCGAGGCGGACGGGATCGAGGCCGAGTACACCGACGGCGTCCTGGGCATCCGGGTCCCCAAGTCTGAGAAGGTCAAGGCCCGTCGGATCTCATTGAAGAGCTAGGTCTCTTCAGTCGCCAGCAACCACCGGGTCGGCGTTGGGCTCCTCCCCCCGGAGCCTCAGCCCGGCCCGGTGTCTCTTTACCCGCCGCAGCTTAGCGGGAGTCCCTGCCCGTCAGTTTCCGAGCCAGCTCGCGGATGCTCTTCAGCCTCGCCGGTTCTGACGCCGCCAGGTTGCGGCGTTCGCCGATGTCGTTGGCCAGGTCATACAGCTGCACGGGGGGTTCTCCGTCCCGCGGCTTCCGTTTCCTGGGCTGACTGAATCCTCCACTGCCCAGTTGAGGAATGTACTTCCAGCGACCGTCTCTCACGGCCAGCACCCGTCTCGAGGAGCGGGTGACGAGCGTCCGGCGTGCCGGCGGGGCCCGCCGGTGATCTGGGCCACCGTCGCCAGGAAGTCGGTATGGCACCACAGGTGATCGCTGGTGGTCCCGGCCGGCACGTGTCCCGGCCACCTCACGATCATCGGCATCCGGTGCCCCGCCTCCCACGCATCTCCCTTCATCCCCCGCAGCGGCCCGACCGAGTTGTGCTTCAGCCGTTTCGTGTCGGCCGGATACCACACCGGCCCGTTGTCGCTGGTGAACACCACCAGCGTCTGCTTTTCGATTTTCTGCTTCTCGAGTGCCCCCAGGATCGCTCCCACGGTCGCGTCGACCATCATCGTAAAATCGCCGTACATCGACGCCCCGCTCTTGCCCCGAAACTCCTGTGACGGCAACCACGGCGTATGCGGAGCCGGCAGCGGCACATATAAGAGGAAGGGAGTTTTCGAGTCGCCTCGTGAATCGGCAGCCCAGCGGTCGATGAACCCGATCGCCTGCTTCTCGACTCTCGGCAACACCTGCTCGAACTCGAAGTCCGGAGCCACCGGCCCGGCTCGCCAGAAGGCACCCTGGATCCTCGTCCAGCCCGGGCTGAAGTTGTCCTTTGCCATCGCCGTCGGAGCCGTCACCACACGGTTGTCACGGATCCAGTAGTACGGCGGGATGTCCAGCGAGGCGGGGATACCAAAGAAGTGATCAAAACCGCGATCGATCGGCCCCTGGAGAATCGGCTTCGAGTAGTCCGTGCGCGACTTGCCTCCTGCGAACCCCTGGTGCCACTTGCCGACGCAGGCGGTCCGGTAGCCCTGCTGCTGCAGAAACCCACCCAGCGTCAATCGCCCCGGCTCGATCCGGCTCTCGGTTCGCTCGGACCTTCGGCTGCGAAACGGGTACCGCCCGGTCAACAGTCCGTACCGCGTCGGCACGCAGACCGAGGCCGGAGCGTGTGCATCGGTCAGCCTCAGCCCCTGCCGCGCCAGGCGATCGATGTGAGGTGTCGGAATGCGACTCGCGGGGTTGTAGCACCCCGGATCGCCGTACCCCATGTCATCGGCCAGGATCAGTACGATGTTGGGTCGCTCGGCCGCCTCGAGACCCACCGTCCCCAGCAATCCGGCCACGACACAGACCGCTCCAGTTACCCAGCCCATCCCGATCCTCTCTCCAATTGCCTCACTTCTTCGTCGCAACCCGATGCGTCAACTGGCTCAGCCGCAGCACGTGATCATGCACCCGCTCGCCATCGATCGTCACCGCCTCGAACCGCACCTGCGGGTCCTTCGCCGTGGTGTCGAAGTCCATCACCGCGAACGAGCAAGTCTTGTTATAGCCCCAGATCAACCCGGGTGTCTGGACGACCTTGTGAGTGTGCCGGTTGGTCAGCTTCGAACTCTCCAGTTCGTACAGGTCATAACCCCCATCCCGCTTCGTCACTCTCAGATCGGTCCGATGCCGGTCGGCTGAAACCAGGATCACGCCGTTGATGCGTTCGGTCTCGAGGAACCCGAAGATCTCCTCCCGCTCCTGAGCAAACCCATCCCACGTGTCGCGGCTCCCCGGTTTGACTCCCGCCGACCAGGGCACCGGCGAGGCGATGATCCGGAACGTCCCCTTCGAAGCCTTCAGCGTCCGCTTCAGCCATGCCATCTGCACCGGCCCCAGCATGCTCGGCCGCGTGCCCCGGGTCCGGTAGTAGCGTCCATCGAGCAGGATCACGTGCAGGTCACCGATCCGAAAATCACACCAGCAGCCCGGCTGCTTCGGGCCTCCGCCGTAGTACGGGTTGCACCAGTTGCGGGCGAACGTGTTCCAGACCCGCCGCTTCCACACCGGCTTCTCGATCAGGGGACCCGGCACGCAGTCGTTGGTGCCGAAGTCGTGGTCGTCGTAGATCGCATAGACGGGTGTCCCGGCCACCAGGCGTCGCCATTCGGGCCGAGACTGCCTCCGGTAGTAGCAGTAGCGAGTCGTGAGCGTTTCCTTCGGCGCGTCGATGTAGATATTGTCACCGAGCATCAGCAGCGCGTCGGGCTTTCGCTTGAGGATCGTGTCCCACATCCGTTCCCATTTCGGCACGTAGCCGGCTCCGCCGCCGAATACGATCCGTGTCTTGCCTGGCTGTCCCACGGCCGCCGTCGTCCGCAAGCGGGCGTTTTCTGTCTTCTGCGGCCGGCCGTCGATCAGCACCTCGTAGCGATACTCCGTGCCCGGCTTCAGTCCCTTCAGCCTCACGACCACCGTAAAATCCGTCTCCGGCAACGTCCGCCCGAACGCTTCGAGCACGATCGCTCGACTGGCTGCCTCGCGGACCAGGATCACGATCCGCGAGGCCCGGGCCGAGCGGAGCCAGACCGAGGCTTCGGTGTCGGTGAGATCACCGAGCATCGGGCCGTGCAGCAGGTCTGCGGGTCGCTGCTGAGCGGCCAGTTTCCGATACGCGTCACTCGAGTACAGCGGCCGCAGCACATCTCGGGGTCCGGCCACCAGACGCTCAAACGGCAGCCCCGCAGCCACCGCCTGCCGCATCCGCTCGACAGCCTCCTCGATCCGCCCCTGCTTGGCCGCCGCCATCATCGCCACGAAGTGCGTTTCGGCCGCCCCGGGCTCACCCTTGCCCAGTTCCGCACCGGCCGCAGCAAAATCGCCCCTGGCGATCAGCCGCGTGGCATTCCGTTGAGGGTCGTGCTGAGCCCGGGCCGGGGCGGCTGCCCACCCGGCGGCAACCAGAGCCAGCGCAGCCGTAACAGCCGGACCGTTTCCGAGGCGGAGGCCCCGTCTCGTCATGGCAAGTCGCCTATTCTCTCATTGCCCGACTTGGTGATCAGTGCCCTCAGCGTCTTGGGATCGACCGAGATCGCCAGGAATCTCACGCTGCCATCGGCCATGGCCATGTGAAACCCTCCGGGCCTCAGTCCGCCGAGGCCCGCCTTGGGGTCCTTTTCGCTGAACTCGTGATCAACCGGCTTGGTCCACGGCACCGCTCTCTCGGCATTCGCCTCGACCAGCATCATCGAGTTGGAAGTGCCGTCGGTAATCCGTTGGATCTTGATGCCGGTCTTGGAAAACACCGAGTCGGGACCGATGACCGCCAGGTAGTTGGTCACGCTGCCCGGGGGCAGGTTGGGATTTACCAATGTGCCTGGCATCAGCGGAATCAGCCGCTTGTTGTGCGGACTGTCCCACGGCTCATCCAGCTTGAACTGCTTGTAGAGTCCCTCGGCGTCGATGTACGGCAGGATGTGCACCCGCCAGCTCAACAGTGGCTTGCCGTTGTCGTCGTAGCTGGCTCGAGCGGGAAAGTGGCCAAACCTGTCGTGGTAGTTGTGGAGTGCCAGCATCAACTGCTTCATGTTGTTCTTGGACTGGGCCCGTCGAGCAGCCTCGCGGGCCTGCTGCACCGCCGGCAGGAGCAGTGCCACCAGGGTCGCCACGGTGCCCATGCTGGCAGAGGAGTCCATCCCTGCTTCCAGGGTCACCGTCGACCCGTCACGCTTGGGCTGCATTCGCTTCTCGAGCACATTGGCCAGTCGGGTGAAGTAGGACCTGGTGGCCTGCTGGACCTGGCCGTCGCCGGGGGCCACCGCCAGCGTGGTAGCCAGGAACATGCTCTTGATCATCCCCAGGCTGCCTCGCACACCCTGGTCGATCGCGGTCGCCGCCTCGGCATCCGTCGCCGTCGCCACCAGCTGCACCTGCTTACCCCCATCGAGGTTGAGATTCAGACGCAGCGACTGCAATTGGTCGGGCAACTTCAGCACAAACTGCAGCGGGGGAGGCAGGGGAGGCGTGTCCTGCAGGTTGGCGTTCAGCATCGGTCGCAACGGCTCCACGGCCAGGAACACCGCGATGTCGTCAGTGGGTGCCTGGGTGCCGATCAACTGTCTCAGCGGCGACCTGGCCGCGGCACCCGTCTTGTCGGCGGCCGACTTGAGCATCGATTCCAGGAAACCCGGAGTCCCGATCACCAGTGTCTTTCCATTGACCTGGGCCAACTCCACCGGTGGGTTGATGGGAAACCGAAACGCCTTGTGCCCAGCCACCAGAATCGGCTCGGCCCGTGAAAGGAATTCCTGTTTCAACGTCACCGGGGATGACAGCGAGACGACGGCTCCGAGACTGAAGCCCGGAGCCTGATTCTGGAGTGCCGCCGTCACCAACACCTGCTCGATCTTCAGCGGATCAAATCCCAGCTCCTGGATGCCTGCAGCCGTGAGCACCTCCCAGGGCATCAACTCCAGGCTAGGCGAACGCTTCAGCTTTCTGACATTGACCACCGCAGCCGTCACGGCTTCAGCCGGGACATACTCGATGTCCAGCACTGCCGCCTTCTCGGCCGCGTCGATTCGTGGGGACGGGATGGCCAGCATGGCCACGCACACCGCCACCGCCACCGACGACATCCCTCTCGGTGAATAACTCAACATCACGCCTCTCCCTGTTCGTGTGGGCTTTTCCAAGTTCGTCGATCCAGGCCGTCACCGACACACCGATTGACTCTAGCCACCTCTTAATCGCCTCGCCACCACACACACAGGCAAGCGACCGACTCAATCCGCCAACTTCAATGGGTAGTGAAACCCCAGGTCCACCGGGCCGGTGTCACGGAACCGATCGGGTCGAGTGGTCCGTTCATCGAGTCCCCCTGCGGCCGCCAGCCGCGAACCGGCATCGACACACCGACTCGCTTCGACATCGCCCACCGCGCTGTCACTCAGCAGAAACCGGCGACCTCCAACCACCCGAAAGCGGGGATCCGCCGCCAGGTTGCCCCCTCCATCGTCTCCGCCCTCGGGCACTCCACCCTGCAGGCAGCAATGAACAAACGTGGGTTGCCACGAGCCGAGTTTCACGGCGAGCGGACTGCCCCAGATGATCGAATCGACCAACTGCGGTGCCGCATTCTTCTCGAGCAACACCCCAACCTTGCCGGCACCGGTGATCGTGCAGTTGGAGAATCGCACCCGGTCTTTTCCTCCGACGATCCTCACCGCGTGAGGCAGCGACGTCTTGCCCGAGGCATCGACGAGCACGTTGCTCAGAGAAAACCGGCCGGCCTGGGCGTTGATATTCAAACCCCGGACCTGGACGTTGCGCAGCGAGACGCGGGTCCCGGATAGCGGTAGTGGACCGCCGGGGTCCCGGCTGGCCTTCGAACCGTATTCCCAGCCGAGGTGGATCATTCCAAAACGACCTCCGACGATCCGCACACTCTCCAGCGGCCCGGCCAACATCACCGGTGCCATGCAGTGGACGTCATAGAGACTGATGTCGTTGACGCGATTGTGCGGGAACTTCTCGCGCGGAGCGCTGTGGCTGTAAATGCCGTACTTGCCTCCCACCCGCTCGATCCGAACCCGTCTCAGCTGGATGTCTCGCGAGATGTCCACCGGCCCGGCCGTCCAGTGGTTGCGGATCCCGAACGCGTTGCCCCTGGGCACATCGGTGACCGAGCAGTCAATCACCCGGATGTGCCTCACCCCGTCCTCGATCTCCCACGCGTTGCCTGTCGACTTCGGAGCACCTCGTGCATGGCAATCGATGAAGCGGATGTTGGTCGTGATCGCCCCGGACCCCTTGTCGGCGTCCCCACTGGCATCGAAACCATCCTCGAGCCAGTCCTCAACCACGCACCCCCGCACCTCGCAGTCGCTCGACCCCGCCCCGATGTCCAACCCCACAAACGGTCGCAGGATCGTGACGTCACGAACCTTCACGAGATGACCGTGCTCGACCACGATTGCCCGGGGATTGTAGTAGTCCTCCTGGCGGTAGATGTTGGCATCGACGGTCAGTCCCCGGATCTCGATCCGCTGAACCGGCTTATCCGGCTTCCCTGCCACCCACAACACGTGGACCTGGCTATCGGTACCCCGCTTGTCCTTCGTCCCGTTGGCGGCACCGTCGGCCAGCTTGATCGTGGCCCCCTTGCCCGAAAGTGTCACGTCACTCGAGCGGATGACGATCGTGCCACCCACCACGTAGGGCAACTTTGCCGCAGGAAAGACCACCGTACCGCCTCCGGCAGCCACGACCTTGGCAATCGCCTTGTGGATCGCCTCCAGGCAATCCGTCTTGCCATCGGCCACCGCACCCATATCGCTGACCCGGACCCGCGGCCGTGCCGGTTGCCGAAACACGACCGGCTGCTGAAGACTCCGTGGGCTGACTCCGGCGAGGGACTTGATCCCCGACAAGCGGTACCGATCGACCTGGCCCCCCTGCGAGTGCCAGATCTGGTCGGGATGGCCCGGCACAAAATCGAAGCCCTCCAGGTGCATCCGCGTCTCGGCAATCTCCCACACTCGCGTCGGCTGCTGAATGCTGGCATCCAGGGTCTTGGGCAAGTCGAATTCGAACAGCCCATCCATGCT
>CAUZEQ010000014.1:0-31249 GCA_963578885.1 Planctomycetota bacterium
TCAACCCGAACCGTGTGACGCATCCGATGAAGAACTCGACCGCACGCTCAACGCGCCCTGGGATTCTCGTGGCCCTGCTCGGCACTCTGCTGGCCGGGACCGCAACCGGAGTCCAGGCCGCCGATCCCCTCGATTGGCCTCACTGGCGTGGCCCCGAGATGAATGGGATTTCGCGTGAAAAGGGCATCGTCGCCGAATGGAATCCCAAGGGCGACAAGAACGTGCTCTGGAAGAGCGCCGAGGCGGGTGGCCGCTCAACTCCGATCGTGATGAACGGCAAGATCTACACGATTGTCCGAGACCAGGTGGGGACGAAGAAGGAAGGCGAAAAGGTGCTGTGCCTGGACGCAGCCACCGGAAAGAAGGAGTGGGAATACCGCTTCAACGTGTTCCTCTCGGATGTGCCCGACACGCGGGTCGGCTGGTCGTGCGTGACCGGTGACCCCGAGACGGGAAACATCTTCGCCTTGGGCGTCTGCGGCCAGTTCCAGTGCCTGAGGCCCGATGGAACTCCGCTGTGGGAGCATTCGTTGAGCGAGGAATACGGCCTGTTGAGCACGTACGGGGGACGCACCAACGTGCCGCTGGTGTACCGCAAGGTGGTGGTCATCAGTGCCGTGGTGATCGGTTGGGGCAAGATGGCCAAACCGGCCCACCGTTTCATTGCCTTCGACAAGCGGAACGGATCCCCGGTGTGGTTCGAAGGGACTCGTCCGCTGCCCTACGACACCACCTACAGTTCACCGGTGCTGACGGTGATCAATGGCCAGAGGCTGATGATCTTTGGTTCCGGCGACGGCGGCATCCACGCCTTCCAGCCCCTGACCGGACGCAAGATCTGGACCTACAACGTGTCGCGACGCGGAGTGAACACCACGCCGCTGGTCGTGGGCAACACGATCTACAGCGGGCACAGCGAAGAGAACATCGACTCGACCAAGATGGGCGCACTGTTTGCCATCGATGGCAGCAAGGCGGGTGACATCACCAAGAGTGGAGAGAAGTGGCGGGTGACCGAGTGGTTTGTCGGCAAGAGCTCACCGATTCATATCGACGGACGAATCTATGCGGCCGAGGACAAGGGCACGTTCCTGGTGGTCAACGCCGCTGATGGCAAGCTGATCAAGAGGTTGAAGCTGAGGGGTGCTGTGCGAGCCAGCCCGCTTTATGTCGACGGCAAGATCTTCGTCTGCACCTCGACCGGGTTCTGGTGGACGCTGGCTCCGGACAAGGCGGCCGGGGTCAAGGTGCTCAACAAGACCCGCTTCAGGGGCATCGAAGTCTACGGTTCGCCGATCGTCTCGCACGGCCGGCTGTACGTGCCGACCACCAGCGCGCTGTATTGCATCGGTGTGAAGGATGCCAAGCCGACGGCCGATAAGATTCCTGATCCGCCCAAGGAGACCGAGCGTGAGGCGGATGCCGAGGTGGCTCATGTCCAGGTCGTGCCGGTCGAGTGCCTGCTGAAGCCGACCGTCGACGGAGGCCAGTCCCAGGAATTTCAGGCTCGGCTCTTCAACGCCAAGGGCCAGTTCCTGAGGGTCGCTGCCGTTGACGAGGTCACGTTTTCGCTGCAAGGCACTGGGAAAATCAGTAAGCAGGACATCCCCGCCGACCCGACGACCGGCGTCAAGGCTCACAAGGGATGGCAGTATGCGACTCCCAAAGACCTGGCTCACACCGCCGTCGCGGTCACCGGGACGTTCGGCAAGATCCAGGGACATGCCCGGATTCGACTGATTCCGGATTACAACTGGAAATTCGATTTCAACGATGGCCAGGTGCCGGTCACCTGGGTCGGCTGCCGCTACCGACACATCTCGGTCGACTTCAAGCTGTTGAAGAAGCTCGAAAAGGAGAGCCCGCTGGCCAGCCAGTTGTATCTCTACCTGATGACCAGCTTCACCAATTCCAGCAAGCCGACTGTGGCCACCGGCAAGGCACCTCATGTCTACAATGACGCGACCCCGCGGCGGACCTGGTCGGCGCTGCTCAAGTTCCTGGGCCTCTCGGGCCAGATCAAGACCATCGCCGAGGCCAAGGCGAAGCTCGACCCGGCCCTGGCGATCCTGGCCCGCGAGAAGTTCGTGGCCAAGCACGCCTGGGGGACTGCCGCCGGCGGCCTGCAGCTGGCTGTCACACGAGGTCCGCGGAAAGTCGATGGGAACGGCGTGATGGTCAAGATCAAGACGATTCCCAAGGGGGCCCGCAGCCAGGGCTGGATGGGCTTCATCGATGGCTCGAACTACACGATCCAGTCCGATGTGCAGGGTGCCATCAAGGACAACAAGCTGCCCGACATCGGGCTCAGCGCCCAGAGGTACACCCTGACGATGCTGGGCGCCAGCCAGAAACTCCAGATCCGCAGTTGGCCGACCCAGTTGAGGATGGCCCAGACGGAAGACTTCAAGTGGGACCCGAACAAGTGGTACACGATGAAGCTGGAAGCCCGGGTCCAGAAGGCAGCCGACGGAACGCAGAAAGCGGTCCTCAGGGGCAAGGTCTGGGTCCGCGGCGAGAAGGAACCTGACGACTGGCAGGTCACAGCCGTTGACGAGGCGCCCAACGTCAAGGGCAGCCCGGGACTCTTCGGCAATGCCATCGATGCAGAGATCTTCTACGACAACCTCACGGTGACCAAGGACAAGTAGTCACACCCCCTTCCCTCACGGGAACCTACCTCAACCCCCTCTTGAGTCCCTCCCCACCAAGGACCGACACGATGAAGCGAGTCCTCACCATCTCGGCCGGGCTTGTCCTGGCCGCCTTGCTGCTGGCGCCCCTGACCCTGGCCCAGGACGAGGCCAAGAAAGCCGCGCCATTTGATGCGACGGCCGCGGCACTGGCCGAAATCGCCACCCTGAAGGTCGGCAAGCTCGATTGGCCGCAGTGGGGCGGTTCGGCAGGTCGGAACAACACCCCCCAGGGTGTCAATATCCCGATCAGCTGGGACACCGGGTCGGGCAAGAACATCAAGTGGCAGACGAAACTCGGCTCCCAGACCTACGGCAACCCGGTGGTGGCCAACGGCAAGGTCTACGTCGGGACCAACAACGGCGCTGGGCTGATCAAGCGCTACCCCGCCACAGTCGACCTGGGCTGCATGCTCTGCTTCGACGCCAGCAACGGCAAGCTGCTCTGGCAGCACTCCAACCCCAAGCTGACCACCGGCCGTGTCCACGACTGGCCGTTGCAGGGCATCTGCAACTCGCCGTTTGTCGCCGGGAACCGCGTGTGGTACGTCACCAGCCGCGGCACGGTCGTCTGCGTGGATTCCGAGGGATTCCACGACGGCAAGAACAACGGGCCGTTCACATCCGAGCCGAACGAGAACAAGGATGAGGCGGACGTGATCTGGGAATTCGACATGATGAAGCAGCTGGGCGTTTCCCAGCACAACATGTGCAGCTGTTCGGTCACCTGTGCCGGCGACGTGCTGTTCGTCAACACCTCCAACGGGGTCAGCTTCGAACACCTGGGCATTCCCGCTCCCAACGCGCCCAGTTTCATCGCGATGAACCGCGACACCGGCAAGGTGTTGTGGACCAACAAGTCGCCGGCCCTCGCGATCCTGCACGGCCAGTGGTCCAGCCCGACCTACGCGGTGCTGGGCGGTCAGCCGCAAGTGATGTTTGCCGGCGGAGACGGCTGGGTCTACAGCTTCGATCCCAAGGGTGACGGCAAGGGCAAGGCGCTGTTGCTGTGGCGATTCGACGCGAACCCCAAGGAGTCGAAGTGGATCCTCGGCGGTCGCGGCACACGCAACAACATCATCGCCAGTCCGGTGGTCTACGACGGCCTGGTCTATGTCGCCGTGGGGCAGGACCCCGAGCACGGCGAGGGCATGGGTCACGTGTGGGCCGTCGACCCCAAGCGACGCGGCGACACCAGCCCGACACGCGCCATCGGATCCGACGGCAACGAGATTGCCTTCGGGAAGCGGCGGCGTCTGCAATCGGTCATCACCAAGGACGGCGAGTCGGTCAAGCCGAACTCGAACTCGGCAGTCGTCTGGCACTATGGGCAGAAGGACGAAGGTGAGTACAACGCGTTGGACTTTGAGCAGCAGATGCATCGGTCGATGGGCACCGTGGCCATCAAGAACAACCTGCTGTTCATCGCCGACTTCAGCGGCCTGTTCCACTGCCTGGACGCCAAGACCGGCAAGAGGCACTGGACCTACGACATGTTCGCTGCCGCGTGGGGTTCGCCGTTGATCGTCGAGGGCAAGGTGTACATCGGAGACGAGGACGGCGACGTGGCCATCTTCCCGTTGACTGCCGACCCCAAAAAGGCACTCAAGGACGTTGACGGGGAACTCGAGCCCGCCCTGGGGACCGTCAACATGGGCAACTCGGTCTACTCGACACCGATCGTGGCCAACAACGTGCTGTACATCGCCAATAAGTCGACTCTGTTTGCAATCACGGCTCCGGCCAAGTAGCGCCTCCGCTCCGGCGGCCCGTGTCAGCGGCCGCCGGTCCGACCCCGACGCAACGTCAAGGACGACTCCCACCGCGTCAGCCGACTCCAGCCGGCTGCTCACTTCCCTTTTTGGCGATTCGATGTCACTTCCTTCGGAAGCCACCGATGCGTTGGCTGACGAGGAGGCTGCTGCGCTGAGTGTCGAGGAACTCATCGAGGCGGGCTCGCCTACCTTGATTGAAGCCGGAGCCGGCGCCGTAGGGTCGCTGGGCCGCTGGGCGAGAGAACTGGGGGGCAAGCGGCTGTTCCTGGTGACCGACTCCGGATTGCGCGAGGCGGGTCACGAGCAGCGGGTTCTGAACTGCCTGGCTGAAGCCGGGTTCGACTCGGCCAGCATCGCGGTCTTCGGCGAGGTGACACCGAATCCGACGACCGAGGACGTCGACCGGGCACTCGAGGTGGCGGTGTCGCACAACAGCGACCTGATCATCGGCCTCGGGGGTGGTAGCAGCATGGACTGCGGCAAGGGAGTCAACTTCCTGATGACCAACGGGGGTCGCATCGAGGATTACTGGGGAGTGGACAAGGCGATCGAGCCGATGCTGCCGATGATCGCGGTGCCGACCACCGCGGGGACCGGCAGCGAGGCCCAATCGTTTGCCCTGATCGCCAATCCGCGGACACATATGAAGATGGCCTGCGGAGACAAGAAGGCCGCCTGCCGCGTGGCGATCCTGGACCCCGAACTCACACTCACCATGCCATCGGCCGTGACCGCCGCTACCGGTATCGACGCGATCAGCCACGCACTGGAAACCGCCGTCACCACCAGGCGGAACGTAATGTCGGGCCGCTTCAGCCTCGAGGCCTGGACTCGCCTGGCCGAGGGGTTCCCCAGCGTGATCGCAGACCCGGGTGACATCGCCGCACGACAGAAAATGCTCTACGGGGCCCACCTGGCCGGAGCCGCTATCGAAAACTCGATGCTGGGAGCCACCCACGCGCTGGCCAACCCGCTCTCGGCTCACTACGGGATGACGCATGGAGTCGCTGTGGGCCTGATGCTGCCCCACGTGATTCGATTCAATCACGAGTCCGCCGAAGAGATCTACAGCGAATTGCTCGAGGCGGCCGGGTTGGGTTGCGGGGCCGACGAGACAGCCGCCGAAGCACTTGCGACGTCTGTCGAGCAAATGCGCAGTGATGCGGGATTGCCAGCCACACTGGCTGAATGCGATATTCAAGATGATCTTTTGGACCAATTGGCGGCCGAGGCCGCCGAACAGTGGACAGGCAAGTTCAATCCGAGACCGGTTACCGCTGAGACGTTGAAGGGTCTGTACCAATGCGCCGCACCACGACGCTCCTGATCCTGATCCTCACCTCGCTCGTGGCGGGTGTGCGGATCGGAACGACCGCGCCACCGGCCAAGGTGGCCAAGGTGGACGAGAAGTCGTCGTGGCCCAACTTCCGCAATGGTCACCAGCTACGGGGTGTCGCCGGATCTGCGCTGCCCGAGACTCTCGAACTGATCTGGTCTCAGCCGATCCCCGACGGAATGGTCTTCACGTCGGCCGCCGCGATCCTCGGAGGCCGCGTCTACGCTTCGACACTGGGTGGAGAACTGCAGTGCCTGGATCTGAAGTCGGGCAAGCTGCTCTGGAAGTACCTCTCGGCCCCCAAGCCCGAACCCGACACATTCATCCCCGGTTTCCCGGCGGCGCCGACCGTGTCGGCCGACACCGTGTTTGTCGGTGACGAGGATGGGGTGTTTCACGCGGTGGATCGCAAGACCGGCAAGAGACGCTGGGTGTTTCAGACGCAGGCCGAGGTCAACAGTTCCGCTGTAGTCATCGGCGATCGAGTGATCTTCGGGTCCTGGGACGCGAACCTGTATTGCCTGGACACCCGGACCGGGAAGAAAGTCTGGACGTTTGCCACCGCCGACCGGATCAATGGCTCGCCGGCGATCGCCGGCAAGTACACGTTCGTGACCGGCTGCGACCAGCACCTGAGGATGATCAATATCGAGACCGGCAAGCAGGAACACGACATGGAGCTGGGCAGCTTCATGATCGCCTCGCCGGCGATCGTCGACAACATGCTCTACGTCGGCACGCACGACGGAGAAGTCCTGGCCGTGGACTGGAAGAAGCAGAAGGTCATCTGGCGCTACAGTGACCCTCAGAAGATGCAGCCCTACCACGCCTCCGCGGCGATCCTCGGCCATCGGATTGTGGTGGGCAGCCAGGACAAGCGGGTGCACTGCATCGACCGCAAGACCGGCAAGCGGCTGTGGGTCTTCTCGACCCGCGCCCAGGTCAACAGCTCACCGGTGATCGCCGGCGACCGTGTCTACTTCGGCTCGGCCGACAAGCACGTCTACGGAGTCGACCTGAAAACCGGCAAGGAGGTGTGGAAGTACCGGGGCAAGTCCGACTTCAATGCCGCGCCGTCGGTGGCCGGTGGCCGATTGCTGATCGGTTCGGAAGGGTCCAAGGCCCGGCTCCTGTGTTTCGGAGCGAAATGATGGCAACCGATACCAGCAGCACCACCGAAGTCGGAAGTTACTTCATCTCCAACTACCCGCCGTTCTCTCAATGGACCAGCGAGGCGGTTGTCGAGATCGACGCGGCGTGGGACGTCGAGGAACCCGAAGTGGTGCCGCTGGGGATGTACCTGCATATTCCCTTCTGCCGCAAACGGTGCAAGTTCTGCTACTTCCGCGTCTACACCAACCAGAACGCCACGGCGATCTCCGACTACGTCGAGGCGATTACGAGCGAGGCGAAGATGGTCGCCGGACGAGACGCTGTCTCCGGCCGGGAACTCGATTTCGTCTACCTGGGCGGCGGGACCCCGTCCTACCTCAGCTCTCGCCAACTGAAGTTTCTCAGGGACTCGCTCGCCGAGTCGTTCAGCTGGGAGACGGCTCGTGAAGTGACCTTCGAGTGCGAGCCGGGCACCCTGAGCCTCGACAAGGTGCAGACGCTCGCCGAAATCGGGATCACACGCGTTTCGCTGGGTGTCGAGAACTTCGACGACGCCATTCTCGAAGAGAACGGTCGCGCACATCTCTCGCCGGAGATCTTCAAGGCCTACGACTGGATCCAGCAGGTCGGGTTTCCCCAGGTCAACATCGACCTGATCGCCGGGATGGTCGGAGAAACCGAGGCGAACTGGCAGGCGTGTGTCGAGAAGGCTATCGAGATGAAGCCCGACAACATCACGATCTACCAGATGGAGCTCCCGTACAACACGGTCTACTCGCAGCAGATCAATGACGAGGGAGTTGCATCGCCGGTGGCCGACTGGCCGACGAAAAGGCGGTGGGTCAGCGAGGCGATGGACCGGTTGCTCGAAGTCGGCTACCACGTCTCCAGTGGCAACGAGATGGTCAGCGACCCCGAGACCGACCGGTTCATCTACCGCGACAATCTCTTCCGCGGATCCGACATCCTGGCCCTGGGCGTTTCGAGTTTCGGTCACTTCCAGGGAGTGCATTACCAGAACCTGGACGCGATCGAGGAGTACCAGGCGGCGGTTTCTGCGGGCGGGCTGCCGATCAACCGGGCGCTGCGGCCCAGCAATGCGCAACGGCTGATCCGCGAGTTCGTGCTGCAGCTGAAGGAAGGTGTGGTTGATACCGCGGCCCTGGACGCGAAGTTCGGCGTGCGGACGCTCGAGGAGTTTGCCGAGGCGTTGGGGAATCAGCAGCAGGCCGGCTATCTCGAGATCGACGGCGACCACGTGCGACTGACCCGCAAGGGACTCTTGCAGGCCGACAGCCTGCTGCCGGAGTACTTCGAGCCGGAGTACCGCCGAGTTCGCTACACCTAGGGACGGGTGCCACAGGAAAGGCCGTGAATCCTCAAGACGAACTCAATGCCCTGGTGGGGCTCTTTGGCGACGGCGAGCGACTGGTCCGCTCGGCCGAGCACGTCTCGGGGGCACTGACTCCCGAGCCCTACAAGCGGATGCTGGTCCACGATCAGCACATGACCGTGACGATGGAGGAGTACTACGGGAGTCCGGTCGAGGTGCGGATCATTGAGCAGGTCGACAGCGAGGGCCTGTATTGCCGCAAGATCGTCCTGTTGAAGGCGGGCACGAGCCAGGTGGTGCAATTCGGCATCGTCCGCTTCAATTTTCATTACGTGACGCCGGAGGTGCGGGACGAGATCGTGTCGGGCGAGACCCCCCTGGGCCGCGTGCTGATCGACCACAACGTGCTGCGACACATCGACCTGGGCGCGGTCCTGCGGATCACCGCCGGGGATGAGCTGGCCGAGTTGTTGCAGATGGACTCTGTCACGGTGACCTACGGTCGCCTGGCGACGATCTTCTGCAACCAGCACCCGGCGGTCGACCTGCTCGAAATCCCGGCTCCACTCCAGGACACCGGCTAGGGTGATGAAGACTCTCGAGACCCTGACCACTGACAGTGTCGATGTCGTCGTGATCGGTGGTGGCCCGGCCGGCGCCACGGCCGCCGCGCTGCTCGCCGAGGCCGGACACTCGGTCGTGGTCTTTGAACGCGAGGCGGTGCCGCGGTTTCACGTCGGCGAATCGCTGGTCCCGGCCACCTACTGGACACTGAAACGGCTGGGGCTGATCGATCGGCTCAAGGCGAGTGCCTACCCGGTCAAGTTCAGTGTCCAGTTCGTGACCGAATCGGGGAAGGAGACCAGGCCGTTCTATTTCGACACCTTTAAGCCTCACGAGAGTTCCCAGACCTGGCAGGTGTGGCGAGACGAGTTTGACCGGATGCTGCTGGAGTGTGCCGAGGAACGTGGTGCGGAGGTCTTCAGCGAGACGCAGGTGACCGAGGTGCTCTTCGAGGGAGACCGGGCGAGCGGCGTGCGGGTGCGTGCCGCCGGTGCCGATGCCGCAAAGGACGTGGTGGTCAACTCGCAGGTGGTGATCGACGCCAGCGGACTCTCGGCGTTCCTGGCCAGCCGCATGAAGCTCAAGCAACCGGACCCGCGTCTGAAGAAGGGGACCGTCTGGGGCTACTTCCGCAACGCCCGGCGTGACGAGGGACGTGACGAGGGGGCGACGATCATCCTGCAGACCGAGGGGAAACGCTCGTGGTTCTGGTACATCCCTCTGCCCGATAACATGGTCAGCGTCGGGTGTACCGGCAGCCTGAGGTACATGTTTCCCAGGGGGGGCGGCGACGTCGAAGCGTTGTGGGAACGCGAGACGGCTCGCTGCCCGGCGATTCAGAACCGGTTGGCCGAGGCCTCGCGAGAGGGCCCGCTGAGGACGACTCGTGACTTCAGCTACAAGGCGTCGCAGGCGGCCGGAGACGGGTGGGTGCTGGTCGGCGACGCGGTGGGTTTCATCGACCCGGTGTACTCCACCGGAGTGTTCCTGGCACTGAAGTCGGCCGAGATGGCCGCCGATGCGATCATCGACGCGCTGGCCGCCGGAGACACTTCGGGGCAGATCCTCGGTCGCTGGAAGGACGAGTTCGACGAGGGGGTGATGCACTTCCACAAGCTCGTGTATGCGTTCTACACACCTGGCTTCAGCTTCGGGTCGCTGCTGCGTGAGCATCCCGAGTGCGTCGGACACCTGGCCAATATCCTGATGGGCAATGTCTGGGAACCGGGCGTGGGGTCGCTGTTCGAGGCGATGGGTGAGGTGGTGCCGCCCCGAGACGATGACCCGGCGATGAGGCAGCCGGCGGGTGAGGGAGCTGAGGCATGACGAAACGGGGTGCCACGTCGGCGGTGTGGGGTCGCAGAGCGTTCTGGCTGAGCGTGGTGGTGCTGGTGGCGATCCAGCAGTACCCCGGCTTCTGGGACTCCAGGACGCTGGTCCTGGATTTCCTGCCGGCTCCGTTGTTCTACCAGGTCGTTGTCACGCTGCTGGCCGTGGCCCTCTGGTGGGTGGGGACCTTGGTGGCCTGGCCCGACGACGGGCAATCCGAGACGACCGAGACGACAGAGACGACCGAGGCGACGGCCGGTGGTGAAATGGCGCCGCGGGAGGACGGGTCGTGACGCAGTTGGCGATCATCGCCGGTTACCTGGCGTTGCTGCTGGGGCTGGGAGCCCTGGCATCGAGGATGTCTCGGGGCACGAGCCGCGACTACCTGCTGGCCAGCCACTCGATCGGCCCGGTGCTACTGCTGATGTCGCTGTTCGGCACCACGATGACGGCCTTCGCGCTGGTGGGTTCGACCGGCAAGTCGTACCAGCTGGGCATCGGGGTCTACGGCCTGATGGCCTCTTCCAGTGGGATCGTCCATTCGTTGTGCTTCTTCGTAATCGGCGTGAAGCTGTGGAAGCTCGGGCAGAAGTACGGTTACACGACCCAGGTCGAGTACTTCCGCGACCGGCTGGGTTCCCACGCGTTTGGCTACCTGTTGTTCCCGGTCCTGGTGGGGCTGGTGATTCCCTACCTCCTGATGGGGGTGCTGGGGGCCGGTGCGGTGATCAACGGAGTGACGCGGGGTGCGTTCCCTGAGCTGTTCGCGGCGGATGGCCACGGCGTGCCACCGTGGCTGGGGTCGCTGGTCATCTGCCTGGTGGTGCTGGGGTACGTATTCACAGGCGGCATGCGTGGCACGGCGTGGGCGAACGCGTTTCAGACGACGGTGTTCATGGTGCTGGGCGTGGTGACCTTCGTTGTGATCGCGCGTGAGATCGGCGGGGGCGAGAGTTTTCTGGAGAGCCTGCAGGGGGCGACGGGCAGAGTGCTGGAGTCTCATCCCGAGAAGCTGGTGATGAAGCCTCACCCGCTGTTCTTCCTCAGCTTCCTGCTGATCCCCCTCTCGGCCGGCATGTTCCCTCACCTGTTTCAACACTGGCTCACAGCTCGCAGTGCCTCGGCGTTCAAGCTGCCGGTGATCGTGCACCCGTTCTTCATCCTGATCGTCTGGGTCCCCTGTGTGATGGTCGGTGCCTGGGCGACCTCGGCGGTGGTCGACGGTCAGCAGGTGTTTGCCACCCCGCCGGAAAACGTCAACACGGTGCTGCCGATCATGGTGGCGAAGGTTGCCGGGCCGGTCCTCTCGGGGTTGCTTGCAGCCGGGATCCTGGCCGCGGTGATGTCGTCGCTGGACAGCCAGTTCCTGTGCCTGGGCACGATGTTTACAAACGACATCGTGCTGGCAGGGCGTAAGGGCAACCGTCCGGTCGACGACACTCGGGTTGTGCAACTGGCCCGGTGGTTCATCGTGGCAATTGTCGCTGTGACCTACCTGCTGAGCCTGGGGACTCCGGCGGCGATTTTCGACCTGGGCCTGTGGTGTTTTGCGGGATTCTCGGGACTGGTGCCGCTGGTGGTTGCGGCGCTGTACTGGCGGCGGTTGACCAGCTGCGGCGCCGCTGCCAGCGTGGTGGCCATGGTCGGCACGTGGCTGGCCCTGTTCTTTGGCGACATGGGAGTCTATCCGCCGGATCCCCGATACAGGTTTCTCGAGATGCTGCCGGTCGCGGCGATCGTCGCCGTGCCGGCGCTGGTCCTGGTCGTTGTCTCACTGCTGACCCGGCCACCGGATGAGTCGGTGCTGGCCAGGTTCTTTCCCGAAAAAACGCAGGCACCGCGGAGCGTCCGATGAGCGTGGCGTTTACGAGCGTGCGGCGGGTCGAGTTTGCCGACACCGACATGGCGGGCCTGATTCACTTCACGACGTTTTATCGAATGATGGAATCGGTCGAACACGAGTTCCTCAGGTCGCTGGGCACCTCCGTCGTGCAGCGAAACGAATCGGGGCAGATGGTCGGTTGGCCGAGGACGGCGGCGGAGTGCGAGTTTCATGCGCCGGCCTACTTCGAAGACGAACTGGAAGTCACCGTGCAGGTGGCGTCGGTGGGTCGCTCGTCGCTGGTGCTGGGATACGAGTTTCACCGGGGAGAGATGCGGATTGCACACGGGCGGATGAAGACGGTCTGCTGTCGGGTGGATGAGAGCGACGGGCTGAGTTCGGTGGAAATTCCCACCGAACTGAAATCGCAATTGGACGAACTGGTTGAACCGGAGTAGCGCGGTGTCAGTCGCAGAGACGCAGCAACAGGCTCACCTCGAGGTCCGAGGCCTCGGGAAGACCTTCCCGGGTGCCGGGTCACCGCTGGAAGTCCTCAGCGGCGTGGACCTGGACATGGCTCGAGGCGACCGGCTGGCGGTGACCGGCCCGTCGGGTTCGGGCAAGAGCACGTTGCTCTATATCATCGGAACACTCGACCAGCCCACCTCCGGTACGGTGCTGGTCGAGGGCAGCGATCCCTTCGACCGGGACGAAGTAGGGCTTGCCGAATTTCGGAACACCGAGGTGGGATTCATTTTCCAGGACCACCACCTGCTGCCGCAGTGCACGGTCCTGGAAAACGTGATGATCCCGCTGCTGGCCTCGGGAGGCAGCGGTTCCGGCGATGTCGAACGAGCCACCGGTTTGCTCGAACGGGTTGGGCTCTCAGACCGCAGCAGCCACCTGCCGGCGCAGATTTCCGGGGGTGAACGTCAGCGCGTGGCGGTCTGCCGGGCTCTGATCAATAAACCGACCCTGTTGCTTGCCGACGAACCGACCGGGAACCTCGACCACAAGACCGCCGACGGCGTGGGTTCGTTGCTGCTGGAATTGGCAGAGGAGCAGCAAGCGGTATTGATCTGCGTGACCCACAGCCTGGAATTGGCCGACAGGTTTTCTCGTCGTTGCGAACTGGTCGACGGGCGGTTGGTCGAGTTGGAGGTCGGCATATGACTCGCTGGTCGCTGTTGATGGCGACGCTCGGGCACCACTGGCGGGCCAATCTCGCCGTGGGGCTCGGAGTGGTGGCGGCCACCGCCGTGATCACCGGCGCCCTGGTCGTGGGCGATTCGGTACAGACCAGCCTGCTCGAGATGCACCTGGATCGACTGGGACAGGTCGACATGGCAATCGGAGGCCGGGATCGGTTTGTTCGCGAAGAGCTGGCCGGTGACCTGCAAGAGGCGATCGGAGCGGGAGCGAAGGTGGCCCCGCTGATGATGATTCGGGGAAGTCTCGAGACCGGCGGGGCCGAATCGGTCGGGGCACGGACCGGGCTGAGGGTCGGGGGCGTGATGGTTTACGGAGTCGATAGCCGATTCTGGGATCTGACACAGCACGGGAACCTGGCCGCCCCCAAGCCGGGTGAAGTGGTGCTCTCGGAAGGCGTCGCCGCAGAGCTGGGAAGCCGGGTGGCAGTCGGACAGCAGGTGCGGCTGTGGATGGAATTGCCCAACGCGATTCCTCGCGACACGCTGCTGGGCGAACGAGAGAACGACACGATCGACATGGTGCTTGACGTCCGGGGAGTGGTGGGTCCCGACGACCCCATTGCGAGGCGTGGAGTCGGCCGATTCGATCTGAATCCCAGTCAGCAACTGCCCAAGCTGGCCTACGTCGCACTCGAGACGCTCCAGGAGACGCTGGTACTGAACAAGCGGCGGGTCCGCAATCGCGAGCAGCGACGATTCGACAACTACCCCGCTCGTGTCAACATGTTGGTGGTGGCCGGCAGCACACCCCAGACGGTCGGCGCGGCCCTGGCCCGGTCGATCTCTCTGGAGGATCTCGGCCTGTCGCTGAGACGGCTCGAGAAACACGGGTACGTGGCGCTGGAGAGCAATCGCATGGTGCTCGACGACGCGATCGTCGCCGCCTGCGACGACATCCCGGGCCGGTCTCGGGTGCTGGTTCACCTGTCCAACCGGCTGTCCAACGCCGAGGATCCGAGCCGCTATTCGATGTACTCGATCGTGGCGGGCCTGGTCCCCGGCCAGGTGGCCAAGGTTCCGTTCGGTCCCTTTGCAGGTGGCGGCGTTGACGATGTGATGGCCGACCTGCCCGACGACGCGATCGTGATCAACCGCTGGCTCGCCGACGATCTGGGTCTCGAGCCGGGCGGGCGATTGACGATGACCTATCACCTGGTCGGATCGCACGGCGAATTGCCCGAGGAGACTCGGACGTTCCGCGTGCATGCGGTGACCGAACTGGCCGGGGCGGCCGACGACCGCGGGTTGACTCCGCACGTGCCGGGAATCACCGATGTGAGGACATTCCGCGACTGGCGTCAGCCGTTCAAGATGGACCTCGACGCATTGACGCAACGCGACGACGACTATTGGGACGAGTTTCGTGCGACCCCCAAGGCCTTCCTGACGTACAAGACGGCGGCGCAGATGTGGCAAAGCCGCTACGGCACCGCGACGTCTTTGCGGATGGCAATCGATCCTGACAACGCGGCTGCCCTGGCACAGGTGCGTGAGGTCATCGAACAGGGGATGGACCTCTCGTCACTGGGGCTGTCTGTGCAGCCGGTCAAGCAACATGGCGTACGGGCGGCCAGCGGAACGACCCCCTTCAGCGGCCTGTTCATCGGGTTCAGCTTCTTCCTGATCGGGGCGGCGACGATCCTGATCGGATTGCTGTTTCGACTGGGGATCGAGCGTCGTGTGAAGAGTACCGGCCTGATGCTCGCGCTGGGGCTTGCACCCCGAACCGTGCTGATGCTGCTGGTGGCCGAGGGCCTGACGGTGACCGTGCTGGGGGGCCTGGTCGGGTCGGCGGCCGGGATTGGATATGCACACCTGATGGTCTACGGGCTGACTCACTGGTGGGTCGACGCGGTGGGAACGTCGTTCCTCGAGGTGGACGTGCGGGTCGGCAGTCTGCTCGTCGGTTTCGGAATCTCGGTCGCCGTGGCACTGGCGGCGATCGTGGTCTCGGCGCGGGGACTGCTGAAACTGCCGGCCCGGGACCTGTTGGCCGGGGTGCTCAGAGGCGGGCTCGATCAGTCGGAGGCTATTGGTCGGAGTCGACGTGTGCTGTGGATCTCGAGCGGGATCGCCCTGGCGGGGCTGCTGTGCGGGATCCTGGTTCCTGACAGCGTGCTTTCCCAGGAGGCGTTTTCCGGCCTCTCGATCCGGATCGTCGTCTTCTTCGTACTGGGCATCTCGCTGCTGGTCGCGTCGCTTGCCATCTTGGCGGTTGTGCTGGGCCGGGGCCGGGACGGAGGGATCGGTGGCCGCGGATTCGCTGCACTCACAAGGCTCGGGTTTCGGAACGCCGCACGGCACAGATCTCGCAGCGTGATGTCGGTGGCGATGATCGCCTCGGCCACGTTCCTGATCACCGCGGTCGCGGCCGGACGCCGTGATCCGGTTGCCGAATGGCCCGATGCCGGGACCGGGGGCGGAGGATTCCTGCTGGTTGCCGAATCGAGCCAGCCGATTGTCTTCGATCCGGGATCGGCCCACGGACGGGTGAAGCTGGAACTGGCCGACGGGCTCGACGCCGAGCATCGTGCGTTACTGGAAACGATGGACCTGCATTCGTTTCGGATGAAGGCGGGCGAGGAGTCCAGCTGCCTGAACCTGTATCAGACCCGGTTGCCGACGATCCTGGGCATGTCGCGGGCAACGATCGACCGGGGCGGGTTCCGATTCGTGGGAGCCGGTGAGGAGAACCCCTGGAAACTGCTCGAGGAGCTGCCGCAGCGGGCGGACGCCGAGGAGGGTGCCGGTGAGTTGCCGGTCTTTCCGGTCATCGGTGACATGAACACGCTGCAGTACAGCCTGCACAAGGCTGTGGGAGACCGGGTGGCGTATCCCGACGAGGAGAATCCGACGCTGTGGCTGGAAATTGTGGGGATGCTCGATGCCAGTGTCTTCCAGGGCGTGCTGGTGATGTCCGAGGAGCACTTTCGCGTCGCCTTTCCCGAGGAGGCGGGTTTTCGGTACTTCCTGGTGGGTGACACGCGGTTTGGGGCTGCGGGCGAGACCCCCGGGGACCTGGCGGAACTGGACACGGTCCGACGAAGCCAGGCCGAGTTGCTCGAGTCTAAGCTCGGCGAATACGGATTCGATGCCGAACCGGTGGTCGAGAGTCTGGGGCGGTTCCTGGCGGTACAGAACACGTACCTGGCGACGTTCCAGATCCTGGGCGGGTTGGGGTTGCTGCTGGGTACGATCGGGTTGGCGACGGTGATGCAGCGGAACGTGCTGGAGCGTCAGAGCGAGCTGGCGTTGTTGCGGGCCGTCGGGTACCGCCGGTCCGGCCTGCGGTGGCTGGTGCTCAGCGAAAACGCCTTCCTGCTGATGTGGGGCCTGGTCAGCGGCACGGTTTCGGCGTTGCTGGCCATGCTGCCGCACCTGATGACGGCAGGCGCGGACGTCGCGGAATTGGCCGGCGGGTTGGCCCAACTGCTGTCCGTCGTGGTCGTTGTCGGAATGCTCGCGGCAGGCCTGGCGGTGGCCGAGGCGGTGCGGACGCCGGTTGTGGCCTCGCTGCGGAGCGAGTGACCCGGGGTGCCGCCGCGATGACTCAAGGGGGATGCGGCGCGACTCGGAAGTCTCTAGGATGTCGGCACCCGTCGCCCCCCGGGGTCGCCTGAGGCCCTGCGGGCGGGGCTTCGTCACGGACCGCGGCCTGTAGAAAGGACTCTCATGAAACATCAGTTGCCCGTTCTCTTTGCCCTGGGGACTGCCCTGTGCTGGGGCCTGTACGGACCGACACTGCAGTACTCGCGTTCTCCCGGATCTCCGCCGGCTCCGCCGCCGGATGGCTGGAGTCCGTTCAAACCGTATGTGGGAATCGGCCTGGCCTACCTGGTGCTGGCGATCGTCGGCGGGCTGATCATGATGAAGGTCAAGGGCGACAGCTTCACGTTCACAGGCAAGCAGTCTCCGGCGCTGACCTGGGGGTTTGCCGCGGGAATACTCGGGGCACTGGGAGCCCTGAGCCTGACTTCGGCGATGTCGACGTTCTCGGGCAAGCCGATCCCCGAACTCGTGATGCCGATCGTCTTTGGTGGTGCCGTGACGGTTGTCGGGATCCATGCGTCCATCACACACGGTGGCATGAAGCCCATGATGGGCGTCGGGATCCTGCTGACAGGGGTCGGAATCGTGCTGGTCGCGACCAACACCCCCCACGGAGCGGCTCACAAGCCACCGGCTGAGGCGGCGGCGGCCGAGGCAACCGGGATGAGCCCGTCCGCCGCACACGAGACACAGTCGAGCGAAGGGACCGGCGACGGCACTCCTGACGCCTGACACGCTCCGCGGCCGGCTCGCCACAAGTCGCCCGGTTGGCATAGCTGGCGGGCACTTTGAGCGAATGGTAGGATCGCATCAGCCCGGTCCGATGGACCGGGAACCGTCGCTGGTTTTGACCGCTTGACACCAGCCAGCTCAGGCACAGAAGGACGAGTTCCATGCGTAGTCGACGCGAGATCTTCGTGGGTGTTCTTTGTCTGTTTGCCTGCCTGTGCCTGATCGGGCCGGGGTGTAACGGCGACGGTGACGGCCAGGGAAGTGGTGGGGCCACGGGGGGATCCGGGGGCAGTGGCGGAACCCAACGCCGGCAGTTCCTGAGCATGGGGACCGCGCCGGTTGGGGGAGCGTTTGCGGTGGTCGGCGGGGCGATCGCCGAGGTGCTCAATGAGCAGAAAGGCGACAACAACTGGAAGGTGCAGGCCAAGGGCACCAAGGGATCCAAGGCCAACATCCGAGGCATCCAGGACGGGAAGCTCGAGTTGGCCCTGTCGAACTCGGCGATCAGCTACTTCGCCGTGCGAGGCGAGTCGGGCTGGGACAAGAAGTACGACATCCGTGCGATCGTGACCCTGGCACCCAACGTGGCGATGTTCATCACCAGGAAGGAGACCGGCATCACCAGCATCGCAGCCCTGAAGGGCAAGCGGGTGGTGGTCGGACCCTCGGGGGCAGGGTTCGAGATGTTCGTCGGCCCGCTGCTTAAGGGACATGGCCTGACCTATAAGGATTTCTCACCGCTGAACAACACGCAAAGTGGAGCCGTCGACCTGCTGGCCGATGGGAACGCCGATGCCGCCTTCCTGGGCGGGGCCGTGCCGACCGGCTCGATCACCCAGGCCTGCAGTTCGCACGACATCGTCTTCATTCCCTTCGACGCCAAGGCGCTGACGCAACTGGTCACCGACTACGAGTTCTTTCAGCCGTTTACCGTCAGCAAAGACAAGTATTCGGATCTCAAGGCAGATTTCGACGGTCTGAATGTTGGTTCGATGCACCTGATCGCTTCGGCCAGCATGGACGACGAGGTGGCCTACCAGCTGACCAAGACGATCTGGGAGAACCGGGCCGATATCGCCAGCAAGCACCCGGCCGGGCGGGCGATCAACGAAAAGAACGCCGCCCGCTACACCGGGACCGACTTCCACCCGGGGGCGATTCGCTTCTACAAGGAAGCCGGCATCTGGCCCGAGGCCGATGGAGCTGCTGAGAAACCGGACGAGAAACCGGACGAGAAACCGGACGAGAAACCGGCTGATCCGAAGGCCGCAACAGCGAAGTGAACCGGCAGGGGAGTGCCCACGCCGTGGGAGATCGGCTTCGCCAGGGTGTCGTGACCGTGTTCGGGGTAGCGTTGTGCCTGTTCACTGTGCTCGAGATGAACTACCCGAGGCTGCAGCATCAGTCGGCCCTGGCGCTGTTCATCATGATGGGGCTGGTGATCTGCTTCCTGGTGAACCCGTTCCACGAGAAGCTCGCGGGGTGGAAATCGCTGCGGATCGTCGACGCGATCCTGGCCCTGGGCGTCGTACTCAGTTGCGGTTACGTCGTGTTCCAGATGGAGCCGATGTTCCAGGACTGGTGGGCCGGCGGCGAATCGCTGGGCGATCGCGCCGGCAGTGAGACCCGCACGGACGTCATCATCGGTGCGATTGGCCTGTTGCTGGTCTTCGAGTCGACTCGCCGCTCGATCGGCTGGATCGTACCCGCCCTGGCACTCGCGTTTGTCGCTCACACCTACTACTGCTACGGATCGATCAAGTACGGCTGGCCCGAGATGCCCGCCTGGCTGCTGCCTCACTCGGGACAGAATGCGGCCGACATCGTCAGCACGACCTACATCCAGACACTGGGCGTGTTTGGCCCGGCGGCCGGGGTGATGTTCAAGTACGTCTTTCTGTTCGTGGTCTTCGGGGCCTTCCTGGAGATGTCCGGTGCCACGCAGTTCATCATCGATTTCTCTGAGCGGATTTTCGGTGGGAGTCCGGGTGGACCGGCGAAGGTCTCGGTGCTGGGCAGTGGGCTGATGGGGTCCCTGTCGGGAAGTGCGGTTGCCAACGCGGTGACCACCGGGACATTCACGATTCCGATGATGCGGAATGTCGGCTTCCAGCCTCATATCGCCGCCGGCATCACGGCCGCGGCCGCCTCCGGCGGCGCGCTGGTGCCTCCGGTGATGGGTGCCGGGGCGTACATGATGCTCGAGATCGTCGAGCCCAACGTGACCTTCGCACAGGTCGCCACCGCAGCGGTCATCCCCGCCCTCCTCTACTACCTCTCGATCTGGATGATCGTCCACTTCTACTCGCGGCGGGTCGGACAGACCGCCAGGGCGTCCGATGCCGCTAACCGCAAGCCGCTCTCGAAATTCGAAGCCACGGTCTTCGTGGGAGCTCTCGTCGCGCTGATCGGGTTGCTGCTGGACAGCTACACCCCCTTCAAGGCGGTCTCGGGGTCCTTGATGGTGATCATGGTCTGTACGATCTTTCGCCGGGAATTGCCGCTGTCCACGAGGACCCGCCTGGCGGCTCTTTCGGTCTTCGCCGCGGTCGTGGTCATCAACCAGTTGCAGTGGCAGTGGTCGGGCTGGCTCCCCGAGGGCCTCTCGAAGTTCCTCTCGCCCTATCAGCCCGGCTCGTGGACGGATCCCAGCGTCAAGGAGATCACCCGGCGAGCGGTGATGGGCAGCCTGCTGAATTCGTCGATCCTGGGCACCGTCGGGCTCTTCGTGTTCGGACTGTGCGAGCGGTCCTGGCGGCCGTCGATGCTGCTGGCGATGGGCCGAGCGTCGCGAAACGGCGTTTCGCTGGTGGCGGCCAGTGCCTGCGTGGGGATCATCATCGGAGTGGTCCAGCAGACGGGGATCGCGACGGATTTCAGCGCGGTGATCAAGAGCGTGGTGGCCACCAGCCTGTTGCTGGCTCTGCTGGGCATCATGGTCTGCTCGATCATCCTCGGCATGGGTGTGCCGTCGGTGGTCTGTTATCTGCTGATGGCGACACTGATGGGGTCGTTGCTGGGCGAGCTGGGCGTGATCCCCCTGGCGGCTCACCTCTTCATCTTCTACTTCGGCATGATGTCGATGGTGACCCCACCGGTGGCCCTGGCCGCCTACGCCAGTGCGTCGATTGCCAAGGCGAATATCATGCAGACCGGCCTGGCGGCATTCCGGTTCTCGCTGGTCGGATTCACGCTGCCGTTCATGTTCGTGTACCGGCCCGCGCTGCTGCTGATGAATGGCTCGAAGTGGGACGCCTGGATCGAAGCCAAGGGCCTGGGGGACCTCTCGGAGGCTGACAAACTGTTGAAACTGGCCGAGGCGGCCTACCCCACCATGTACGACCTGGGATTGGCCGTCACCACGGCGATCGTGGGGGTCATCGCCCTGGCGGCCGGCATCGCCGGTTTCTGTCGCAAGGAGGCGGGTTGGCTGCAGCGAGGCATGTTCGTGGCTGCCGCGGGAATGCTGTTGTTCCCCAACATCTGGCTCAACGTGGGGGGTGGAGTCCTGTTTGCTGTCACCGTGTTCCTCAACTCGAAGCTCGCCAGTTCGCCTGATGCCCCGCCCGAAGAACCCTCGTCGGGGATCGCGGCGGCTTCGGAATCAGACTGAGCGATCTCCCAAGCGGATCCTAACATGCCCTCAATGATCTCCGCTCCCCAGCCCCTGGCCGTCGAAGTCGGTGCAGACATGCTTGCCGAGGGGGGCAACGCGTTCGACGCAGCGCTAGCCTGTGCGGCCGTGCAGTGGCTGGTCGATCCGCATTCGTGCGGTGCGGGTGGCTACATGGTGATGACGTCGTTCTCGGGGAAGACCGGCGAGATGAACCCGATCGTCGACGCTCCGGCGATTGCCGGAAGCGGCGTGACCGAGGAGATGTGGCAGGACAAGGTGATCCGGCCCAACCCCGAAGGCTGGGGCTATTTCCTGGAAGGAAAGGTCAACGAGGACGGGTACCAGAGCATCTGCGTGCCGGGAAACGGCCGTGGCCTGGGTCTGGTACAGCAACGATGGGGCACTCGTAGCTGGGACGAACTGCTGGCTCCGGCAATCCGGCTGGCCGAGGAGGGCTGGATGGTCGGCGCGCTGATGGCGGCGCGATGGAAAGAACCTCCCAGTTTCTATGAAGGCTCCTCCGGCCGACAGAAACTCGATGTCTCTCCCGCAGCTCAGAAGATCTATCTCAAGCCCGATGGCTCGACCTACGAGATGCACGAAACGCTCTGCAACCCCGACTACGCGACCACGCTGCGTCGGATCGCCCTGGCCGGGCCCGAGGACCTGCACACCGGCCAGTTGGCCGAAACCATGGCGGCTGACCTCGCGGCCAACGGCAGCTGGGTGACCGCCGAGGACCTGGCCAGCTACGAGCCTCGGACAGAGGATCCGGTGACCGCCGAGTACAAGGGCTACACGGTCCACAGCAATCAGCCTCCCCACGGCGGCCCGACACTGGCCGCGATCCTCAATATCCTCGGCGACGACGACCTGGCCTCGCTGGGACACAACTCCGCCGACTACATCCTCAAGGTCTCACTGGCCATGAAGGCGGCCTTTGCAGACCGCAACCGGCACCTGGCGGACGAGCAGTTTGCCGAGGTGCCGTTGGAGTGGATGACGTCCGCGGCGCGCGCGGCCGAGTGGCGAGACGTGATTGCCCGGGGCGAGCCGATCGACGTGGGGAGGCAGCAGGCCGATTCGGGAACGACTCATGTCAGCGTCGTCGATTCCGAGGGCAACTGCGTCTCGCTGACACACTCGCTGGGAAGCAGCTCGGGAGTCATCACCGAGGGGCTGGGATTCATGTACAACAACTCGATGGTCAATTTCGATCCCTACCCGGGCAATCCCAACAGCATTGCTCCGCGAAAAGGCAGGACCACGGGCATGACACCGACACTGGTGCTGAAGGACGGAAAGCCCGTGCTGGTGCTGGGAGCACCCGGGGCCACACGGATCATCACTTCGGTGCTGCAGGTCATCCTGAACCACCTCGAGTTCGGGATGAGCATCACCGACGCGGTGCACGCTCCGCGTTTTGATTGCCAGGGCGACCTGATCCGCTGCCAGCGGCGGATCCCCGAGTCGGTCTGCGAGGAGATCCGCAAGTCCCACGACGTGGTCCGGATTCCGCGCAGTCATGGCGGATTGGCCCTGGTGCACGCGGTGGCCATCGATCCCGAAACGGGCGGCTTGAGCGGCGCGGCCGACACCGGAGCCGACGGGATGGCGTTGCTGGTCCCCTGACCCTGCTGGTACCCGGCGACACAGAAGCTTGACGTTGGCTTCGGGCTTCTGCTAGATTCGACTTCGTTGCAGGTTCAAGGTGTTTGACGACCATGAGAATGACCGAGCGATTGCTGCTGGGCCTTCTGCTTAGCCCCCCGAGAGGTGGGAGGGCTTAGTTTGTCGACACACTGAACCTGCAGCAGGCCTGAGACAAACCCCGAGCCCTCTCACAGGACTCGGGGTTTTTTGTTGTTCCACGGCGGGCCACGATTCGCCGGGACCGATTGAGACCAGAATCATGACGAATGACACGATCACGATTTTCGACACGACACTTCGCGACGGCGAGCAGTCACCCGGCTGCAGCATGAACACGGCCGAGAAGCTTGAGGTGGCCAATGCGCTGGTCGAGCTGGGTGTGGACGTGATCGAGGCCGGCTTCCCAATCGCCTCGCCCGGCGACTTCGAAGCCGTGCAAATGGTGTCTCGGACCTGCGGCGACCGCGCGACGATTTGCAGCCTAGCTCGGTGTCGGGTTGAGGACATCGATCGTGCGTGGGCGGCGCTCGAGGATGCCGAGCGGCGGAGGCTGCACGTGTTCCTGGCCACCAGTTCGATCCACCGTGAGTTCAAGTTGAAGATGGACAAGTCGCAGATCGTCGAGGCGGCTGTCGAGATGGTGAGTCGCGCGGCGGAGTACTGCGACGACGTGGAGTTTTCTCCGGAGGATGCGGCACGGACCGAGATGGATTTTCTCTGTGAAGTTGTCGAAAAGGCGATCGACGCGGGGGCGACGACGATCAATATCCCCGATACGGTGGGCTACGCGACGCCCGAGCAGTTCGGAGCGGTCTTCAGGCACCTCAAGCAGAACGTACCCAACATCGAGAAGGCGGTCCTGAGTGCTCACTGTCACAACGACCTGGGCCTGGCCGTGGCCAACAGCCTGGCCGCCGTCGCGGAGGGTGCCCGGCAGGTCGAGTGCACGATCAATGGCCTGGGCGAGCGGGCGGGCAACGCGGCGCTCGAAGAAATCGTGATGGCGGTGGCGACACGAGGCGACTACTTCGGCTGCAACACCCGTGTGAACACCAGCAGGCTGTTTCCGACCAGTCGGCTGGTGTCGAGAATCACCGGGATGAAGGTACAGCGGAACAAGGCGATTGTGGGTCAGAACGCGTTCGCTCACGAGGCGGGCATCCACCAGCACGGGATGCTGCAGGAGCGAACGACGTATGAGATCATGCGGCCCGAGGATGTCGGGTTTGTCGGTACCAACCTGGTTCTGGGCAAGCACAGCGGCCGTCACGCCTTCAGAGATCGGGTCGCCCAACTGGGCTACACCCTGGATGACACGGTGTTTCAGACCGTGTTCGACGACTTCATCACGCTGGCGGACAAGAAGAAGGAGATCTACGACTCGGACATCGCGGCCCTGATCGACAACCGGATTGGCGAGGGGGTCGATTTCTGGACGCTGGTCAGCCTGCACACTTCGGCTGGAACCGACACGATCCCCACGGCGACGATCGAGCTGCAAAGCGATGATGAGACGATTCGGCGCGACGCGGCCACCGGTGATGGGCCCGTCGACGCGGTGTTTCGGGTCCTGGAACGTCTGACCGGGATCGACGCCCGCCTCGAGGACTACGAGGTTCGCAGCGTGTCGAAGGGGAAGGACGCCCAGGGTGAGGTGCTCGTCGAGATCGTCGCCGGCGGACGGCATTATCATGGCAAGGGAATCAGTACCGACATCATTGAGGCCAGTGCCCAGTCGTATCTGAAGGCTCTCAACAAGGTGATCGCCGATTCGCAGGCCGCCGAGGCCCAGGATTGAGTCTCGCTGCCGAAAAGGGCCTCTACCCCATGTCGAGTCAACGCCTGTTCTGGATGCTGCCGGTCGCTGCGGTGCTGCTGTGCGCCGTGACAATCTGGGAGCGGGGTCAGAGTGAACAACTTCGGATGAGGGGCCCACGCGGCCAGGTCACAAGCATGCGGCCCGTCGGGCCGAAAATGCAATTTGAACTGTACGACACGAAGAACCGTACCGTGAGACTGGCTCGATACCTGGGACGTCACCGCATCGACCTGGTCTTCCTGGCCGATAGAGTCTCGCTGGCTGATGAACCGGTCCTCAGGGCCTTGAAAAGACGGTCCGGCGCCAGCCAGGGACCCGGCAGCGACATTCTGTTGATCGTCAGCCAGAGGCTGCCTCAGTCACTTCGTCGCGAGACCGACGACCAGGGCGGACCTGATGTGGTCGTGCTCTCGGATGTCGGTGGACGGCGGGGCCAGGTGCCCGGGGGTGCTGCCCGGGCCTGGAGGGTCCTAGATCGTGACGGGAAGGTCGCCAAGACCAGTTGGTTTGTGATCGACCGTGCCGGGCGGGTGGAATGGTCAGACGGTGGTCCGGCGGCGAGCCAGGCTGCGGTGAGGCTGGAGGACTGAACAATGAATGGCAGCACAGTGGAAATCGCGCCGGATCAATCGCCGAGGATCTCGGGGGTCTGGGTCGCGTGCGGGCTGCTGCTGTTGGGAGTCGTCTTCACCACGGCATTGTGGCTGTACACCGAGGTACACACCGGGCCGTTCCGCGGTCTTCGCCAGGCAATTCACTCGGAGTTTCCACGATCGGCTCCGCAGGTGGAAGGTGGCCAGCGGAAGATGCACAGGGGCACCCCCAGGATTCTCAGGATCACGCTCCAGGTCCAAAGTGACCCACGCGAGAACGACCAGCAGGTGGCCAGGATGATCGACCGACTGGTGGCACTTTCTGACGAGCACCATGGCCTGGCGGGCTACGACGTGCTGGACGTCTACCTGCTCTGGTTTCGTCCGGAACAGAAGACCGTGTCGCGTCACGAGCAGCGGGAGGTGCCGAAATTGATCGAAGCCGGGCAGGTGATGCCGGCCTTCGACTAGGGCGAACGATCGAACCCCAGCCCTGCGAGGTGTGCTCGAGTCTCGGAGTCGTCCAACAGTCGCCGCAGCGCCTGGACTGCGGGGCGCTGGTTTCGGGTGGCCGGGATCACCAGGTCGTACTGTTCGGGCTGGATCGGCAGGAAGCCCAGACCATACATATCGGCCACCGGTTCGATGCCGATTCCCCAGTCAGCCCGGTCTTGTGTGATCGCCGCGGCGACCGCGTTGTGGGATCGGACCTGCATGGCGAACCCGGGCGGAGTGGCGCCCTCGAGCAGTCGGTCAATCACGACACGAGTGCCGCTGCCGGCGTTGCGATTGACCATGCGGAGCGAGAGGTCCTTGAGCGCTCGCGCGAGTGCAGTTTCCCACGAGTCCACATCGAAGCGGGGATCATTCGCCCGGAAGACCAGCCCCTGCATCCGCTGGTAGCCCTCGAGTAACATCATCCCCTCGTCGAGAAACGGCAGATTGTAGTCCCCGCTGTCGAGATCCAGCAGGTGGATGCCTCCGACATCGCACTCACCCCGTGCGGCCGCGGCCAATCCGCCGGAACTGCCTACGTAGAGAGACTTGACCGTGAATCCTTGCTGCTGGATCTGTCCGAGCAGGTAATCGAGCCCGACGCAGTGGCTGCCGATCACGACGAGGTCGGCCGGAGTGAGCTGTCGTCCGAGCAGTTGGACTCGAACCTCGCTTCCGGCTTCGAGGTATTCTGTCTGGGACGGGATGGTCAGGAACCCGTCGGCCCCGCTGAAGGTGGTGACCGACCCGGACCCCTTTCCCATCGGGTAGGCGGCCAGTCCGTCGGGCCCGTCCGAGAGGTTCACCAGCAGGTACTCGGTGCGTCCTCGCTCTGAGTTGACTCTCATGGGCAACGTCGCCGCCTGGTGGTGCGGCTGGGTTTCGGATCGCCCGGCCAGCCGCAGGATGACCGGTGCCACGAATTCGTGGAACGTGAAGACGGCGCTGGTGGGGAAACCGGGTAGGATCACGACCGGCCGGGTTCCGGTCACGGCCAGGCAGATTGGTTTTCCCGGTTTCAGCGCCACGCCGTGGGCCACGATACCCGGAGGCGGCAGTTGACTGACGACCCGGTAGGACAGGTCACCGGCTCCCTTGGAGGTGCCGCCGGAGAGCACGACAACATCGTGCTGGAGGGCTTCGGTCACGGCGCGGGAGAGCTCTTCAAGATCGTCTCTGAAACACCCCAGCACGTGAGGCTGCCCGCCCAACTCCTCGACAGCGGCGGCGAGGATGGCGGCGTTGGAATCGTAGACACCGCCATGGGTCATTGGCTCTCCCGGTGCGATAATCTCGTCGCCGGTCGAGATGATGGCCACGCTGGGACGTCGCACGACCGAGACGCTGCTGTGTCCGATGGCCGCCAGGACGCCGATTTCTCGCGACGTGAGCAGTTGCCCGCCACGCAGTACCGTCTCGCCTCGGGCGATATCGGTGCCGGAAAAAGTGATCCTCGCTCCGGGGGCCACGGCGTGTTCGACCAGCAGCCGCCCCTGGTCATCGACCCGAGTGTGCTCGACCATCACCACGGCGTCCGCCCCGCGTGGCACGACTGCTCCGGTGGCGATCGTGGTTGCAGTACCGGCGGCAATATCGATCGACGCCTGCACCCCGGGGGCCAGGACTTCGTCGTTGATCGTCAGCTGCCGAGGTTCTTCCTCCATCGCACCGGCCGTGTCGGCCGCCTGCACTGCGAAGCCGTCGACGTTGGAGCGGTCGAAGGCGGGGACATCGACGTCGGCGAGCACGTCGTGGGACAGGATGCGGCCCAGGCTGCTGCCCAGTGGCACCTCTTCAGCTTCCAACGGCGCCAGGTCGAGGTGCTCGTGGAATCGGCTCTCGGCGGTGTCGCGATCGACCACTTCCAGGAACTGTTGCTGCCGTGCAGCCGCGAGAGTCTCGGGTGAGGGTCTGCGGGTCATTCCGGCACACCCAGGCCGCTGGAGGGAGGATCGTACAGCCAGGCGCGGATCGTGCAGCCGGAGGCGTAGCCTTCCAGGTCCGCGGGCACCACCACGAAGCCGTCGGCACGGGTGGTTGACGAGAGAATCGAAGCGCCGCTGATGGCCAGGGGTGAGATGACCCGAGGCGAACCGTGCTCAATCGAGACACGGCAGTAGTCGAGTCGGCCGATGTCCGAGGCGATCCGTTCATCGAGCACGCCCTCGATCGCCTGGTAGGGCCAGCCGGGGGCCAGGCCCCCCTGACGCCTGATGGCCTCGCCGGCAAACACGTCGTAGGCACACAGGCACGACACGGGGTTTCCGGGTAACAGGAAGACCAGCGCCTCACCGACCCGACCCACTCCCGCCGGACTCGACGGTCTCATGGCGACACCATGAAAGGTCAGCTCGCCCACTTCGGCGACCAGCGTCGGGGCATGATCCTCGGTGCCGACGCTCGAGCCGCCCGAGACAAGAATCACGTCTGCGCCGGGCTCGGTCAGCATTCGGGCGATCGCCGGTCGTTGGTCAGCAACAGGGACCGAGAGCGAGGAGTTCTCGAGCAGTCCCCCGTCGCGTTGGACCAGGCCCGCCAGCATCAGGGAGTTGGATTCGAAGATCTGGTCGTCCCGGCGGACGCCTCCGGGTGCGACAAGCTCGTCGCCGGTGATCAGCAAGCGAACGCGAGGCTGCCGGATCACCTCGACACGGTCCAGGCCCAGTGATCCGATCAGCGCCACGTCCTGGGGCCTGAGTCGTCGACCGGTTTCCAAGAGTCGCTGTCCGACCGTGACGTCCTCACCCCGCCTGCCGATGTGTCGCCCGACGGGGACCGGAGTAGTGATCTCGACCCGGTCATCGGTCTCGCTGGCGTGTTCGGCAGGAACAACGCAGGTGGCTCCTGAAGGAACCGGGGCTCCGGTCATGATCCTGACCGCGGAGCCGGAGTCGATGGTTCCGGAGAACCCTGAGCCGGGGAGCGATTCGCCGACGATCGCAAACGAGAGCGGGTTGTAGAGGCCGGCTCCGTCGGTGGCAGCGGCCTGCACGGCGTAACCATCCATCGCGGATCGATCGAAGGAGGGTACGTCGATCGGGGCGTCGATGGGCTGGCCAAGGACGCGTCCGGAGAGTTCTGCCACGAGGACCGTTTCGGGTTCGCGTGGCAGCGCCTGGCCGCGGAGCCAGTCGAGAACGTCTCCGACGAGGGCTCGATGGACGAATCCCTTCATGCGAACGTCGCGAGGTGTCGGATTGCTCGAGGTCACTGGGCGTGGCGGCGATTGGGGGTCGTGGTCAGGAGAGGCCGGCATCTGCCAGGGCCTGCTGGTAGTCGGCGGGTGTGTTGAGGTTGCGGAAGGAAGCAAGCTCAGGGTCCACGCCCCGCAGGCTCTCGACATCGACTTCGTGGGCAACAGCGTGCTCGAGCAGTTGGATCGGGCGACGTTGACCGTCGGCCAGCATCCGGTCGATGGTGTCGACGAGGGATGTGCGATAAACGGCTGCCAGCGGGTGATGGTAGTCGCCGTCACGGGGGATTGCCAGATCCGCGGATCCGAGCCGCGATACGACTTCGGAGATCAGCGAGGGCTGCAGGAACGGGGCGTCGCAGGATGTGGCAAATGCCGCATCGGCGTGGGCGGCCAGGGCACTCAGACCGGCATGCAGACCCGCCAGTGGGCCGGCGTCGACGTGGGAGTCGTGGGCGAGCAGGATTCCCGGGGGAAGCGGCGGGGGCGGCTGGTCGGCCGCTGTGACCACGACGACCGGTGAGAGGATGCTGGAAACGAGTTCGAGCATCCGCTCGAGCATCGTCTGGGTCCCGAACGGCAAGGTGGACTTCGACGTCCCCATCCGCCGGCTGTGGCCACCGCACAACACGATGCCGCCAACTCGAAGTCCCGGCTCACTCTGCATCTCGACATTGTAGATGGCGGTCAGACCTACCGCATCGGAGGGTGGGGTTGAGAGGCTTCGGCCACGTGGCATAGACTCCCGGGATGGCGAGTGAACCGTGGTACCAGGACGGGCTGTGCTTCGAATGCACACAGTGCGGCAACTGCTGCACCGGGGCGCCCGGAGTGGTCTGGGTCGACGATGACGACATCCGCCGGATCGCCGAATACACCGGGAAGGGCGAGGGCGAGATCCGCGTGATGCATACGCGGCCCTACGCCGGGAGAACCTCGCTTCAGGAGTACGCGAACGGTGATTGTACGTTTTTCGATCCGCGCGCGCGGCGATGCACCATCTACCCGGTCCGTCCGCAGCAGTGTCGGAACTGGCCGTTTTGGGTCTCGAATGTCGAAACGTCGGAAGCCTGGCGGGAGGTTCAGGGGGATTGTCCCGGGGCGGGACGCGGAGAGCGGTACAGCGTTGAAGCGATCCAGGAGATGATCTTGCAGGACGGTATCCAGACCCGCGGATCCGACGGCGGCGGGGATTATGGCGAAGTTTGACGATTCTGCTGGTCGATCCGGTTGCGGGGCGCCGATAACGCAGGTGGCCGTTGCGGTGTTGGCGGCGGTCCGTCTTGACATGAAATCGAGTTTGGCAGTAGGGTTAAGTCGCGTTGAGGCCAGTAGATACAACAATCCGCCCCATACTGCCGCTTTGTCGGGTCTGCAGGGCACACCGTGACCAAGAAAGATATCGTCAAGACGATTGCCGCAGATGCGGACTTGACCCAGTTAAAGGTCAAGGAGATTGTCCAGCGGACATTCGACGAGATCATCGAGACGCTGGTCCGCGACGGAAAGATCGAGTTGCGGAACTTCGGCGTGTTCAGGGTGAGAAAACGGGCCGCTCGCCCCGCACGAAACCCACGAACCAACGACGCGGTCAGCGTGCCGGCCAAGTGCGTGGTGACGTTCAAGCCGGGCAAGGAAATGCAGGCACGAATCCGGGAATTGCCCGCCGTGCCGGGAAAGGACAACGAGTCGGAGCCGTCGGTCGAGGAGTCCATGGCAATTCCGAACTCCTCTGCGGTCGAACCCCACCCTCCGGCACCGCTGGCATCAGCACCACTCCCCTCGACCCTGGCCCCACCGCGGGTCAATCCTGCGACTTCAGCGCCTTCGGAAATTGGATCCAACGAAACAGAAACCTCTCTCAATCAACTCACCGGCGAATAGCCTCTCTCACCTCAATTCGCCGCCCGCTCTTCGCTCTTCGCCTCTCAGCTCTCACTTCGCCCTTTCCTCACTTGCTTCCCACTTCCACCCGTCACAAGCCGATTGTTCAGTTCGGCCCCTGTTGAGCGTCGTTGTACGGCATCACAGGGCCGGTGAACGCGTACATCCATGGAGGGATGTCTGATGCGTAAGAATCTGTTGTCGAGCGTTTTTGTGGTCGCAATGTCGGTCGGCTGTATTGTGCCGATCTACGATTCGTCGCAGGACATTCGTACCAAGCAGTTGATCTTCGTCTCCGAGGGCCTGCGCCACATTCCGCGGATCTGGGAACGGGTCTGGGGGCTGGATATGCCCGACGTGGCGACTCCCTACCGCACGCATGGCGGCGTGATCTAGCGATCACGGCCAGGCGTCACAGCGGTCTCGGGCGGTTGGGTTCAGGCGTTGATGCTGTACCGGGCGCCGACTAGTATGGCCCGCGTGCCCCAGCTCGCCGTCGATCTCAACCGCCTACACCTGCTCAACCCGATCCTGGTGGC
>CAUZEQ010000015.1:0-30999 GCA_963578885.1 Planctomycetota bacterium
CGGGCCAATTCCCTCGGGACCCTCGAAGACATCATCGCCAGAAACCGCGTGCCCCTTCCAGCCGACCCGCGCGTAACAGGTGCTGGGGGCACCGTGGAGGGCACGGATCATGTCCAGGATGTGGGAACCGAGCACCCACAGGTCCTCACCACCGCCGCGGCGATCCTCCTTGCCCCGACCGCGGAACTCAAGCAGTGTGCCGATCGCCCCGTCGGTGATCAGCTTCTTGATGGTGTCGATCAGAGGTGAGAAGCGGGTCGGGTGAGCGATCTGGACCCGGGCGTGGGTCTTTTCGCAGGTGGCCACGATCCGGTCGGCTTCTTCCAGAGTGCGACAGAAGGGTTTCTCCATGTAGATATGGATGCCACGCTCGGCGGCGGCCAGCACCATCGCCGCGTGCTGGTCGACCCACCGCGGGCAGACGGCCACGATGTCGAGCTTGGCCTCATCGAGCATCTTGCGGTAGTCGAGATAACTGCGCTGCAGTTTCAGCTTCCGTGCCGCGGCTCCCAGGCCGCTCTTGTTGTCATCGGCAACCGCCACCACGCGGGTTTGAGGGACCGCCGACCAGGCGGTGTCCAACGCGTGCCCGTAACCGCCTTTGCCGGTACGGCCGATGATGCCCACGCGGAGGGTCTTACTGGGGTCTGCTGCCGTGTTGGCCATCGGGAAGTTCTCCGACTTTGATGCGAGGGCTCATTCTAACCCGACACCCGACAAAAAAACTCCCACCGGCTGCCGAAGCAACCGGTGGGAGCGGAGTGCGCGGTGGGGGTTACGAAAAGTGCCGGCAGATCGATACCCAATACCGTCGCACAAATGAACGGGCTCTGCACCAAATCTTGACCACGATACCGGTCTGAGTCAAAGCCAACTGTCCTGGGATCAGAGAGATTTTATGCGTGTGTTGCCCTCCGCCTGACACCCCCCCCTCGCCCCCCCGCTCCGACGGATTCCCCGCCGCCGGCCGCATCATCAATCAGCCCCGCCGGTCAGTTTTGCCTCGGCCTCCTTCCACAGCGGCCCGTAGGTCTCCTTGTCGAAGGGCGGACAGCCTGTGGGGAATTGTCCCAGGGGGTGGTCCTTGGACCGCATCAGGTTGGTGCAGAAGCTGAAGGTGCGGCAGACCTGTTTGCGGTTGAGTTGTCCGGTATCGATCAGCGAGCGGGCGAAGTCGGGATGCGAGAGCGTGGTGCGTCCGAGTCCGACCAGGGCGACGGATCCGTTTTCGACGTTGGCCGCCGCGGCGTGCAGCACGAAGTCCTGCAGCCAACTGTAGCCGCTGCCGACGACCGGCACGTCGGGCACCGCCTGCTGGATGGCCCTGGCCAGCCGAAACTGTCGATCCACGCCGACCAGGGGATGTTCCGGAGCGTTGTAGCCGTCGACGGGAGGAAACTCGGCGGGCCGCACGACGTGGGGATTCGAGTAGGGGTTGCCGGCCGAGACATTGATCATGGCAACACCCAGCTCGGCCAGCATCGCGGCGACCTGGCAGGGCTCCTCGAGTGCCAGCCCGAGGTGATCGTCGGGGTCGGTGCCGAAGGCGGTCTGCAGCGGCAACTTGTGTTCGCAGGGGATACCGACAACGTCTTTGCCCTGGCCCCGGTAGGGGATTCCGTCGTAGGCGTTCATGCGGGTAACGACCACCAGGTCGGGCAACTCGTCGCGGATTCGTTCGACGACATTGCGGACCAGTCGCGTGCGGTTTTCCAGCGATCCGCCGTAGGGCCCCGGGCGGGTTCCGGCAGCGAGCAATTCGCTGAGCAGGTAGCGGTGGCACTGCTTGATGTCGACGAAGTCGACACCGATTTCTGCGGCAAGCCGGGCGGCGTCCAGGTACTGGTCCTCGATCCGCTTCAGGTCGTCGTCGCTCAGAAGCGGCCAGTCGTCGCCGATCGGCCGGCCGCTGGAGCGGTCGACGGTCAGCGGGTCGAGCAACGGGTCGTTGACGGCCAGCAGCGGGCCTCGGTAGCTGTAGCGGCCCGAGTGGGTCAGTTGCAGTCCGACGAGCAGTCCGTCGGAGTTGCCGTTGGCTTCCCGGTGGGCCACTCGGCACGTCTCGATCATCTCGCCGATCGCGGCCTGGGTGTGTTCGGCGAGCCACAGTTGCCGGGGATTCATCCGACCGTTTTCGGCGATGGCGGTCGCTTCGGCCCAGACCACCGCCGCACCTCCGTCGCCGAATCGGCGATAGCGGCGGACGGTCAGTTCGTCGGGAGCCCCCTCGAGCGTTCCGTCACAGCCTTCCATCGGCTGCACCACCAGGCGGTTCTTGGCCGTTCGCGGGCCGATCGGGCAGGGGGTGAGCAGTCCGGAGAAGTCATCCGAGGTCGCGATCTCCAGCCCCAACCTCAAGGCGTCGGTCTCGAGGTCCTCCGTAGTGCGGTACTTGTAGTAGCGGGCCATCGATTGAGTTCGCAGGAGGAGCCGAATCGGTGAGGATTCCGACCGGTGGTCTGTCGCGTTTTCGGTCCGACGGCCCAAGCGGCACGCCGCCAAACAAACGGCTAGTATAGGCCCTGGGTCGGAATGCTCTATCGAAAGCCCCCCGATGCAGCTGGGACACTTTACGCTCGAGACCATCTCGGGCGGCCGCTTCAAGACCGACGGCGGGACGATGTTCGGCGTGGTGCCGCGGGCACTGTGGGCCAAGGTCTTCCCGCCCGACGACCTCAACATGATCGACCAGGCGACCAACTGCCTGTTGGTGCGGGGCTCCGACGAGTTGATCCTGGTGGATACCGGCTACGGTTCGCGATTGCCCGAGTCGCTGCGGCGGCGAACTTCGTCGGAGGCGGGTGATCCGTTGCTTGTGAGCCTGGAGGCGGCGGGGGTTTCGCCCGAGGAGATCGGGACGGTGATCCTGACTCACCTGCACTACGATCATGTCGGCGGGGCGTTGCGTGAGGACGAGAGTGGCGAGGTGGTCCCGACGTTTCCCAACGCGGCTCACGTGGTGCAGGCAGGAGAATTCGAGCGGGCCACGTCGGGTCGGGACGAGTTGCGGGCGGCCTACTCGGCCGACTGGGTCACTCCGCTGGCCGACGCCGGGTTGCTCGAGCTGATCGAGGGTGACACCGAGCTGCGGCCGGGGATTCATTCGATCGTCACCGGAGGCCACTCGCTTCACCACCAGGCGTTGCTGCTCGAGAGCGAAGGCCGGGGGGCTCTTTACATCGCCGACCTGTGTCCGACCACGCGTCACCTGAAGAGCCTGTGGTGCATGGGTTATGACGAGGAGGTGCTGGTGACCCGGCGGCGGAAGCCCGAGTTGCTGGGCCGTGCGGTCGCCGAGGACTGGTGGGTGCTGTTTGACCACGATCCGGAGACTGTGGCCGCCCGGCTGGTGGCCGAGCCACGAAGCGAGTTCACGGTTGCAGAGGCGCTTGAGTCGCTGTAAACCGAAGTCACTCCGCGGCCCGCTCCGGCGGCAGATTCAGATCGCCTGGAACGGGGTCGCTCTGACGATGGGCCTACGACGAGGAGAATGACAATGAGCCGGTTGCGGAACGCTGTTGCTGTGGTTTTGCCCCTGTTTGTGGTGTCTGCGGTGGCTGCGGTGTGTGGCCTGATGAACGTCGGGTCCGCGGAGGCTGCCGAAGGCCTCAAGCGAGTCGACGCCGGAGCGGCCGGTTTGCCGCTGCTGTTCTTCGACGATTTCGAATCGGGCCAGGCGGACCAGTGGGCTCCCGGCGACGGCAACGCCTGGCGAGTCTCGACCGCCGGCGGCAGCAAGGTCTACAGCCAGTTCAAGCAGAGCAAGGTCAAGAACCCGGTCCGCTCGCCGTTCAACCGCAGCCTGATCAAGGGTGTGACCGTCGGCAGTTTTGCGTTGGATGTGCGTCTGCAGTCGACCATCAAGGACTACGGTCACCGCGACCTGTGCCTGTTCTTCGGATACCAGGATCCCGCGCATCTTTATTACGTCCACCTGGGCAAGAAGATGGACGCCCATGCCAACAACATTTTCATTGTCAACAACAAGCCACGTCTGAAGATCTCCAAGACCACCACCGCCGGAACCAACTGGGACGACGCGTGGCACCATGCCCGGGTGGTCCGGGACGTCGTCAGCGGCACGATCTCGGTCTATTTTGACGACATGACCAAGCCTGTCATGACGGCCATCGACACGACCTTCAGCTGGGGCCAGGTCGGACTGGGCTCGTTCGACGACACGGGCAACTTCGATGCGGTGTATCTCTTCGGCGAAGCCGTGAAGCCGGGCAAGGTCGGCGGGGCCAGCGGCGGCGAGGTTGCGGTTGTCGACAACACGCCGCCTCGGGGCTTCAAGGCCGCCTTCAACGGCAAGGACCTGAGCGGTTGGAAGGGTCTGATGGCCGGGGGGCTGAGCAACCCGATCAAGCGAGCGGCGCTGGGCAAGGAGGCCTACAAGAAGGCACAGGCCGAGGCCGATGCCGACATGAAGGCGCACTGGCATATCATCGACGGCGCGTTGGTCTTCGACGGCAAGGGCCGCTCGCTGTGTACTGCGAAGGACTACGGAGATTTCGAGATGCTGGTCGACTGGAAGATCAAGGAAAAGGGCGACAGCGGCATCTATCTCAGGGGCACCCCCCAGGTACAGATCTGGGACCCCAAGCTCGGCAACATCGGCTCGGGTGGGCTCTACAACAACCAGAAGAACCCCTCGAAGCCCGCGGCGCTCGCCGACAACCCGGTCGGAGACTGGAACACGTTCCGGATCAAGATGGTCGGTGAAAAGGTCTCGGTGTGGCTCAACGGAGTGCTGGTCGTCGACACCGTGACGCTGGAAAACTACTGGGACCGCAAGCAGCCGATCTTCTCGAAGGGGCAGATCGAACTGCAGAACCACGGCAACACGCTGTATTTCAAGAACGTGTTCCTGCGAGAGATTACGAGGAATTAGCGCGTGTTTCTAACGAGTTGAGTACAACCCCAGAGTGTGCCCCCATGCTGAACATCTACTGGCTCAACGCCCTACAGTGTCAACTGCAAAGGCTGTGCTCCTTCCCGTAATCCTTGCCTGAAAACGTCAATAAACGAGTGGAGTAATCGCCTCTGTATCTGAGGAGCAGAGCGATGCAGGACAGGCAAGAGCAAGGGCCGGCGTGACCACGCACACTCTAGCCTGGGATCGTATCGGTCTCGGTAGCCAGCACATCGAGGTAGGCACGGTAGGCGTAGATACGGTCTCGCTTCCTGCCGGTGATCTCCAGCAGGACACCCGCCTGACACAGCGCATCAATCGCCTTACCGGTGGTCGGCTTGGACGACGCGACAAGGTCCACGGCCTGGGCAAGTACGATGATCGGATGTTCCGGGAGAAGCTCGAACAGGCGGACAGCGGTCATGGTCGTCGCCGGGTGCTCGGTGACCCTCCGCCGATCCGCTCCGACCAGCGCAAACAACCGTTGCGCTGTCATCACGCCGTCGTCGGCCGAATCTCGCACACACGCCAGAAAGAACTTCGTCCATCCCTCCCAGTCTCCTCCAGAACGAACAGCGTCCAGTCGCCGGTAGTACTCCTGGCGATGGCGTTTGAATCCGAGGCTCAGGTACAGCAGCGGAGAAGACAACAGCCCCCAGTGTTCGACCAGCAGCGTGAGCAGCAGCCGTCCGATCCGTCCGTTGCCGTCCAGAAACGGGTGGATCGTCTCGAACTGGGCGTGGGCCAAGCCGGCCTTGACCAGAGGCGGCAGCGGATCGGCATGGTGAATCCACAGTTCGAGGTCGGCCAGTGTTTTGGCGAGTGCCTCGGGCGGTGGAGGTACAAAATGCGCGTTGCCCGGCCGCGTCCCGCCGATCCAATTCTGAGACGAGCGGATCGTGCCGGGTTGCCTGTCGCTGCCCCGAACACTGTGCATCAGTCGTTTGTGGGTCGCACAGAGCAGACGGACCGACAGCGGTAGTCCCTTCGGGTTCTCCAGTTCACCACGGGCAAAGCCCAGGGCCTCGACATAGTTGCAGACCTCTTCGACGTCGGCGGGCCGCTGGGACTGTCGCGTGGCTTCGTAGGTGACGACGTCTTCGAAGGTCGCCTGAGTGCCTTCGATCTGTGACGACACGACCGCCTCCTTGCGGACGAATCCGTAGAGGAACCAGTTCGGACTGGGGACCATGGCTCCGGCGACTTCCAGTCTCCCGACCGCGGCCACCGCCTCGGTGTGACGCTCGGCCAACTCACCTTCGATCCGCAGCACCGGCCGCTTCGGTGGCAAGGGGTGTGGCACGAAGGCGCGGACCGATTCACCGGCAGTTTCGGTCGTTCTGTAGGTGCCCGTGGTTCGTGTCATGGCTGGTCAAGCGTTCGTTGCCAAGATGGATACTAGTAAAGACATCTTATCTAGCAGACATCCTGAGTCAATAATACTTTACTAGTAGTTCCGGCATCCGTGTGGTGTTTGTCCCCTATAAACGGCGGCCCAAGCGTGCGCCGGGGATCGTGTTGTGGCATACTGGGTCCCCGGTTGAAGGGAAGCCAGCATGACCCGTGAAGTGGCATCGAGTAACGACCGGCCGACAGGATCGCAAGAACCGCTTGTCCACTTCAGTTCCGCTCGGCACAAGACACCCGATGCCCACGCTCCTCCTGCAACTCTCAGACCTGCACCTCTTCGCCGAAGCCGACGCGGTGTTGCGGCAGGTTCCCACGCGAGATTCTCTCGTCGAGGTGCTCGAAGCGGTTCGCGGAACGGGACTCGAATTCGATCGCGTTGTCGTCACCGGAGACTTCACTCACGACGAACGACGTGAGACCTATCAGGCGGCCCACCGGTTGCTCGAGGAATGGCTCGATCGCTGCCACGTACTGCCGGGGAACCACGACGACCGGGTGTTGATGCGCGAGGTCTTTGCCGGGGACGCTCAACAGCCCGACCGGCCCGCCCAGGCCGGCGGGTCCGATTCGGGTATCTGCTTCTCGGTGTCGCAGGGTGGCTGGCGGCTGATCGGTATCGATACGCATCTGCCCGGACAGGTCGCCGGGCGGATCGAACCGGCGATGCTCGACTGGTTGGCCAATGAACTCGGGCAGCACGCCGACGAGCCGACCATCCTGTTCCAGCACCATCCGCCGATCTCGGTCGGGTCTGACTGGCTCGACGCCATCGGACTACTCGACCCGGAACCGTATCGCGAGTTGATCGGCCGTTCACCTCAGGTGCGAGCCATCAGCTGCGGACACGTGCACCAAGAGGCCTCCGGAACACTCGGCACCGCCGTCGTGCTGACGGTCCCCTCGACGTCGGTCCAGTTCAGGCCGATCTCGGCCATCGCCCGAGTCGACTCGATTCCTCCAGGCTTCCGTATCTTCGCGCTTGATCACCCGTCCGACTCGGACACTGTCGAGGAGATCGGGTGGTCTTCGCGAGTCGTCCGTCTTGCGGGAGTGAGCTTTCCCGCCGTGGACGAGTGAGCTGCAAGAGAGTTGGCTTGAAGCTGAGATCTGGTGCGGCCGGTGGTGTGCAGAAGGGGTCAGGCCCCGCCTGAGGCGGGCTTCCAGCCCGTCTCAGGCGGCGTCTGACCCCGGGATGCGGCGAGGTGGCGGAGTTCTCTGGGGAGGGGGAAGTGGACGTGTTCCTCGCTGATGGTGACTTCGTTGATCGTGGCGTTGTGGTGTGTCTTGAGGTGTTGCAGGCAATCGGCGACGACGTCTTCGGGCGCGCTGGCTCCGGCGGTGACGATGACGTGTTGGACCCCCTCGTCCCAGCCCTCGGGGAGTTCGCTGACCGAATCGACCAGGTAGGCTCGACCGGTCTGCTCATTGCCCAGTTCGGCCAGCCGCAGGCTGTTGGAACTGTTCTGGCTACCGAGCACGATGACGACGTCGGCGGTTTCGGCGAGTTGCCGGACGGCGTCCTGCCGGTTGGTTGTCGCGTAGCAGATGTCTTCCTTGGGGGGTGAGGCAATGTCGGGGTAGCGTTGTTCGAGTCGCCCGATGATCGCCTGGGCTTCGTCGACCGAGAGCGTTGTCTGGGTCAGGAAGGCGATCTGCTGATCGGGTGAAAACGGCAGCGCGTCGACCTCCTCGGGCGTCTCGACCAGCGTGATGCTGCTGGGCGCTTCGCCCATCGTCCCCACCACCTCGTCGTGACCCTCGTGACCGATCAGCACGATGTGGTATCCGTCACGAGCAAACCTCAGGGCCTCCATGTGCACCTTGGTCACCAGCGGGCAGGTGGCATCGATCGTCTGCAGCCGACGTCCCGCGGCGACCTGGCGGATTTCCGGGGAGACGCCGTGGGCCGAGAACAACAGGATCGAACCCTCGGGGACCTCTTCGACGTGGTCGACAAACGTCACGCCCTGGTCGGTGAAGCGATCGACCACGTGCCGGTTGTGGACGATTTCGTGGTAGACGTAGATGCCCGAACCGAAGATCCGGATCGCCTCGTCCAGGCACTCGATGGCCATGTTGACGCCGGCACAGAATCCACGGGGATTGGCCAGAGTGACTTGCATGGACGTGTGGCCAAATTCTTGAGAATTGGGTCGTGCCGGGGTGGCTTCTGGATTCTTGCGGATTTGGCTATCGGGGACAACGGGGTAGGGGGGATGAGAGAGGAGAGAGAGGAGAGAGTAGAGGTGAGCGGTTTGCATGGCTCGATGTGTCGGGACAGGCACCCCCCGCGATCCGCCTGCGGCGAACCGTGGGGTGAGCCAGTCCCCTGCAACCGTGTCAGCGGCGGGTGACGAGTCGGCGGCGGTACTCGGCGAACTTGACCCGGCGGAGCGTCCCGGCGGTTCTCAGAGAATTCCAGTGGCGGATGTCGTCTCGATCCTTGCCGGTCAGTTTCCAGTGGTACTGGTGTTCGGCTCGGAGATGGAAGCCGCCTGAAGAGTTGTCTCGCAGTTCCACCGTCAGCGGTAGCAACTTGCGGGTCTTGAGAGCCTGGTTGAGCGCGATGCGTGGAGCGGGGAACAGGGCGCGGGGGTGCAGCAGGTAGTTGAGCTTGGCGGTCCAATCGGCGTATTCGAGGTAGCGGCCTCGGGCTGCGTTGAACGCCAGCCGATCGATGTTGGCGGAACTGGGCGTGCGGGTGCAGTTGACGCGGTAGCGGAAGCCTCGGCCCGGCAGCAGCAGCGTTGCCGAGGGGGCGTCGAACTGTTCGCTGAAGCCGGGGTCGAGTTGAGCCAGCAGAGGTGCCGCGGCCGCCAGCGACCGGGCGTCTCCCTTGCGCCGCAACTGTGCAATGTATTCCCGCGTGGCCAACTCAGCCTTCTTCAATGACTTGTCGATCTCCTCGAAACTCAACTCGGTCGTCAGCCGCCGCGGCCCATTGACGATCACAAATCGTCGGCGTGAGGGTTCGAAGATGGTCACCTCGCCGGCCGAATGGATCGTGTCGTAGACGGCGCCCGACCGGAACAGCGTCAGGCTGCGCACGATCACTTCGGGAGTCGTCTTGGAGGCGGCGCCGGCGACGTTGAACACCTTGGTGTAGACGCCGAATTCCTGGGCACTGGCCGGTGCGGTGAAGATCGCGATCAGGGCCAGGGCGAGAGGACGGTGCATGGTGTGGGGACTTGCTGACTAGGAGGGAAGGGCGACGGCCTGGCCGCCGTGGGTTTCGCTTTCGAGGGCCGCTTCGATGAAGCCAACCACTTCGAGTGCGTCGTCGGGTGAGACCGGCGGTGGTGAGTGGCCCGCGAGGGTATCGACGATGTGCTGGCAGAGATTGCGGTAGGCGAAGCGGGTGGAAGTGTTCTGCTGGATCACGCCGTGCTCGCACCAGGCGGTGAACCCGTAGGCGGTGCCTCCGGCCCGGCCGCCTCGGACCAGACCCTGTCGTCCGTCGTGCCAGGTCCCCACCACCACGTCGGCGTCGTCTCCATGATGAGCCATCACACTCTGGCAACCCGGTCCCATCACCTCGAAGAGCACCTCCACGGGGTGAATCCCGTAATGAAACAGACCCGGGTTGCCCTCGGCCCGCCAGGCCGGCCCGAAGCTGACGGCTCCGTGGACCGCCCCGTAGTCCCGGTCACGGTTCTCGCAGAAGTCGATCACTTCCTGGCAAAACCTCATGGCCGATCCCGAAAAGAACGGCACGTCGGCTTCACCGGCCAGCCGAAACATCTCCCGAGCGTCGTCGAATCGGCAGGCCATCGGCTTGTCGACAAACACCGGCAGTCCCGCCTCCAGAAATGGCCGGGATCGTTCCAGGTGGGGTGTGCCCGAGAGCGAGAGCACGAGTGCGGCGTCGATGCGGCCGATCATCTGCATCGGGTCCTCGACCAACTCGACGTCGAGTGCTTCGATTTCACGCTGAAACCCCTCGATCCGCTCGGGAGCCATCTCCGAAGTCCCCGGCCAACCCAGCACCACTCGAGCCCCCTCGACGTGCTGGTCGGAGGGCACACCGATGCCGTTGATGCGTCGAGTGAACTCGACGCAATGCGAACTGTCGAAGTCGACGATGCCGAGGCGGAGCATGAAGGAGAGAGGAGAGAGGAGAGAGGAGAGAGGAGAGAGGAGAGAGGAGAGAGGAGAGAGGAGAAAGGAGAGAGGGGAGAGTAGAGAGGAGACTTGTGGGCGCAGAGTGGGTGAGGCCGGCGGGCCGCGTGGGACGGGCCGCCGGTTGGTTGCGGTTTGTGTTGGTTGCTGGGAGTGAGTTGAGAGAGAGGCATGTTGCGTGAGGCGACATGCGGTGCGGGAGAATAGTATCGGTTGGGGCGGCGATGCAACGGCAATGCTCGGTTGGCAGTCCGGGTGCGGGCCGGTAGAACTGTCGGGACGATGAAAGCCGTACAGATGACAGGCTTCGGCGACCCGGCCGAGGTGTTGCAGGTCGTGGAATGTGAGAATCCGGTACCGCGACCGGGCCAGGTCCGGGTCCGGATGCTGGCCAGCCCGATCAACCCCTCGGACGTGATGACGATCCGGGGCACCTACGGCCGCCAGCCGAGCCTGCCGTTCACGCCCGGCTACGAGGGTGTGGGGGTGGTCGAGGAGAGTGGCGGTGGGGTGTTGGGCGCGTTGCGACGCAACAAGCGGGTCGTCGTGCTCAACTCGATCACCGGCAACTGGGCCGAGCAGGCGGTGGTGTCGGCCAAGCAGGTGATTCCCGTCCCCGCGTCGCTGTCGGTGGAACAGGCGGCGACATTTTTCATCAACCCGGTCACCGCTTACGTGATGGTCGAGCGGGTGCTGGGGGTCCCATCCGGAGGCTGGTTGCTGCAGACGGCCGCCGGCAGCCAGTTGGGTCGGATGGTGATCCGGCTGGGAGGCCGGCTGGGATTCCGCACGATCAACATCGTCCGCCGCGACGAGCAGGTGGCCGAGCTGGCGGCCCTGGGCGGTGATCACGTGCTGGCGTTTCGTGCCGGGGAGCAGCCGGTCGAGGAGCTGGCCGCGTTGGTCGAGGAGATCACCGGGGGTGGTGTGGAGTTTGCGATCGACGCGGTAGGAGGTCCACTGGGTTCGGCGGTGGTGGGTTGCCTGGGGCGTGGCGGACGGATGCTGTGCTACGGGACCCTGGATGAGCGACCCCTGGAGGTCCTGCCGCGGGTACTGATGTCCAACGACGCGTCGGTCGAGGGCTTTTGGCTGGGGCCGTGGATGGCCGGCCGGGGTCTGCTGGCCAAGCTGCGGCTGATCAAGACCGTCGCCGGACTGGTTGGCGACGGTGTGCTGAAATCGGAGATCGGCGAGACGTTTTCGCTCGATCGAGTGGTCGAGGCGGTGGCGGCCTCGGAGACGACCGGCCGGGCCGGCAAGGTACTGCTGGAGATCGGAGCGGGAGCGTAAAGGAATTCGCAAGAATTCAGTTACGGGACCCCGGCGTGCCCAGCACTCCGACCTCGGGGCTCGACGCGGTGGCGTAGAGTTTCTTGGGGATGCGTCCGGCCAGGAAGGCAGCTCGGCCGGCCTGGCAGGCGTATCGCATGGCGTGAGCCATCAGCAGCGGGTCCTCGGCGGAGGCGATGCCGGTATTGAGCAGCACTCCGTCGCAGCCCAGTTCCATGGCGACGGCCACGTCGCTGGCGGTGCCGACCCCGGCGTCGACGATCACCGGGTAGTCGGGGTCGTCTTCCTTGAGGTATTCCAGGCAGATGCGGATGTTGTTGGGGTTGAGCAGTCCCTGTCCGCTGCCGATCGGGCTGCCGGCGGGCATCACAGAGGTGGCTCCGGCCTCCTTGAGTCGCTTGGCCGCGATCGGGTCATCGGAGCTGTAGCACAGCACCTGGAATCCGTCGTCGACGAGTTGTCGTGTGGCTTCGAGTGTTGCCAGGGGGTCGGGAAGCAGGGTGCGGGTATCTCCGAGCACTTCGAGCTTGACCCAATCGGCTCCGGGGTTGTCGAGCCCTTCGAGGATTTCGCGACCGAGCCGGGCGACGCGGACGGCGTCTTCGGCGGTGAAGCAGCCGGCGGTATTGGGCAGGATGGTGTAGTGCGAGAGGTCGATGAAGTCGAGGATATTTCGGCCATCGGAGTCGACGAGCCGTTCGCGTCGGATCGCCACCGTGACCACCTCCGCACCACTCGCCTCCAGGCACTCCTGCATCAGCTCGTACGAGTTGTACTTGCCGGTGCCGACGACGAGTCGTCCCTTGAGTTCGTGTGTGCCGAAGACCAGCGGAGAATCGAGCGTGGGGTCGGCCGTACTCGAGTGAGTCCCTGTGTTCAGGGAGTCGGGTGTTTCGGAAACGCTCATCCGTTCTGGTTCCCTTCTTGTCCCCCGATGGGGGAGATCCGTCGTAATCTAGCCGCCACCCACGAGCGTGACGATTTCGAGTTCGTCGCCTTCCTCGAGCACGCAGTCGGCATGTTCCCGCCTGGGGACCAGTTCGCGATTGCGTTCGACCGCCAGGTATCTGGGTTCGAGTCCGAGTCGGTCGATCAACCCGGCCACCGTCGCCCCGGTCTCGACCTCACGCGGCTCTTGGTTGACGTAGACCTGCATGTCGAGCAGGAGTGTACGGGTGGCTCTGGCGGACCGTCAAGGAAGTGGATTCGGATCCGGGGACCGAGGTCCGATCCGAGCCGGCCGACTGGCATGGCATTGGATCGGGGCTTTGCGGCACAATGGGGTCGGTAGTGGAGTGGGTCGGGAGGAGAGCGGCGAGATGGGGGAGCGTGGATTGACGCTGCTGCTGCTGGCGATCGCGGTGCTGTTGCCCGCCGAGGGCCTGTTGGCCCAGCCTCGGGCCTCGTCTTTGGCCCAGCCCTCAGCTCCGCCTCCGCCCCCGCTGCCTCGCACGATCCTGCCGGCTCCGCGACCGGTGATTGAGTTGATTGCCGAGTTGTCGGCATCGAGTTTTGCGAGGCGGCAGCGGGCGACTCGGGAGTTGTATCGCGTGGGGGCTCCGGCGGCGGTGCCCCTGGGCCGTGCCGCCCGCGGCGAGAATCTCGAAGTGGCCGCCCGGGCCGTGGGGGTCCTGGCGCGGATGTACACGGCACGGGATCTTCGGGTGGTCGCTGCGAGCGAGGATGTGCTGGAGGGGCTCTCAGAGAGTGGTCCCCGGAGGGTGGCTCGGCGAGCCCGCAAGGTCCTCGATTCACACGTCGAACTCCGCCAACGCCGCGCGGTGGAGCAGGTGCGGCGGCTGGGCGGGATCTTCAAGGACGCCCAGGACAACGTCATCGACCCCAACAACCCCAGCGTGCTGGGTCAGCGCATCGACGTCCTGCAACTGGGCAAGGGCTGGAAGGGGGGGGACTCGGGTCTGAAATTCGTCCGCCGGCTGCCTCGACTGAGATCCCTGATGGTCATCGATGGGGCCAACGCCTCGGACAAGGCACTCATGGAGCTGACCGCCGCGGTGCCGTTGCTCAACGTGATACGTCGCGGCCGGGCGCTGTTGGGAGTCAAGGGGTTCTCGTCTCCATGCCGGATCCAGGAGGTCCGTCCCGGGCTGGCCGCTCATCGGGCCGGGATCAGGGTGGGCGACGTGATCGTGACCTTCAACGGCAAGATGATCGCCGACTTCCAGCAACTGGTTGTCCTGATCAAGCGGCACCGCCCTGGAGACAAGGTGCCGCTGACGGTACAGCGGGAAATCGACGGCCAGAAGAAGATAATCGCCCTGACCGTGAAGCTCGATTCGTGGGAAGCCGCCGCTACGATTCGGCCACCGGTCAAGCTGAAGAAGCAGAACAAGAAGAAGAAGTAGTCGGCCTGCCCGGGCTCGGCAGTGTCACCACGGCGGTCGGCCGCGGATCACTCGGTGGCGGCCAGAGCCCGGTGCAGCGTGCGGGCCGCCGTCTCGGGGTCCTCGGCTCCACACACCGCCGCACCCACTGCCACGCGGGTCGCTCCCGCGGCGGTGACCTGCTCGAGATTCTCGCCCGAGATGCCTCCGATGGCGTACCACGGCAGAGTGATCTCCGCCGCGACGGCGGTGACGAATTCGAGTCCGGCGAGTGAGTCGAAGGACTTGGTCTGTGAGTCGAAGACCGGCCCGACACCCAGGTAATCGGCTCCGTCGAGCACCGCCTGGCGGGCCTGTTGGATCGAGTGGGTGGAGACTCCGACCAGTCGCCCGGGCCCGACAATCCGCCTGACGCTGCGGACGTCGAGTTCGTCCTGACCGACATGGACCCCGTCGGCGTCGGCCAGCAGGGCCAGGTCGGGCCGGTCGTTCATCACGAACAGCACTCCTGCGTCTCGTGTCCAGCGTCGGACTCGACGGGCCAATTCCAGCAGAGCCGCGTCCTCGAGCGACTTCTCTCTCAGCTGGACGACTCCGACCCCTCCGGCCGCCGCAGCCCGGATTGCCGGCCCGATGCCTCGCTGGCAGCCGGATTCTCCGGCGAGCAGATAGAGGATACGTCCGTCGAGTCTGCGGCGTGCCTCGAGTGTCCCGGCGAGTGCCTTGTGGAGGGTGTAGAGGTCGTAGCGGGTCTGTTCGAAGAGTGCCGCGGCGGAGGGGGCCTTGCCGGGCAGCGGGTCGGCCTGGAGCTTGGCGAGCTCCTCGAGAGTTCTCAACGATTCCTGGACCCGCGAGAGGTTGGCATCGAGTACGTCGCGCATCGAGCCCCTCTGGTGTTCTCGTTCGGTGGTGAGCGTGGTACCGACGTCAGTGGTCGTGTCGCGGGCGGCCAGGAAGCGGCCGTCATCGAGAGGTTTTAGTGCTGCGGCGAGGTTGTGGCGGAGTTGTTTGAGCAGGCTGGTGAGGTGTGCGTCGTCGAGCACGAAGCGGGCGATGTCCTCGACAACCCGCAGACCTTCGCGGGCCCGGTTGGCCGAGGCATCCATCATGCGGAGCGTGTCGGTGGCCGAACCGGGGGTCGGCAGCGGTTCGAGAGTCTCGTCGGTTTCCAGCGGACTCGTTTCGAGCCCCGCTGCCGCCTCGACCACCGGTGCCAGCGATTCGGGGCGGAGGTCGTATTCTGCCAGCACCTCTGCGATCGTCTCGTCGACCTGTGCCAACCCAAACAGCAGGTGCTCGGTCCCGACTTCTCCCACTCGCCCGGCCAGCCCGGCGGCTTCGCGGAGCACGACGTCGAGGCCGTTGGGGGTCGGGTCGTCTGAGGGAGCGGGGCGTGGGAGTCGTTGTTCGAGGGTCTGGGGGTCGAGTCCTCCGGCGGCGAGGATTTCGCTGGCCCGGGATTCCTGGTCAACCAGTGCCCAGAACAGTTCTCGAGGCTGGCCCGGTCGGCTGTCGTGCTTGATAGCCGCGAGTGCTCGCGAGGCCGACTCGGTCCATTCGCCCGGGATCATCGCAGGTTTCTCCCGTCCTCGTCGCGGGACCGTGGGTGGGCATCTTGCCACCGCGGTGGGCGAGAACTAGAATTCCGATGCATTGTAGCGGTTGTGTCGGCCGGCAAGGAGACGGGAGACGGATCTCCTTGTTGAGGGGCCCTGCTGCCGGCGTCGTTTGTGGACTACAATTGCGCAGGACATCCTGTCGAGGACGGAGAGGGAGTGATGTACGAGCGATTCACCGATCGGGCCCGGAAGGTGATGCAGCTGGCCAACCAGGAGGCTCAGCGGTTCAACCACGAGTACATCGGGACCGAGCACGTGCTGCTGGGGTTGGTCAAGGAAGGCTCCGGCGTCGCGGCCAACGTTTTGAAGAACCTCGACGTGGACCTCCGCAAGATCCGTCTCGAGGTCGAGAAGATCGTGCAGTCGGGACCCGACATGGTCACGATGGGCAAGCTGCCCCAGACGCCTCGGGCCAAGAAAGTCATCGAGTACGCTCTCGAAGAAGCCAAGAATCTCAACCACAACTACGTCGGCACCGAGCACCTGCTGCTGGGGCTGTTGCGTGAGCAGGAGGGAGTGGCGGCCCAGGTGCTGATGAACCTGGGTCTGAAGCTGGAGGACGTCCGCGAGGAGGTACTCAACCTGCTGGGGCATGGGTTGGAAGGTGCCGAGACGAGCGAGCGGGCGAGCGGGTCGTCGAAGTCGGGCAAGAGCAAGACACCGGCCCTGGACAGTTTCGGCCGCGACCTGACCGAGCTGGCTCGACAGAACAAGCTCGACCCGGTGATCGGTCGCGAGGACGAGATCGAGCGGGTGATCCAGATCCTCAGCCGACGCCAGAAGAACAACCCGGTTCTTTTGGGCGAGGCGGGCGTGGGCAAGACGGCGATCGTCGAGGGTTTTGCCCAGATGGTCATCGACGGCACCGTGCCGGACCTGTTGCGTGAGCGTCGGATCGTGGTGCTCGATCTGGCCATGATGGTCGCCGGCACCAAGTACCGCGGCCAGTTCGAGGAACGGATCAAGGCGGTGATGAACGAGGTCCGTCGGGCCAAGAACACGATCCTGTTCATCGACGAGCTGCACACCCTGGTCGGAGCCGGTGGTGCCGAGGGTGCCATCGACGCCTCCAACGTGCTTAAGCCGGCACTTTCACGAGGCGAACTGCAGTGCATCGGTGCCACCACGCTGGATGAATACCGCAAGTACATCGAAAAGGACGGGGCCCTGGAGCGGAGATTCCAGACCGTGCTGGTCGAACCGCCCACGGAAAAGCAGACCGTCGAGATTCTCAAGGGGCTGAGGGGTCGGTACGAGGAACACCACCGGGTGCAGATCACCGACGACGCGCTCGAATCGGCCGTCGAACTCTCGAGCCGCTACATCACCGGCCGCTGCCTGCCGGATAAGGCGATCGACGTGATCGACGAGTCGGGTGCCCGGATCCGGCTGAAGTCGATGGTCCGGCCGCCGGATTTGAAGGAACTCGAGGAGGAGACCGAACGGCTGAATGGGGCCAAGGAAGAGGCGGTCGCCAACCAGGACTTCGAGAAGGCCGCCAACCTCCGCGACCAGGCCGACAAGCTGAAGAAGAAGCGGGAACAGCTGACTCAGGAATGGCGTGAGAAGAGCGAGCAGACCGACGGGGTGGTCGATGCGGAAGTGATCGCCGAGGTCGTCGCCAAGATGACCGGGATTCCGCTGACGCGGCTCTCGAGCGAGGACGCCGTGAGGCTGCTGAAGATGGAGGACGAACTGCACACTCGAGTGATCAGCCAGCACGAGGCGATCAAGCAGATCTCGAAGGCCGTCCGCCGCAGTCGCAGCGGGCTGAAGGATCCCAAGCGGCCCACCGGGGTCTTCCTGTTCGCCGGACCCACAGGTGTCGGCAAGACGCTGCTCGCCAAGACACTCGCCGAGTTCATGTTCGGAGACCAGGACGCGCTGATCCAGATCGACATGAGCGAGTACATGGAGAAGCACAACGTCAGCCGGCTGATCGGGGCGCCACCGGGCTATGTCGGCTACGAAGAGGGTGGACAGCTGACCGAGAAGATCCGGCGGAGACCCTATGCCGTCGTGCTGCTCGATGAAATCGAGAAGGCGCACCTGGATGTCTACAACATGCTGTTGCAGATCATGGAGGAGGGGCACCTGACCGACAGCTTCGGTCGCAAGGTCGACTTCAAGAACGTCGTGCTGATCATGACCACCAACGCCGGAGCCAGCACCATCCTCTCGGAGCCCTTCGGGTTTGGGAAGAAGGATGATGACACCAGCTACGAGAAGATGAAGGAACGGCTGACCCAGGAAATCGAGCGGTTCTTCAAGCCCGAGTTCCTCGGTCGGCTCGACGAGGTTGTGGTCTTCCGACAGCTCACCCGAGACGATCTCAAGGAAATCGTCGATATCGAACTGTCCAAGGTCTATGAACGGCTCGCCGATCGGGGGCTGGCACTGGAGCTGACCGACGAGGCACGTGAGTTCCTGATCGACAAGGGCGGTGATCTCGACTACGGCGCCCGGCCACTGCGTCGGAGTATCGAGAGCTGTATCGAAGATCCTCTCTCCGAAGAAATCCTCCGCGGTGCCTTCGAAGGGCACAACCGGATTGCCGTCAGCGTCAAGGAAGTCGGCGACCAGAAACAACTCGACTTCGAAGGGTCGATGGTCGAGGTTGAAGTCGACGCCGAGGCCGAGGACGAGGACGAAGAACTGGCCGCGGTGGGGTCGGGTGAGCCGGGTGAGCCGGGCGAGACGGGTGAGCCGGGTGAGTCGACCGAGGGGGACGGGGACGAGTAGCCTCGAGGCAGACATGCTGCCCCGGATACTGGAACCGGAGCACGCCAGGCAGCTGTTTCACCAGTCGCTGCACGCCGCACTCAACCTGCCCGAAGCCCGGCAGCTGGTCGAAGCGTGCGGCGGCCGGCCCGAGTTCGTGTTCGCCAGCTCGGACCGGCACTGGACAATCTGCGGCCGCTGGCCGAATCGCTAGCGGTTACTCATATTCTGTATGCTGCGCAGAATACCGATTCTTCGTAATCGTGAGTTTCTGGTCCAAATTGCTTCAGTTCGCCAATCGGAAAGGTCGATCTTGGAAGTCCGGGCGGGACCACGGCCTAGAATGCGAGCATGCGGTCCTGAAGTGATCAGGGTATGAAACGGGGAGAGCGACAGATGGGTCGGGACGTCGAGTCGAGTGGTTTGGGTTGGGTTGATCGTGGTTCGAGTCGTGTCGAGTCGGCATTGGTGCGATTATTCCGGGTCACGTCGACCCAGTTGGAAGGCGAGTTGGAAGGCGGGATGGACGTTGCGGGAGCTTTGTCTGAGTGGCACGACCGCCTCGAGGGTCAGCGGTCGCGGATTGCACGTCGGCTGTCTCTGATCGACGCCCAGTTGGGGCTCTCGGAGACTCATCCGGTGCTGTCGGTGGTTGCCGCGCGTTAGCCGTCGGGGTTGCTGGCAGGTGCGGGCCGTTGCGGTGTACAACACCGTGATGGTCCGCATGATCTCCCTCGGCGTGCTGCTGATCCTGATCATCTTCCTGGGCATCACGTTCTACCAGGTGGTGGCACCGTTTCTGCTGCCGCTATTCCTGGCCGGCGTGGTGGCGATGCTCTGCCGCCCGCTGCACGAGCGGATCCAGCGTCGATTGCCCGGTCGGCCTCGCCTGGCCTCGGGCCTGACGACCGGATCGGTGCTGGTGATCATCCTGGTGCCGTTGCTGGTGGGTGTGCTGGTTGCGACTCTGCAGTTGTATTCGGTGGCGCGCGAGGCGATCGGGAGTGCCGACTGGGATGAGCAGTTGGGTCGGATCAGTCGCGTGGCGGCCGACTGGGGTCTGATCGAGGAGGTATCGGGCCAGGACGAGGCCGCGTTGAAGCAGGACCTGGCCGATGCGATGCGTGGCCTGGCCGACCGCAGTGCCGGGATTGCGACAAAGACACTGGGCCGATGGGTCGGCAGCCTGATCGGCATGACGGTCGGCGTAGCGATGTTTGGCATTGCGTTGTACTACTTCCTGGCCGACGGCCCGGCGCTATTGGCCGGAGCCCGCCGCCTGATTCCGGTCAAGGACGACTACCAGCAGCGGTTGCTCACCGAATTCGAGACGGTGGTCCGCAGCGTGGTCTCGGCCACCCTGTTGGCCGCGGTGGTCCAGGGCGCGTTGACCGCCGTGGCACTCTGGATCGTCGGAGCGGTCTTCGACTCGGACCTCTTACGACACTTCTTCCTGTTCTTCATCGTCTCGACTCTCACCTCCCTGGTCCCGGTCACCGGAGCCTGGCTGGTCTGGGGGCCGGTGGCCGTCTGGTTGGGGCTCGACGGCCACGTGGAAGGTGCGATCATCCTGACTCTATTCGGAGTCGGCGTGATCGGGACTCTCGACAACGTGATCCGCATTCACGTGCTCCAGAGTGACACCCAACTGCACCCTCTGCTGGCCTTCGTCAGCGTGCTGGGGGGAGTGCACGCGATGGGGCTGTGGGGGGTGTTCATCGGTCCGATCGTCGCCTGTTGCCTGCACGCACTGGTCGGGATCTTCAACACCGAACTCGGGCGGTTTTCTCCGGAGACCGAAGGTCAGTCCGAGCCACCTGCCGAGCCACCTGCCGAGTCACCTGCCGAGTCACCTGCCGAGTCACCTGCCGAGTCACCTGCCGAGTCACCTGAGGAGCCCACCTCCGGCGACGGGTGAAATCGTCGCGGGGCGTGGATATGCTGAGTCATCCACTCACTTCCAGCCTTCGCCACGAGACCGACCGCCATGACTTTCAGTTCCGCCGACGGTTCATCCCGCATCCCCAGCCCGATCCGATCGGTCATCACACCGCTGCTGGTCGCTTTGGTCTTCGCGTTCGCCGGGGGTTCGACTCTGCCGGCGGCCGACCAGGATGGTCATCTGGACATCTACTTCATCGATGTCGAGGGGGGCGCCTGCACTCTGTTTGTTTCGCCGTCGGGTGAGTCACTGATGATCGATTCGGGTTACCCGGACAACAACGGCCGCGACCTGAAGCGGATCCTGCACGTGGTGCGAGACGTGGCGGGCCTGAAGCAGATCGACCATGCCGCGGTGACTCACTGGCACCGCGACCATTACGGCAACCACGCGGCGCTTTCGACGAAGATCAAGATCAAGAACTTCTGGGACCGTGGGATCCCGGACGCCCTGTCCGAGGACCAGCAGTTCGAGGCCCGCGTGGCCGACTACCGTTCGGCCTCGCAGAACCGTTCGAAGGCGTTGAAGGCCGGAGACAGCCTGCCGATGCGGTCGGGCAAGACGCCGTATTCGATCAAGATCGTCACGGCCAGTCGCAAGGTGATCCCCAACACGGGCAAGCCGAACAAGTTTGCGAAGTTGCACAAGCCCCAGGCCGAGGACAAGTCGGACAACGCCGCGAGTCTCAGCTTCCTGCTCAGTTTCGGAAAGTTCCGTTTCCTGTGCTGCGGCGACCTGACGTGGAACATCGAGGCGAAGCTGATGACTCCGAACAACCCGATCGGCAAGGTCGACATGTTCATGGTGACTCACCACGGTTTGCCTTCGAGCAACAACCCGGTGCTGGTCAATGCGATCGCTCCGCGGGTGGCGGTGATGTGCAACGGCCCGACCAAGGGGGGATCGGCGAGCGTGCTGAAGACGTTACGGGAGTGCAAGTCGTTGCAGGCGCTCTACCAGCTCCACCGCAACGTCAAGCTCGACCCCAAGCTGCAGGCTCCCGCCGGGTACATCGCCAACGGAGGTCAGACCGAGGGTTGCGAGGGGATCTGGGTCAAGGCTCGGGTGGCTCCGGGTGGCAGAAGCTACACGGTGCAGATCGGCCCCGAGGGCCAGCCGCGTCGTTACAGGTCTCGCTAGAGAACTCCCAGACACTCGTCTTGGCCTTTGTGGCTGGATGACTAGAATGCGGTCCCTCGATCGTGTTCCCGGAGTCAACTGTGGTGTTCAAGTGGTTTGGGCGGTTCCGTGAATCGCTGCGCTCTCGCCTGGCGTTTGCCGCCGGCTGGACGATTGGTTGGATGCTCCGCTGCCTGTTTCTGACTCAGCGGCTGAAGGTCGTGGCCTTCTGCGAGGGTGTGAATCCTCACAACAGGAACCTCGACCAGCGGTACCTGTATTGCGGTTGGCACGAGCAGTTGCTGTTCGGCGGTTGCGCGGGTCGCAGCTACGATCTCTCGGCCATGGTCAGCCAGCATCGCGACGGGGCGTTGGTGGCGGGCGCATTTGCGGCGATGGGGATGGCGATCGTGCGTGGTTCGTCGTCACGGGGCGGCACCCAGGCGTTGCGGCAGGCGATCGAGATCACTCAGACGCTGCACATGGCGATCACTCCGGACGGTCCTCGAGGTCCCCGCCGGGAACTCAAGGAGGGTGTCGTCTACCTGGCGTCTCGGGCCGGCGTGTCGATTGTGCCGGTGGCCTGTGCGTCGAATCACACGTTCCTGATCCGCGGCAGCTGGACCGACATGATCGTGCCGCTACCGTTTGGACGGACCTGGATGCTTTACGGCGAGCCAATCCACGTGCCGCCGAAGATCCGTCGAGAAGAACTCGCCGAGTACACTCGAGAGGTTCAGCAGGCAGTTGACGATCTCAACGACCGTGCGGTGGAGCTGTCCGGCGTGCCGATGCCGCCGTTGACGGTGCCCTCCGAGGACGTCTCGGATGCTCAACAGCCCGACGACCAGATGACTCGTGCTGCCTAGTCTGACCCTGGCGGCCTGCAGCGGCCTAGTCGTCGGCGGTGATATTGAGCGTGAAGATGTTGAAGCGGGATTCGGGCTGAATATCGATCGCGAGCATCGTGGTTTCCAGCGACTTGTAGTCCTCGGGAATCTCGACGCCTCCGGTTCCGCCATCGGCCAGCACGGTCACGCGGTGGCGTCCGACCGGTGCCCCGGGTCGACCGTCGGTCGAGAGCTGAAATTTTCCGAGCGCATCGATGGAGCCGATCGAGCTCGATTCGTCGCTGGTGGCATTGTCGCGGCGTGTGAGGACTTTGCCGGAGGTCAGCGCTTGTCCGTTGACACGAATCGAACCCCGGCAGGAGACCAATCCGGTCGCCTCCTCCGGCAGGCTGCTCACCCAGCCGATCACGATCAAGGGAACAGCCACCACGATCACCGCGACGAGGACCAGCAATCGACCGTGGCTGGGACTGCGGAACCTCATGTCCTGGGTATCGGCGGGTGAGAGATTCATTCCTGGGTCTGCCCGGATGTGTCGTTGGGTGTGATGATGACAGATCCTCCGGGCTGCCGCACCCGGTGGGACGCGGTTTGCGGGCTTCTTGGCCGGTAGACTACAGTCGAGTGACGGAGTGGTACTCGCAGTCGTCCGGGGAGTCGTCCAGGGAGTCGAGTCAGGAGTCGAGTTGCCGATGAGTGACGGGTTGGAACGCTACAGTCGCCAGATGCTGGTGGCGGGCATTGGCGAGGAGGGCCAGCGTCGGTTGCTTGCCAGTCGGGTGCTGATCTGTGGTTGCGGCGCATTGGGCAGCGTGCTGGCCGACAGCCTGGCCCGTGCCGGTGTCGGGTTCCTGCGGATAGTCGACCGCGACTTCGTCGAACTCTCAAACCTCCAGCGCCAGGTCCTCTTCGACGAAGACGACGTGGCCAACCGGGTCCCCAAGGCGATTGCCGCCGCCGAAAAACTCGCCCGGATCAACTCCGGCATCGAGCTCGACCCGATCGTCGCCGACATCGATCACACCAACATCCTGAAGTATTTCGAGGGCATCGACCTGGTTGTGGACGGCACCGACAACTTCGAGGTCCGCTTTCTGGTCAACGACGCGGCGCTGGAGACTTCCACCCCGTGGGTCTACGGGGGCTGCGTGGGGAGTCACGGTCAGACGATGGCGATCTTTCCGGGTGAATCGGCCTGTCTGAGGTGTCTGATTGAAGACGTTCCGCCACCGGGGTCGGCCGAGACGTGCGACACGGCCGGGGTGCTCGGAGCGGCGATCAACGTGGTGGCCTCGCTGCAGAGCGTGGCGGCGTTGAAGATTCTCATCGGACGCGGCGAAGAGGTCGAGCGTGTGCTGAGTGTCGTTGATGTCTGGGACGGGACGTTCCGCCAGTTGGGGATGGGAGATCTCCGCGAGCGGGCGGGGTGTCCGGCGTGTGTCGACGGCGAGCGACCCTGGCTGCGGGGTGAACGGGGTACCGAAACCACGGTGTTGTGCGGCCGCAACGCCGTCCAGGTCGCACCTCCCCCCGGACTCTCGCTCTCGCTGGAAGAACTCGCCGGGCGGCTCGAGGGGACCGGTGAGGTGACGTCCAACCCGTACCTGTTGAGGCTGGTGCTCGCTGAGCCTCAAATGGACCTGACAGTGTTTGCCGATGGACGGGCGATCATCAAGGGGACCCAGGACCTGGGAGTGGCCCGGTCGCTGTACGCACGATACGTCGGGAACTGATGGGGTCACCGACGCATTGCCTGCGGGACGGGACAGACTGATGGACGGATTCGGCCTGCGACTGCCGACGATCCAGAACTGGAGCTGCCACAGTTGCGGCGAGTGCTGCAGGCGGCACGTGGTGGAGATCACCGAAGCAGAGCGGCAGACGATCCTCGAGCAGGGGTGGAAAGACGACGACGAATTCACCGAGGGGACTCCGGTTTTGGTCCGCGACCTCGGCCCGTTCTGGAACCGCCGCTGGCGACTGGGCCAGAAGCCCGACGGGGCCTGCGTGTTCCTGGACGAGGCGGGCCTGTGCCGGATTCATGCCAAGTACGGTGAACCGACCAAGCCTCTGGCCTGCCGAGTCTATCCCTACGCCTTTCATCCCCAGGGCCGGCAGGTCACAGTCAGCCTGCGGTACAGCTGTCCGTCGGTGGTCGAGAACCGGGGCCAGAGAGTGGCCGACCAGCAGGAGGTGCTGCAGGCGATGGCTCGCGAGGTGGTCCCCGAAGGGATCACCCGGGCTCCGGCACCGGGGCTCCGCCGCCAAGGTGATCTCGAGTGGGTGCCGTTCCGGCAGTTTGTCCACTCGCTCGAAGAACTGATCGCGCCGGCGGATGTCCCGATCGCCACCAAGCTGGCCTCGGCGGTGCGGTTCGTCGATCTGGTGTCCGAGTCTCGAGTGGACCGCCTGAGCAGCGCGCAGCTGGTTGACTTTGTCGAGATCCTCCGCGAGACATCTCGCAGCGAGGTCGAGGCGATCGCACTGGGCGGGCAGGGTGATTCGGAACCGCTCTCGCGAGTCGGACGGCTACTGTTCCGGATGCTCGCCGCCCAATACGCTCGAAACGACTCGCTGTCGAACTGGCGGACCGGTTTCTGGGGACGGACGCGGATGCTGCGAGTCGGAGTCCGGTTTGCCCTGGGCCGTGACATGGTGCCCTCGATGCAGGACATCGATCAACCGGTCAGCTTCGAGCAGCTCGAGCGGCCCTTCGGCGGATTGACGCCGGCGGCCGAGGAGATGTTCAGCCGTTATTTTCGGGTCAAGATCTCCGGGCTGCAGTTTTGCGGTCGGGCGTTTTTCGGGTTCGGGCTGATCGAGGGGTTCCGTTCCCTGGCACTGGTCTTTCCGTCGATGCTGTGGCTGGCCCGCTTGATGGCGGCCGCCGACGGCCGCGACCGGCTCGAGACGGCCGACGTGGCCAAGGCGATCGAGTTGGCCGACCACTACCACGGTTACACACCTCAGTTCAACCGGTTCCAGTATCGCTGGCAGATTGCGATGCTCGCCCACACCGGAGACATCTCGCGAGCGATTGCCTGGTACAGCCGCTAGCCCGCCTGCGGCGGGTTGAACAACCCGTGCAGCTTGGCCGTGCAGCTTGGCCGTGCAGCTTGGCCGTGCAGCTTGGCCGTGCAGCATGTTCGTCCCGTGGCATCGGTGTCGCTGTTTTCGGAAGAACCTGAGTTATTCAACCCGCCGCAGGCGGGCTAGCTGGCCGTCACGCCGATCTTCTCGACACCGTTCCATTCGTATCCCGAAGGATTCCAGTGGATCGAGCCGTTCAGCGGTTGCGAGCGGCCCAGGGCATCGACGGCGCGGGCCCAGAGTTGCCGCTTTCCGGGGGGCAACGTGACGGTTGCCGACCAGCGGTACCAGGCAAACCGGCTGCGGGGAGGACTCAGCCGGACGCGGCTCCAGGTCTGGCCTCCGTCGCTCGACAACCCGACCGAATCAATCCGCGTGCTGCCGTCGTTGAACGCGACACCACGAACGGTGAACGGTTTGCCGGCCATCACGGCGGCATCCGGCTGTGGCGAGAGAACCACGCACTTGGTTTTCATCCGCCAGCAGGCCTTGCTGTTTGAGAACGTGTAGGTGATCGGCCTCCCGGGCCGCAGCCGTTCACGAGGCACACGGTAGCGGGGAATGTGATTGTAGTTGTCGGTCTCGTCATCTTCGAATCGCAGTCGCGAGACCCACTTGATGTGCATGGTGCCGTAGAAACCGGGTGTCATCAGCCGGACCGGGCCACCGTGCACCGCGGGGATCGGCTGGCCGTTGATCCGTGTTGCCAGCAGCGAGTGTTCCATCGCCTCGTCCAGCGGCAAGCTGTGCTCGAAATCCTCCTTGTCCGGCAGCGGGGCGTCCTTGCCCTCGGCGGTCAGGAACCGGGCCCCCCTGCCGATGCGAACACCCAGTTTTCTGACCACGTCTCGGAGACGCACTCCGCTGACACGGATGTTGCCCATCCCGCCGCGGGTCCACTGTGTCCCCTTGGCCTTCACCGAATCGGCAAACAGCGATCGTCCATTGCCGCAGCACTGCAGCACCATCTCGTGCTCGACCTGCTCCATCTCGGCCAGCATTTCCGCGTCCAGGCTGCGTGGCTCCTCGACTCTTCCGGTCAGCGCGATCTTCCAGCCCTTCAAGGGAAACGGTTTCAAGGTGGCAGCGTTCTGCAGCGGCTGGTTGTTCCGGACGAACAGGACATCCAGCGGTGTAATCTGCGAATCGAGCAGCCCGGATGGTGTTTCGAGCACGGGGATCGCGGAGTTGTGCACGACCAGTTGTGCGTTCTTGCCGGTCACCACCTGGGAGGAATCGGGGGGCACAGCAGCCAACACGTCGCTGTCGACCAGCCCCAGCGCCCCCGCGCCCAGGGCGGCGGTTGACGCCAGGAATGCACGTCGATCGTATCCATCCGGTCCGAACGGGTTCGTCATTGTCGCTGGTCCCTTGCTCCGTGTCTCAAGAGAGGCCGGCCAGTGAGAGCCGACCTCTCGAAGTGCGACTGATGCCGGGCCAGCCCAACCCCGCATCGTTCGCGCATTCTACTTCTCCGGATGGCGCTAGGCCAAGAACGACCCCGGGCTCCCGGTTTTCAATCCCCGCAGGCGGGCTAGAAGGCGACCTGGTACTGCAGCCGGAACAGTGTTCCGACCTGGCCGATTTCGAAGTTGGGACTGGAACTGCCGGCGGGCACACCGTCGAGTTCGGAGACGTCAAGAGTCAGCTTGTGCGTGTGTGTGCCGTTGATGAACCAGTTGATGCCGGCGGCGAATTCCCAGGTGTCTCCGAAGGCCGAGTTGACAGCGTCGACACGCGCCATGACTTCCAGCGACTCTGGCACCAGCATGTACCCGACATCGACGACGAATCCACGTGTGTCGATGTCGCCGGTGACCGATCCTCCGCTGGTGTCGAAGTTGTTGAGCCACCGGTAATAGAACTCGGAATTGACGCTCAAGCCCTGGTACTTGGCGATCAGGAAGGCGGTATAGAGGTAGTAGTCGAACCCGTTGACAGTGACGCCCGGTGACAGGGCTCCGGTTTCAGTCAGCGGTGTTCCATTCCCCAGCCGGACCCAGCGAGCTTCGCTCAGCACGCTGCTGTCCCCCGCTTCGTTCTGGTTCGTATAGGTCAGCGATTGCCCCAGTCGTACCGCCAGATCCTCGTGCCAGGCCAGATCCGAATAGCCGCTGCCGACCTTGCCGGCCAAGTCGGTCCAATGCAGCAGCGAAAAGACGAACAGGTCATCGATGTCGGCTGCTTCGAGATCGGTCGATCTCAGGCCGTTTCCGACGAGGGCCTGGTAGTAGTGCTGGCCCTCGTCGCCCAGCACTCCATCGGCTCGCAGACCGATCGTGCGATCGGCCTTGAAGAACGTGGTGGCAACGTCACGGTCGGCAAATCGCAAGGTGGTCGAGGCCTGCAACCAGATCTCGCCCGAAGCGACCTTCTGTTTGCCGAAGTAGAGCCTGAACGCGTCATCGAAGTTGTAGTTGATCCAGAAGTCGTGAAACTTCACGTCGTGGTTGTCGTCGGTGTCGGCGTCGAGGTTGTAGAAGAACTGCAACTGGGGGTCGTACATGTGACCCCGGAACTCCAGGCGGCCTCGTTCGATCTCGAAGTGGTTGCGAGGCGTTTGGCTGCTGCCGCTGCCGGAGAAACCGGTATAGCGGCCCTGCATGCGTCCATTGACCTTCAGCGCAAACGGAACGGCGTCCGGGTCGGAGGTCTGGAACAGGAATCCGCTGTCGTAGGTTGCTCGGAGAGCATTCGTCTTGAGTCGTTGGATCTCCAGTTCCTGGGCCTCCAGTCGCCGCTGCAGGTCCTGCAGCAAGGAGGTGTCGTCGGACTGAGCGGACAACTGTCCGAGCGACCCGTTCGCTGAGGTCTCCTGGCCCAGCAGACAGGATGTGCCGTGCAGCCAGGCCGTCAGAGCCACGAGCAACGTGACCACTTTCGGAGCCGGTCCCACGGCCCTGGGGGCACACACTGTGCCCCTCACCCGAGGAACCAGGCCCAAGGGCCGGGCCACTTGATCACTTGGCCGGGCGTTCGAGGATGCGGCCACGGGGGGAACGTCCTGGGTCTGGGAGACGATCCTAGAAGTCGATCATGAACCGGACGCCGATGATCTGGTAGTCGCCACCGGTGAAGGTCAGACCGTTTGAGTCGTTGACAGAGCGATCGGCGATTCGTCCGTCGATGTAGTTGAATTGCATGCGGGCGTTGGAATTCCAGTACCAGTTGACACCCACGGTCAGGGCTTCGCCGACGCCTCCCAGGACGTCCTGGTCAGAAAAGTCGGCGTAGGACCATCGCAGCACAACCTGCCACGCGCCCCAGCCTCCGGCTTCGCCGTCGGATGCCAGGAAGAAGTTCTCGCCAGGCGTCATCCGTCCCAGCGTGCCGGCGCGTCTCGACCAGACCATGTGATCGTCTGTCAGAAAATATGCCGCGTAGGCATAGCCGCCCATCAGGTGCACGTTGTCGCCGAATCCCGCATCGCGATCCAACCACAGGCTCTGGTACTCGCCACACAGTTGCAGGGGCCCGAAGTTCACCAGCGACTCGAATCCGAGCACCGAGTACCAGTCGGCTCCGTCAATGCGTCCGGTGTCGAGCCAGCGATTGACGCTGCGGGCTTCAGGTCGGTGGCGGAAGCGGGCTTCGTTGTCGCGGAGGCCATCGTTGGGGGCCGATCCATCGGGATGGGCAATCGTGCCGTTGATGGCCCAGTGGGCGTGATCGCGGCCATCGTCTTCCCAGAGATACGTGTTGGCCAGGCGGCCAGCGATCTCAGCCTGCAGGTGGTCGTTGATGTGCTGCCCCTCGTCCTGGATCAACCGCTGATTGTAGACCCCGTATCGCCAGTTCCATTCGAGATCATCGGAGACTGCGTAGGAGGCGATTCCCAGGCGGCGGGCGTCCTGGTTGAACGCTTCGATCACGAACGCGCGTTCGATGAAGAGACTGAAGCGGCTGCTGTTGAGGTGAGCCAGTCCGTAGGGCCGTTTCTGGTTTCCGATCAGTACCGTTTGCAGAAACGACATGTCGTGAAAACCGAGCCACGCGTCACGGAATTCCGAATTGTTCCCGCCGGCGAACTCCGCCTCGATCCGGTACTCCATATTCGGAGCCACGTTGCCTCGAACGCCAAACCGCATCCGGCGGAATCCGAGTCGATCCTGGGGCGTTATCGTCGAGTCGCCGGTTTCGATCGCGTTGATGCCCGCCGTCGAGCCCGGGTAGCCCCAGTAGTCGACATGGACGCGGCCGACAATCTTCATCTGCGACGCCGATGTGCCCGATCGGACCGTTGTGTCGAGCTGCTTTCGGAATTCCGCCAGCACGTCTTCGATCGGGATGCCATCGACGTCTCCGGCCCGTCCGTCGGTCACGAGCCTGATCTGCTCAGATCGCTCCGCGGAACTCGGCGGTGACGCGTCAGCGGTTTCCCGACCCTCGAGAATCTGCCGCAGCGTCTCCAGTTCGGCTTCCTGGGCGTTGACCTGTTGCTGGAGCCGTTGCAGCGGCGTCAATTCCTCGGCATTCTCGGCCAATACCGTGCACGTCACCCCGAAATACAGCGCAATCAACGCCGTCAGGAACTCCCGAAGACTGGGTCGAGACACGTTCGAAACACCGTGATATTGAGACAGAAAGACCGAACACCTACGTATCTATCGGTTGAGCGAATCCTGCGAATGAATCCGGTTCTGCGGGACACGCCGATTCTTCCGGTCCTGCCGCTGATGCCGCTGATGCCGGTTTGCGGTTGGCCAGAGACCGACGGGAACCCCCTCCGGCGGAGCCTCAGCGGCTCTTGACTATCTCAACCACCACCGGCACCAGCTCACCGATGATTCGTTGTTGACCGGATCGGGTCAGGTGGCAGACGTCGCTGAAGTTCTGCCCCGAGGCTTCGATGGATGCCTCGATGTCGACCAGCCGGACATGTTCGTGACGACCGGCGACGGCTCGAGTGCGTCGGTTGTGCTCGACGATCCCCGCCATGACCTGCCGCGGCTCGCCCCACAACTCGACCGCGTACTGCGCGTCGCCGGCTCCGTAGTCGAGTGCTCCGTCCTGGAATGCCCTGCGTGTGTAGCCGGTGGGCAGGTACGAGGCCATCGTCAGAAACACGACCCGGTCGTCTCGAGCGGCCGCCTCGGAGGCCAACTGCGACAGGTTGTTCTCGAAGGCCGGGGGGGTCTTGAGATCGCTGCCGAGGAGGTAGTCGGACGCAGATGGCGGGCCGAGGCCCTCCTGCTTGGTGAACTGCACCACGCGATTCCAGAGTGTGAGTTGGCCGAGCTGTGTGTCATGGGCAAGGTGAGCGTACCAGGGGCAGTGGGTGTAGTCGGCCTGGAAGCGTGACTTGGGCCAGTAGTTCATTCGTACGTCGTTGATGCCGTGGCAGAAGATCACCACGTCGAATCTGCCACCGGCCAGCTGCCGGTACTTCAGCAGGCTGTCTCGAGAAGTGTGCGCGGTGGTCGAGAGGTGGTAGAAGCGGATGTGCTCTCCGAGTTCTTCTCGAAGACGGATCTCCAGAACCGGCTCGATCTGCAGCATGACCGAGCCGCCGAGCGTGAGCACATCGATCGTGCCGTCGTCGTGGGAGCCGGGAGCGGAGGTGGCTCCCGAGGCC
>CAUZEQ010000016.1:0-30486 GCA_963578885.1 Planctomycetota bacterium
TCGACCTGACGCAGCAGGTCGAAGCAGCGGTAGTGAGCCGATTGGAAGTACGGCTCAAGTTCCAGCGCCTTCAGGTGCAACTGCACCGCTCGGACCGGCTCGTCCTCCTCGAGACAACGGGCCAGGAAGTAGGCCGAGTAGGCGTCCAGAGGGTCCTGCTCGACGGCTCGCTCGAACTGGACCCTGGCCTGAGAAATGCGGGTGGCGTGAAACAGCGATACGCCCAGGCAGTAGGTCGCCGCCGCATGATCGGGATCCTCGGCAACAACCTGCTCGAGAATCGAAACCGCCGCGGCGCCTTTTTGAGTGAAATTGAGCACGGCGATGCCGAGGTTGACCTTCGCATCAAGCCAATCGGGGTGAGCGTCGACCAACGCCTGGAAGACCTCCTTCGCCTGCTTGTACTTGTACTGCTCCATCAGCCCCGCGCCGCGGTTGTTCTCGGCAATCATCTCCAGCGTCACCCGAAATGCCCCGTCGTCCCGGCTCTTGCCGACCGCACCGGAACTGCCGGCGGGAGGATCGTTGGAACAACCGACCCACATGGCCAGCAGCAACAGCGGCACCACCGGCACCAGCGAAACCGGCAACCAGAAACGTGGTGAACGGACGTCGATCATCGGTCTTCTCCTGTCGTGGGACTCCGAGGGATTCCCGTTCGCCCTCGGCCCTGTTCGATCCGCTCTTTGATGGAATCACCACTCAGAGGATGCTCGTCGGCCGGCGGCAGCCAGGGCCGCTCGAGGTAGGTGTGGACTTCGCTGCGGAGATGACTCCGCATGTCGTGACCGATCCGTCTCTGGCGTTCGGCTCGCAATGCCGCCACGTCGATCGGAGCCACCACCACTCTTTCGCCGGGTCCCGCATCGGCAGCAGCCAGGATCCGGCCGTCGTAATCGACCACCATGCTCCCCCCCGGCCAACTGAACGGAGGGTAGTGCTCCAGAGACGCGCCCTGGTTGCAGGCGACCACATAGGCGGTGTTCTCTACCGCGCGGGCCCGGTTGAACAGCGTCCACCAGTCCATCGGTGGCGTCGCACCCCACGGATCCATGTAGGCCGAGACGCGGATCAAGACCTCGGCCCCGCCAAAGACCAACTGCCGGATCGTCTCGGGGAACAGCCAGTCGTAACAGATCGCCACGCCCAGCTTTCCCAACTCGGTGTCGACCACCGGGAAGGGATCGTCGCTGTAGCCGTCCAGGTCGTGCGGGCTGGAGTGCAGTTCCCAGGGAATCCAGGGGTTGACCTTGCGGTACTTCGAGAGCACTCCGCCGGATCCGACCAGGCAGGTGGTGTTGAACAGCACGTCCGGCCACGCCGGATCCGACTCGATGAAGGTCCCGGTCTGGATCAGGCAGCCGTACTTGGCCGCCAGGGCCTGGTAACGGTCGGTGTGCTCGTTGGGGAGTTCAACCGCGAGCCGTTTCTTGAGCATTTCGACCGAGTCGTAGATCGGTGCGGCATGAGCAAACTCAGGAAAAACCAGCAGCCTGACGTCGTGAAACGGTTCGTACCCAACGATCGTCCCCTCGGCAATCGCACACATCCGCCGGGTCCGCTCGGCGATCTCGTCCCGATCCGAGGGACAGTCAAAATCCGTCTGGCAGCAAGCGGCGTAGTAACGATCAGACATGGCCCAACTCAACAGCAGAATCCATCACCCCAAGATACGTCACCCAACCCCAACCGGTTGGGGTCAGAGCTTGAATAGTGAATAGTGGCCCCCCCAGTTTCTCAGGTTTGCCACGGCGAACATCACTATTCACTATTCAATCCGCCGCAGGCGGACTGACCCCAATTCCTGTGGTCTGGTTGCGGGGTTCAGATGATGAGGCGGACACCGCCGAGAGATGCCTGGTCGTACTTGAACTTCTCACCGTGCGACCCGATGAACATCAGGTTTTTCGGGATCTTCCATTCCGTCGAGAGTCGGTCGATCAGGGCCGGAGAGAATGTCCCCTCCAGCTTGACGAACTCGAGGTCGATCTCGGGGTAGGCCTCGTCGAGCACCTTCAGGTCGTGCTCGATCTTGTCGGAGATCGTCGAGATTTCCTCGGCCACGGTCACCACCTTGATCCGCTTCGTCTGCTCGTTGTCGCGGACGTATTCGACGGCGCGCCTGAGGTTGTCGACCATGTCGCCTCGGGTGAAGAAGACGACCTGCTGCGAGTTGATCTGGTCGATCTTCCTTTCGATCGCCTTCGAGATGCCTCCGAAGAACTGCAGCACCCACCGGCTGTGGTACTGCACGATGCCCAGCACCGACTTCAGCAGCCCGACCCGCCAGAGCATGATCATCACCACCGCGAGCGCCGGGATGAAGTAGTAGAGAAAGACCATGAAGTATTTGGGCTGATCGATGGCGATTCCCACCGCCGCGGCGGCCACCGCTGTGGTGCCGATCACCACGAAGACCCAGGGAGCCCGTTCGGGTCGAGGCAATCGCTGGCGACGCACTTTCAGCAGGATGTTGCCCACCGCGAAGAGCACCATCACCGCCAGGAACGACAGGGTGTAGACCCCGGCGAGGGCTTCGAGTGCTCCGCCGGTGACCAGCAGCACCGAGACGGCCAGCAGGAAGAAGGCGATCACGATCCGATGCGTCGTGCCGAACCTCTTGTTCTTCTTCAACAGGAACTGAGGCAGGCAACGGTCCAGCGTCATGCGGTGCACCAGTCCGGTGACTCCGACATAGCTCGTCAGCACCGCTCCGCTGAGGACCAGTGCGGCGTCGATGGAGATCAGGAACTTCAGCCAGCCGCCCGCGGTCAGGAATCCCAGGTGAGACAGCAGGTGGTCCTTGTGGAACCCCACCTCGTCGACGGGCAACACCGACAGTGTCAAGAGCGCCATGGCAGGATTGAGAATCGAGACTGCGATCCACATGTTCCGCAGCGTCTTGGGGAACACCCCGGGTTGTTGCTCCTCGACAAAGTTGGCCGAGCTCTCGAAACCGGAAATCCCCAGCATCGCGGCACAGAACCCGAAGAACAAAGCCACCATCAGGCTCGATTCGGTCAGCACCGCCAATCCGCGTTCCCGGCCACCGCCGGCCTCGGTCGACTCGGCCTGGACCAGCACCTCCAGGCCACCGGTCCCGATCCGGAACCGGTGCCGATCGCCCTCGACCCGTGTCACTCCCTCGCCTTCCCACTCGACCCCCTTCTCCTCGAAGTACACCTCCAGCGATTCCGGCAGCGTGCCGTTGCCCAGCTGCATCTCGACGTCGCTGATGACCTCGTTCTTTTGCACCGTCGTCCGGGCATTGGAATCGAGCATCTTGCCCGAGATGATCATCTGGCGCTGGATGGGGGCCTGGAGGTCGAAGTTGTCGGCGAGGTGTGCGTCGTGGGTCAGGAACCAGACGAGTCCGGCGATGAGCAGCACGGCGAGAGTGATCAGGTGCGTGATGAAGATCCCGATCGCCACCTTGGCACTCTCGGTAATCCCCACGATCATCAGCATCATGAACACCGCCAGCAGCCCGATCGTGACGGCAATCTGGGGCAGCCCGTCCCACAGCGAGCCGACGTAGTGCACCGCTTCGATGGCGGAAATGACCGCGGTGGCCATATAGGAGAGCAGTGTCAGGCAGGCGGCGACCGACGCACGGGACTTGCTGGTGGTGTTGAGCAGCGCGTTGTAGGCGCCGCCGTTGAGCGGCAGCGCGCCGACCACCTCGGCGTAGATCTTGCGGAACAGAAACAGCACCGCCGCGACGATCAGCAGCGAGAACACCGAGAGATGTGCGGCGGCCATCGTGGCCAGGGCCGAGACGTACAGGCAGCTGGAGGTGATGTCGTTGCCGCAGATGGCCGTCGCGGCCAACTGGCCCAGCTTCTTGCGGCCGCCTGGAGACTCGGAACTCGCCATGTCCTGTCCGAAACTCCCGCGACGAGCCGCCGTGTCGTGCCGCGTGCCGCGTGCTGCGTGCTGCGTGCTGCGTGCTGCGTGCCGATAAAGACCCAGTACCCGGTTGGCCTGTGCAGCTAGCCTACAAACACCACCGCCGATTTCACAACAGCGACCGCCGGGACTGGCTCCGAAGGTGCCTGTCCCCAACACGCAACCCGATTGTGAGCCACATCGCGCTCCCGGCAATCCGCACGACGGCCTTGACCCGAGGTGCAACCCAATGGTACCGAGGCAACTGCGATGACCTTACGACCCCATCTCGATTCCGACCCATTCGGCCAATCGGCCCCCCCGACCCCCAGCGTCTCGCCCGGCACCAGCATCGGTCGCCGCGAGTTGCTGAGGGCGAGTCTGGGCGGGTTGACCCTGCCGGCACTGCTCGCATCCCGGGCTGCCGGGGGAGCAACACCCGGTGGTGATCGCACGGCGGTGATCCTGATCTGGCTGCAGGGTGGAGCCAGCCACCTGGAGACCTACGATCCCAAGCCGCTCTCGGGATCGGCCTACCGAGGCCCGTATGACCCGATCGCCACGCGGGTTCCCGGCATGGACATCTGCGAGTTGCTGCCTCATCACGCGCGGGTGGCCGAGAAGTTTAGCCTGCTGAGATCGATGGTGCACTCGGGCTTCTGCCACCAGCAGGGGACTCAGCAACTGCTCACCGGACACCCCGTCCGCATCCTCAAGCAGAAACCCGACCACCCCGACCTGTTCTCGATCGTCCACCGGCTGAGACAGGCGCCGACCGGTGGGTTGCCCAATTACGTCGGAGTCAACCCGGTGCCTTATGCCGGAGCGGCCTACCTGGGTCCGGCCTACGAGCCATTCTCGGTCAGCGGAGATCCCAACAGCGGCAGCTTCGCCGTGCCCAATATCGGACTCAGCGACAAGCAGAAGCTGGCCCGGATCCGAGAACGGATCGGCCTGCGCAAGAGCCTCGATCGGCTCAGCCGAGACGCCGACCTCTACCAGCGGATGAAGGCTCTCGATGAGTTCGAGACGCAGGCCCTGGACGTGCTGACCGGTCCGGCCGCCAAGAAAGCCTTCGACATCAGCAAGGAATCGACCGCCACCCGAGACAAGTACGGCCGCAACCGCTGGGGCCAGCAGGCGCTGTTGGCCAGGCGACTGGTCGAATCGGGAGTCGACCTGGTGACGACGACCTTCAACGGGTCGCTGTGTGGACGGGTCGGCAACTGGGACGACCACGCCGTCAACCACAACGTCTTCGAAGGACTCAAGCACCGCTGCCCCTTCTACGACCAGGCGGTGGCGGCCTTGATCGAGGACCTGTTCGATCGAGGCCTCGATCGACGCGTGATGGTGGTGGTGACCGGAGAATTCGGGCGGACGCCCAAGATCTCGCACTCCCCCAGCACGGGCAAAGGCGTCGCCAGTGCCAAGAAGGGGACCATGCAGCCGGGCCGAGACCACTGGCCTCGAGCCACCTCGATCCTGTTCGCCGGTGGCGGCATCCCCGCGGGAGAGGTGATCGGATCGACCAACAGCCGCGGCGAAGACGCCAAGGACCGGGTCGTAGGTCGAGACGATTTCCTGGCGACGATTTATCACCACCTCGAGATCGACGCCGACCACCTGGCGCTGGCCGACTTCGCCGGACGACCGATCCCCGTGCTGGCAAACGGCACGCCGATTCGGGGATTGACCCGCCGCCGGGATTAGACGCCGTGCGTGTGGCCCAATGGAATGGGTCCGGTGGTACCGGCTGTACGACGTCTGTGGCGCAGTCATCGCCAACCAGCGCAAACCACACCTCGGACGGTGGGAAACCTGTTGAGACCCCCTCGCGGGTGTGTGAGCATGAAATGACCATGCTGACCATCTGCAGTGATCCCCTGCCGCGGACCGACCTGACCTACGCGGCGTTTCGGGCCAGTTTCCACGAAACTCTCGAACGCCTCGTACTGGCCAGGCAGTTCGACAGCGACCCCTGGCAGAACTTCGGCTTCCTGACCCAGGTGCCCTTCCTGAAATCCGTCCCACCCCAGGTCCAACTCGACCTGCTCTCGGAGACCTGGCACCGACACGTCTGCTCCGAAACTCACGTCGCGTCACTGGTCGATGAAGCGGTGATCTTCGCGGCCTGTGAGACCGGGGCACGGATGGCACGAGTCAACCCCGACGAGTTCACCGACGTGCTCGAACAGGGACCCCAGCGACTGATCCGCGGCGTGGACGACGGGCTGGCCGAGGCGATGAAGCAGCTGCACATGGCCCTGGACTGCGAAGGCGACTTCCTGGTCATCTCGCAGTTCGAAGACCTGCCTCCCGATGAAGCCCGGCGACTCAAGGACGAACTCTGCCTCGATCAGGACCGGCTTGATGAGCTGTTCGGAGTGCTCGGCCGCTGGAAGGTCACCCCGGGATTCGCCCGACGGCTCGAAGGACTCCTCTCGAGACAGGAAATCCGCCACGCACTCCAGGTCGTCTCCGACTGATCGACTCTCGCCACAAACACCTCACGTCCCATGGCACGCAAGCAGACGGTCAAGCAGAAACCGGCCACGCGGAACAAGTCCGTCAAGAGACCCGGCAAGCGGCCCGTCAAGAAGGCGGTCAAGAAGGCCTCGCTCGGCCGACCGCGGATCGCCGGTACGGCCGAACTCGACATGGAGTTCCGAGGCGACTTCGGGGCCCGGCAGATCTTCCAGTTCCTCGACGTGCAAACCTTCAAGGAACTCGAAGCGTTCAGCTCCCAGGAGATCACCGACCGGGTGATCACGCCCCTGGTGCAGGCCGTCGAGCGGATTCGCAAGCAGCTGGCGATGGCCAACCGGCACCTCGCCGGCGACCAGAAGTTCGCCCAGAGGTTCCAGTCGGAATTGGCCAGGGTGACCCAGGCGTCCAAACGCTGATCAGCCGGCGGTCCGAATTGACCGGCGTCGAGATGGGCCGCTAGTCTGAAGCTGATCGGGTCGGTCTCGATCGACCCCGACCCGGCCGCTTCCTTGAGCAGGTGCTGCATGCGGATCCTCGCATACATCCTTCTTCCGCTGTTCGCCCTGGCCACGGCCCTTCCCGGCCCGCTCACCTCGTCGGCCGTCGCGGCACCCCCTGCTGCGTCGATCTACGAGACCGACATCCAGCCGCTGCTGGTGGCCCGCTGCGGACGCTGCCACGCCAATGGCAAGACCAAGGGGAAACTCGACCTGGGCAGCCTGGCCGGCATCCAGCAGGGCAGCGAATCGGGTGCGGTGGTCGTGCCCGGGAAGCCGAACAAAAGCCTGCTGGTCGAAGTGCTCTCCGAAGGCGCCATGCCGCCTGACGGCAAGAACCGACCGACCGCCGCCGAGGTGGCTCGGATCACCGATTGGGTTCGCCGAGGAGCCAGGACCCGCTACGGAGCCTTCAGCGTCAAGGCGACACTCACCCAGGAAGACGTGCTGCCGATCCTGTTCACTCGCTGTGTCGTCTGCCACGGCGGCCGCCAGCAAAAGGGCGGCCTCGATCTCAGGACCCGCCAGTCCATGCTCAAGGGTGGCAAGACCGGGCCCGCCATCGTGCCGGGCAAGCCCGAAGAGAGCCTGCTGGTCAAGAAGATCCACGACCGCGACATGCCGCCTCCGAGACTGCTGGTCGATTTCGGGATCCGGCCGGTCGAAGCAGGCGAATTCGAGACGATCCGCGGGTGGATCGCCGCGGGTGCACCGCGGATCGACGTGATTCCCGACGTCGCCACGTCTCACAACGACCCGCTGGTCAGCAGCGAGGACCGTAACTTCTGGTCGTTCCGCAAACCCCTCAAACACGCAGCCCCCCGGCTCGACGACAAGACACTCGCCGCGGATGTCGCCAACCCGATCGATGCCTTCCTGCTGTCGGCACTCGCAGCGAAATCGCTGAAGTACTCACCACCGGCCGACCGCCTGACGCTGGTGCGTCGCGTGGCCTTTGACCTGACCGGCCTGCCTCCGACGTGGAAGCAGGTCGAGACGTTCCTGGGTGACGCTCAACCGGGTGCCTACTCGCGGATGGTCGACCGCTACCTGGCCAGCAGCCACTACGGCGAACGCTGGGGCCGCTACTGGCTCGATTTGGCCGGCTACGCCGATTCCGAAGGCAAACGCTCGGCCGACCCGATCCGGCCCCACTCGTGGCGATATCGTGACTACGTGATCCGAGCCTTCAACGCCGACAAGCCCTACGATCGCTTCCTGCTCGAACAGATCGCCGGCGACGAACTGGCCGATTACGCGGGTGCCGAGACGATCACCGAGCAGCTGCGAGACAACCTGGTGGCGACGGGGTTCCTGAGACAGGCACCCGATGGGACCGGCAGCGACATCGTCAACACGGTGGTCGAGCGGTTCGAGGTGGTCATCGACGAGATCGATGTGCTCGGCTCGTCCGTATTAGGACTGACCATCAAGTGTGCTCAGTGCCACAGCCACAAGTACGACCCGATTCCGCAGCGGGACTACTACCGGCTGGTCGCCGTCTTCGGAGGTGCCTACGACGTCTACGACTGGCTCAAGCCCTCCTTCGTCCCGGGCCAGACCAAGAGCAAGGCGGTCGGCCGCGTGTTGCCCTACCTGACCTCCACCGAGCAGCAGCAGCACAAGGTGGCTCGAGCGGCCGTTGAGAAGCAGATCGCCGCGGTCAAGAAGGCCCTCACCGACCGCCAGGCGACCCTGCAGAAGCAGCACGCCGAGAAGCGACTGGCCGGTTTGCCTGAGGCGATCCGCGGCGACCTCCGCAAGATGCTCGCCACCCCCAAGGGCGAACGCGACACGGTTCAAAAGTACCTGGCCGGCAAGTTCGAAAAACGACTCACGATCACCACCGCGGCACTCAAGAAACAGAACCCCCAGTTCAAAAAGCTCACCACCACCACCAACGACCGGGTCAAGAAGTTACAGGCCGAGCTGCCTGCCGAGCCACAGATCCGGGCGTTGTGGGATCGGGGCGAGCCGTCTCCGACCTGGCTGTTCCGACGCGGCCAGTACAACAAGCCGGGTCACCGGATCGGTCCGGGCGTGCCCAGCGTCCTGACTGACGGCCGGACACCGTTTGCCGCCAGGCCACCCTGGCCGGGTGCCCGTTCAACCGGCCGCCGCCTGGCATTGGCCCGCTGGCTGGTCGATCCCGACCACCCGCTCACCGCCCGCGTGATGGTCAACCGCATCTGGTTCCACCACTTCGGCCGAGGATTGGTCGAAACGCTCTCGAACTTCGGCAACGCCGGCACCCGTCCCTCGCACCCTCAACTGCTCGACTGGCTGGCTCGAACGCTGATCGAGGAAAAGTGGAGCATCAAGCAGATGCACCGGGTGATGATGAACTCAAACGCCTACCGCCAGCTCTCGGCGATCCGTCCGGCGGCCGAGGAGGTCGACCCCGAGAACCGGCTGTTGTGGCGGATGCCTCTGAAGCGGATGGAGGCCGAGGTGATTCGGGACAGCATCCTGGCCGTCGCCGGCCGGCTGCACGATTCGCCATTCGGACCGCCCGATCCCGTCGACGTACGCCCCGACGGACTGGTCACCTCGCGAGAATCCCCAGACGGCTGGCGACGATCGATCTACATTCGTCACCGCCGCAAGCACATGCCGACGATTCTCGAGACCTTCGACCTGCCGCAGATGATCCCCAACTGCGTCGAGCGTCCCGATTCGACCGTCGCCAGCCAGGCCCTGCACCTCTTCAACGACACCATGATCCGCAGTTTGGCTGATTCGTTCGCCGAGCGAGTCGCTCGCGAAGCGGGCAAGCAGCCGTACAAGCAGATCGAGCGGAGCTACCAGTTGGCGATGGGCCGCATGCCCAGTGATGCCGAACGAGAAATCGGGCTGGCGGCCCTGGAAGAACTCACCCGGCTGTGGCGGCTGCGGCGGCAAGAGCCCGGCACGACCGATAAGACGAGCAAGAAGACCCCGCCGTCCCAACGTGCACTCTCGACCTACTGCCACACCCTGCTCAACTCAGCCGGATTCCTCTTTATCGACTGACATCCCCATGACCACCCCCATCGCTCGCCGCGACTTCTTCAGCAGTGCCACCGACGGACTCTACGGCACCGCGCTGGCGTACCTCTTTGGCCGGGACCTCTACGGCGGCTCGGGCCTGCTGGCGGCCGACTCGCGCGCCGCTTTAGCACCGCGGCTCTACGACCTGACCCCCAAGCAGCCTCACGCCCGCCCCCGTGCCAGGGCGATCATCCAGTTGTTCATGCAGGGGGGACCCAGCCAGGTCGACCTCTTCGACCCCAAGCCCAAGCTCACCAGGCACCACGGTCAGTCGGTCTTCAAGGACCTGGCCGCCGACGTCTCGAGTCCCCACGCGGCCGGCGGGCTGATGCGGAGTCCCTGGAAGTTTGCCCAGTACGGCGAGAGCGGCACATGGGTCAGCGAGCTGTTGCCCGAGACCGCCCGCCATGTGGACCGCATCGCCGTGATCCGCTCGATGTACAACACGCACCCCAACCACGAACCGGCTCTCTACAAGATCCAGTCGGGCAAGTTGCTACCCGGTCTCCCCTCGTTCGGCTCGTGGATCGCCTACGGGCTGGGCACCGAGAACCAGAACCTGCCGGCCTACGTCGTGCTAGACGATCCCCAGAGTCGTCTGCCGGTCAACGAGATCCAGAACTGGCAGTCGGGCTACCTGCCGCCGGTCTACCAGGGCACTAGGATGCGTCCGACCGGTTCGCCGATCCTGAACCTGAAGCCCGAGAAGTCCCGCCAGCGTCCCGAGCTGGTGGTCGATGCCAGCCGGCGTCTGCTGGCCCGTCTCGATCGGATCCACAAGAAGCAGCGGCCCGGCCAGCTGCGGCTCGACGCTCGCATCTCCAGCTACGAGCTGGCCGCGCGGATGCAGATGACCGCGTCGGACGCCCTGGATCTCGGCCAGGAGACAAAGGAGACGCAACAGCGTTACGGCATCGGCAACAGCACGACCGACAATTATGCCCGCCGCTGCCTGATGGCCCGGCGGCTGGTCGAGCGAGGCGTTCGGCTGGTGCAGATCTACACCCGCGGCCAGATGTGGGACAACCACGCCAACATCGGCACCAGCCTGGTCGGAGCCTGCCAGCACACCGACCAACCGGTCGCCGCCCTGCTGGATGACCTGGCCGAGCGGGGGCTACTCGATGACGTGCTGGTGGTCTGGGGCGGAGAATTCGGGCGGTTGCCGATCGCACAGGTCCGGCCGGGTTCCGATCCGAAGAAGGCCGGTCGAGACCATGGCCCGGCAGGATTCTCGATCTGGATGGCCGGAGCCGGCATCCGCGGCGGCACGGTCTACGGCACCACCGACGAGATCGGTTACCGGGCGGTCGAGAACCGGGTCAGCGTCGCCGACTGGCACGCCACCATGCTTTATGCCATGGGCATGCACCACGAAGACCTCTACTTCGACCGCCACGGATTCCGCGAACGGCTGACAGGGACCGACGAGGTGAGGGTGGTCCGCGAGCTGTTTGCCTAGGAGCGACCCAGCACGCTCAACACCACCGCGGTTGCGACCGAGGCGTTGAGTGAGGCGATTTCGCCCCGCGGTGGTATCCCGCAGACGACGTCGCAGTGCTCGAGCGTCAGACGCCTCAAGCCCCGCTCCTCGCTGCCGATCACCACCAGCCAGTCCCGGTCCGCACCCTCGGGCAACTCGTCCTCCCCCCGTTCGCTGGTCCCCATCACCCACAACCCCGCATCGCGGGCCCCGCGGAGTGCTCGAGCCAGGTTGCCGGCTCGCGTGAACGGGACATGTTCCAGGCCCCCGCAGGCCACATCGTAGGCGGTGCCCGAAAGCGGTGCCGACTGGTTGGTCGTCAGCAGCACCCCGCGGACTCCGTAGAACGCCGCGGTGCGGAAAATGGCTCCGATGTTTTGAGGATCCTGCAGGCGATCCAGGGCCAGCCAGATCCCGTGCTCTTCCCCTCCGGCACTCCCCAGCAACTCGTCGAGCCCGACATCGGACCGCTCGCGGACGGCCGCCACCGCCAGCGGTGTGCGTCCCGCCCGCTGAGCCTTCTCGCCGCCCTTGTCTCGCCGCTTCTGCTGACCGCCACCGATCCGACCCGTTCGCACGGGCACTCCCACGCTGCGAGCCAACTCGGCAACCTGCTGCCAGGCCCCGCTGGGTGACTGTTCACCCAGGCGAACCTCAACCACGTCACCGGCCCGGATCTCCAGGGCCGCCAGCACGCTGTGTGGGTTCTTCAACTCGAGCATGCAGACCCGTCCCCGGCATCCCGCCTCTGGCGGTCGACCTCGTAGAGCAACACTCCGGTGGCGACCGCCACGTTGAGCGATTCGGTACGGCCGGACTGCTCGATCCCAATCTCCCCGTCACAGACCTCCAGCACGTCACGGGCCACCCCGTGACCCTCGTTGCCCACCACCAGTGCCAGCGGACCCAAGAGGTCACGGCTCCTGGCCGGCTCCGACGCCCGGGTACTCGACGCCAGCACGGCGACTCCATCACGACGCAACCGCATCACCAGCCCGACCAGGTTCTCGGACCGCGCGATCAAGACGTGGTTGGCAGCACCCGCTGAACTCCGGGCCACGTGCCCGTTGATCGGCGCGTGGTCTCCTGAGACCACCACCCCATCGACACCAAGGATCTCGGCACAACGCAGGATGGCCCCGAGGTTGTGAGGGTCCTGTACGGCATCCAGCAGCAGCCACAGCGGCCTCTCGCCGGCCCCCTCGAGCAACTCCTCCAGCCCCCGGAACGGGTACTCACCCAACCGGGCCAGCATCCCCTGGTGCTGATCGCTGCGGCAGCGGGCCCGGATCGACTCGGCATCGGCCGGCTGCACCTCAACACCCAGCTCTTCGCTCAACCGCCTCACCTCGTCGGCCACCTCCGCTTCGACCCGCTCCGAAATCCAGAGATCACGGATCGGCCATCGGCCTGCTCGCAGCGTCTCGAGCACCACGCGGCGGCCCCAGATCCACTGACCGGGACGGTTCCGCCCGGCCCCCGTGCTGCTCTTCCCGCCTGAAGACCGCCCGTCCATACTTGATTCCCCGCCCGAAATCGGCCCGCCACCCTTTGCCTCGTCCCGTACCGATTCTGGAAACTGCCGTTTGCCACGGCAAGCCCGTCGATGGCCTCACCACCCCGTTCCATCCAACCGCTCAGCGGACCCCTGAGGGGTTCCATCCGCCCGCCCGGCTCCAAGAGCCTGACCAACCGGGCTTTGGTGCTGGCGGCACTGGCTCGTGGCCAGACCCGCCTCGGCGGTGTACTCGAGAGTATCGACACCCGCGTGATGCTCGATTCACTCTCAGAACTGGGCGTGGGCATCAGCGAGGGTCCTGAGACCGGCACGGTGAGGATCATCGGTGGCGGAGGCAGCGTGCCGGGGGAATCGGCCGCACTCGACCTCCACAACAGCGGTACCAGCATCCGGTTTCTCACCGCGATGCTGTGCCTGGGAACGGGCCACTTCACCCTCGACGGCAATTCCCGCATGCGGCAACGTCCGATCGCCGACCTGGTCGAGGCACTACGGGGCCTGGGTGTGGAGATTTCGTGCGTGGCCGAGACCGGTTGCCCACCGGTCACGCTGTCCGCCCACGGCCTGGCCGGCGGCAGCAGCACCCTGCCGGGAAACACCTCCAGCCAGTTCCTCAGCGCACTGCTGATGGCCGCCCCCTGTGCCGCGGGTCCCGTCACGCTGAGTGTCGACGGGCCACTCGTCTCGCGACCCTACATCGACATGACCCTGGCACTGATGTCGCGGATGCAGGCCGACGTGACCGAGGATCCCCGCGGCACGTTCAACATCTCGCCCACCGGCTACCAGGCCTGCGAACTCGACATCGAACCCGACGCCACCGCAGCCAGCTACTTCCTGGCTGCCGCGGCGGTTTGCGGCGGTCGCGTGACCATCGAAGGACTCGACCGAAACGCCCTGCAGGGCGACATCGCGTTTGTCGAGTGCCTGGCACGGATGGGGTGTACGGTCGAGGAGACTCGAGTGGGACCTGATCCCTCGATCACGGTCTCAGGCGGCGAATTGACCGGTATCGATGTCGACATGAACGAATTCAGCGACACGGCCCAGACGCTGGCCGTGGTGGCGGCCTTCGCCAGGGGTCCCACCCGCATCCGCGGAATCGCTCATGCCCGACACAAGGAAACCGATCGGGTCGCCGCGATGGCGACCGAACTGGGCCGGCTGGGCCTGGAGGTCGAGGAACATGACGACGGGCTGACGGTTCACCCCGGACCGCTGCTGCCGGCCGAAATTCGGACCTACGACGACCACCGGATGGCGATGAGCTTCGCGGTGGCCGGACTGGCCGCACCGGGGATCGTGATCCAGGACCCCGACTGCACCTCCAAGACCTACCCCGGTTTCTTCGACGATCTGGACCGGCTGTGCGGAGCCGCTCGATGACGGCTTTGCCGCAGACGGCACGACAGATCGCCTTCACCGTGCTCCGCCAGTGGCGCGAGACGGGCCGCTTCGCAGCCGGACTGCTCGAAACGGCGTTCTCCAGGACCGACGGCATCTCGACGGCCGACCGCGGGCTGGCCTGCGAGTTGACCTACGGAGTCATCCGACGCCAGGGGACGCTCGACGCCGTCCTGCGGCCGCAGATCAAGCGTCCGCCCGAGCAGGTCGAAGCGGACCTGTGGATGCTGTTGCAGCTGGGCGCCTACCAACTGCTGTTCCTCTCATCCCATTCGCAACACGCCGCGATTCATGAAACGGTCGAGTTGACTCGTTGGCTGAACAAGGCACGCTGGAGGGGGTTTGCCAACGGCGTGTTGAGATCGGTGCAACGAGACCTCGGTGAGGGAACAGCCGAAACCGCCGCGGCCGATGCGATTCCCACCGGACCGGGCCGCTTCCTGCAACTGGCCAGGCCACTGCTGCCGGATCCCCAGGCCGACCCCGCCGGCTACATCGCCGCCGCCGGCAGCCTGCCGGGTTGGCTGGTCGAGAATTGGTCCCAGCGGCTGGACTTCGAGGAACTGCTGCGGATGGCCGTCTGGTTCAACTCGCCTCCGGCGACCTGGTTGAGGATCAATCCGCTGCGGGCCAACCCGACTGATGTGATCTCCGCGTTGGCCGACGGCGACATCGAGGCGACTCACCAGGACGGCCCGATGATCCGGCTGGGGGGCACCGCCTTTGTGCCGGGGCTGCCCGGTTTTTCCGAGGGTCACTTCACCGTGCAGGACCCCTCGGCCGCCGCAGCCGCCCAGTTGCTAGCACCCAGACCCGGCCAACGTGTCCTGGACCTCTGTGCAGCACCGGGCACCAAGTCGACTCACCTGGCCGAATTGATGCAGAACCAGGGCCAGGTGCTCGCCGCCGACTCACAACCCGACCGACTCGAACTGATCGCCCCGGCAGCCAACCGCCTGGGGCTCTCGATCATCGAGCCGGTCCTGGTCAGTGAGTCGGGCGAGGATTTCCCCGAGGGCCCCTTCGACGCGGTACTCGTCGATGTGCCCTGCTCCAATACCGGGGTCTTGGGCAAGCGGCCCGAGGCTCGCTGGCGGCTGAAGCCCGACGAACCGGCGAGATTGAGCGGGCTGCAACAGCGACTGCTGGGACAGGCGGCCAGGGTGTTGGGATCCGGAGGCCGACTGGTCTACTCGACCTGCAGCATCGAACCGATCGAGAACGAGCTGGTGGTGGACGAGTTCCTCGAGCAGTGGCCGCAATTCGAGCAAATCGAACGGCGGACGCATGTGCCGGGGATGCCGGCCGATGGAGGCTTCCAGTCGCTGCTGGTCTCAAGCGGCGATTGACGAACCCGCCGTCGCTTGTCCACGGCTCAGTCGCCGGATTACACTGATCGAAGCAATTGACCAGGTACCTACCACGCGAACACCTCCAGAGTCACTCCGGGGACACCCATCATGCGTCGACTGACCAGCCTCCTCGCCCTCTCGGCCGTCCTGCTTACCGTTCTGCTCGTCGTTCAGGGCGGACCCGCCACGGCCCAGGACAAGAAAGACGACAAGGCCAAGAAGGCCGACAAGGCCAAGAAGAAGGCTCCGGCCAAGAAGATCTTCACCGACGCGAAGCTCGAAGCGGTCATCAAGGCGATCCTGAAGAAGAAGCAGGCCAAGACCGATCCGATCATGGAAGCTGACCTCAAGACGATCTTTTTCCTCGAGGCTCCCGGCAAGTCGATCACCAACCTCGCCGGTCTCGAGAAGTGCCCGAACCTGGCACTGATCAACCTCTCCAACAACGGCATCACCGACCTGAAGCCGCTGGCAGGCCTGAAAAACGTCCAGTCGCTGGACCTCTCCAAGAACAAGATCGCCGACGTCGCACCGCTGGCGAAACTCGAGAAGCTGCAGTACCTGCAACTGGAGCACAACCAGGTCGTGAAACTCGATGGCCTGGCCGGCCTCAAGAAGCTCTCGGCCGTCTACCTCAGCAACAACAAGGTTGTCTCGGTCGCACCGCTCAAGGGGCTCGAGAAGCTCTCGAGTCTCTACCTCGACAACAACAAGGTCGTCGACCTCGCCCCGCTGAAGGGACTCAAGTGGGTCGCCAACCTCGCCCTGAGGAACAACCAGGTCAAGGACATCACGCCGCTGGGCAACATGACCGAACTGAGGTACACGTTCCTGGAAGGCAACAAGGTGACCGACCTGGGCCCGCTGGTCACGATGGCCCAGAAGGACGCCAAGGGCGACCGACGCTTTGCCCCCTATTGGAACCTCTACGTCTCGGGCAACCCGCTCTCGGACGCCGCCAAGGGCGGACAGATCGCCGCCTTGAAGAAGGTCGGCGTGCGAGTCGATCCCAAGGCGAAGGCAAAGCCGAAGGCGAAGAAGAAGAAGTAGCGGCTACTCGCTGCTCGCCTGTGACCGCCACGACGAATCGGCCGCCGCATGCGCCGCACAGACCGGGACCACCTCGGTCAGGCTGATCGCACCGCCGAAACAGACGTCGACATCGGTTCCGGGATCGCACGGTCGGTTGAAGTAGTCGATCCCGTACATCACGCCCTGCCCGGCCGGGTGATAGGCAACCGGCAGCGGGTGCGGATCGAGAGCGCACTCGATGAGCCGAGCCGACTCGGCCACATCCCTCGGGTCGGGAAAGTTGACGTTGAAATACGCTCCGGCAACCGGCCGACGCCCGAGCAGCAGCGTTTCGAGCGTGCTCCTCAGCATCACCGCCCCCTTCGACCAGTCGAACGGTCCGTTGTGACGAATGAACTGCGACAGCGCGATCGCCGGTACGTGAAACAGCCCCGCCTCGCGGGTCGCTCCGACCGTCCCCGACATATAGACGTCGACCCCGAGGTTGGCTCCGGCGTTGACCCCCGAGAGCACCCAGTCGATCTCCAGCTTCTGCTCGACCAATCCCATCCGCACGCAATCGGCAGGCGTCCCGTTGATCGAGAACAGGTTGCGGCCGTGCGAGTTGACCACCAGGGGCTTGTCGAGTGTCACTTGGTGGCTGCATCCCGAGAGTGGCCCGTCGGGAGCCATCACGACCACCTCGCCCAACTCAGCCGCCACCGCACTCAACAACTCCAGGCCCGGGCCACCGATCCCGTCATCGTTGGTCAGCAGGAATCTCATGGGGTGGGGCTCTCCAGAGCGAATCCTGTGTCCGGGATACTGAGAATTTCGGCGAGTCTCGTTACGCTGCGAATTCTCACGAATTCGTCCGCGTCGTTGGTCCACCGCATTTCGGTCCGACGCGGTGTCGACCGGGGCGAGTGTAGCAATCGGGACAGGCGACGGGGAGCAGGTCGATGACGGTGCGAGTGCTCGGTGATGCGGAGGTCTTGAGCCTGATCACGATGGGTGAGTCGGTCGAGGTGATGGCTTCGGCGTGCCGTCGCCACGCCCTGGGTCGCCTGTCGGCACCGGCCCGCATGGCGGCTCCACTGGAATGGGGCCAGCTGATCTTCACCGCCGGAGCCTACTGCGACGATGACGGCGGACGGATCGGATTCCGAGTCTACGACATGCAGCACTTCGGCAGCTCGGCCCGAGACGAACTGGTGGCCGTCTTCGACACCGCCAACGGAGCTCTGCTGGGACTGGTGGCCGGATCGGCGTTGGGCCCCTTGAGAACCGGAGCGATCGGTGGCGTCGCCATCGACAGCCTGGCCCGGCCCGATGCCAACACGCTGGCTCTGGTCGGGACCGGCAAGCAGGCTCGCACACAACTGCAGGCAGCCTGCGCCGTGAGAGAATTTGACGCGATCCGGGCTTTCAGCCGCAGTGCAGCCGGGCGCGAGAGGTTCTGCCGCGAGATGTCCGAGGCACTCGGAGTCGAGATCGAGCCGGTCGAATCGGCCCAGGCTGCGGTGGCCGACGCCGACGTCGTGATCTGCTCGACACTCAGCGACACCCCCGTGCTCGAAACCGACTGGATCGCTCGCGGAACTCACGTCCAGAACGTCGGACCCAAGTTCCGCGACAGCAGCGAACTGCCCGTGGAACTCTACGAATCCGCCGACGTGCTGGTGACCGATGCCCCGGCGCAGCTGGCCGACTACGGTGAGAAGTTCCTGGTGGCCGGGACACCACATGCGGATCGCATCGTGTCGCTGGGTGAGGTGGTCGCCGGTACCGCAGGCCGCAGCGACCCCGATCAGATCACGCTGCTGTGTTCGCTGGGGTTGGCCGGCACGGAAGTGGCCCTGGCCGATCGGCTGCTGCAGTTGGATGCCGGCGCCGCGGCCGGCTCGCTCGATTCGTGAGACTCCCGACGCCCAACCCCGGGGGCGGCCGATCCCTCACGCAGTTGCCCGCTTCGCCGCCTCGGCATTCTCGGCCAGGTGCAAGGCATCCAGGCTGCCGACGATCAGCGAGCTGACTCCCGGGTGAGCGAGTACGAAGCCTATCGCCTCGGCCGCCGGCAGCTGACCTGATGCCAGTCCCTTCTTGACGACAACCCCGATGCCCCTGTTGTGAGCCTCCCCGATCACCTCTTCGTGCGAGGGATCCTCGATGTGGAATTCGACCATCAGCACATCGGCCCACTCCAGCGCCCGGAAAGCACCCTCGGTCGTCTTGCCCGAGAACCCGACCGCCCGCACCCGGCCCTCGGCCTTCAGAGCCAACAGCGTCTCGACCACGCCGGTGGCGTCCTGGATCGGGAGGTCGTTGCCATCGGAGTGAACCAGCACCACATCGAGCACATCGCGCCCCAGTCTCCGGGCACTCCGCTCGACGCTCGCCCGAGTCGACTCGGGGGAATAGTCGTAGAGCGACACCCCGTCCCGAAACGTCTCGCCAACCTTGGTCGAGATCACCTCGCCGTGCTGGTGTTGGGCCAGCACCTTGCCGAGACGCTCTTCACTGGTGCCGTAGGCCGGCGCGGTATCGATGTAGGAAATCCCCAGGCCCCGGACCGTAGCCATCAATCGTTCCACCGTTGCATCGTCGGGCAGCTCGTACCCCTGCTGGTACTTGATCCCCCGATTGCGACCGATCTTGAAGGCTCCGAACCCCAGCACCGAGACTTCCAGGCCGGTACGTCCCAGTGGGCGGATATGCATGGTCGGCTCTCGCCTCAGGCAGCCTTGCGTGCCGCGGCCCCCGGAGCCAGCGGCAGCCAGTCGGTGGCCGATTCCCACGGCGGACGAGCCACCTCGGGACGCGGCCAGTCGATTCCCTCGAGGCTCCTGGAAACGCCAGCAGGAGCTCGATCCGCCAGGTCGCCGATCACCGCGGTGACTTCCAGTGCGAGCACCGGTGCCAGGGCCAGCTTGGTGGGAAACACCGTCAGCGTGTTCCCCTCAACCCGCACGCTCTGGGTCTCGGGTCGACCCCCGCCACCGGTCGCAGCCTCGGCTCGGTCCACGCGGTAGGTGTTCACTTCGAGTCCACCAAGTTCCAGGCCCGGCAGGACCTCGGCCAGTTCCTTCGCGACGTGTTCAACCAGTTCCTGCCGGCTCATGCCCACGCCGTCCTCGGCCAGCTGACCCCCCAGTTGCCAGACACTCCGGCCCTGCGAGTCGACATCGGAAGTAATCGTGATCCGTGTGTGGGCTCCGTCGACCTGGTGCCCGCACAACCTCGGCAACTGCGACACCTCGCCCCGGACCATCACCATGTGCAGCGGCCGCGTCTGCGTCGCGGTGGCCAACAGGCCCAGCTGCTGGCGGAGCCTGGCATTGCCGGCACCGGCTGCCAGTACGACGGCCGCGGGGGCCAGCTGCAGCATCGAACCCGGCAGGTCGTCCCAAGGATGCCAGATGCTCAGGCCACTCACCTCACCCGGCCCCTCCAGCTGCCAGCTGATGCGATCGGGGTCATAGAGGAACAACCGGTGCTGGTGCCGCCTGGCGAGGGACTCGAGCAGGCTGACCGGATCGATCACCGGCTCGTCCATCTCGGCCACCGGGCCGGGGTGATCGGCCAGCAGCGGAGGTCGGTTGGCGGGCTCGAGTCGCCGTGGGGTGACTTCCAGCCCGAGCCGTGCTCCGAGGAACCCCAGCCGAGAGCCCAGCGAGTTGCCTCGCCACAACAGGCACGAGCGGCTGCGGAGGGTGACGTCGCTGAGATCGGGCTCTCGAGAGCCGGCCAGGCACTCGGACCACACCGCCGGCATCTGCTTGAGACCCAGTGCCGATGGGGAGCTGGAGCCCGAGAGCGAGTACTTGAGCCCACCGTGGATGATGCCCTGGGCCGAGACGGTCTGCCCGCTGCCCAGCCGCGAGACTTCCAGCAGCACGGCCTGGTGGCCGTCGCGGACGAGTTGATCGAGCGTAAAGAGACCGGCGACGCCGCCTCCGATGATCACCACGTCTGCAGTTGCCATAAGCCCGGTCCTCGAGAGCAGACGCCGCGTCCGTCTCGAGCAACCTTGTAACCGCTGGCGGCGGTGCGGGGGAAGATCAGTCACTCACCTGCACGATCGCCTCGATCTCCACCGGGATGTTCCCCGGCAGGGCCCCCATGCCCACGGCACTTCGAGCCGCCCGACCGTTTTCTCCGAAGACCTCGACCACCAGATCGCTGAAGCCGTTGATCACCGCAGGCTGGGTGCCGAAGTCGGGAGTGCAGTTGACCATGCCCAGCACCTTCACGAAACGGGTGACGCGATCGAGGCTGCCGAGATGGGCTCGCAGGGTGGCCAGGATCGCCAGGCCGGTCACTCGAGCCGCCGCGTTCGCTTCCGCCTCGTCCAGGTCCACGCCCACTTTGCCGGTGATCATCGTGCCGTCGACCTGCACCGGGCCGTGGCCCGAGATGTAGCAGGTGTCACCGACCTGGACGACCGGCATGTAGGTGCCGCCTGGAGACGGAGGCGTGGGCAGTTCGAGTCCCAGTTCGGCAATCCTCGCTTCGGCACTCATCGGTTTCTCCTGCAGGGTCGCGTGGTGAACGGGTCCCGAGCATACGCACTGGGGTCGAGCGTGCAAGCCCCGTACCTCCGGGGGGGCACCGGCCGCTTGCACGCGTGACGGTGGCACTTAGAATGGTGGCGACGTTCGTTCCCACATCGAAGATGGCGGGATGTGAACCACACGCTCAGGGAATCCGCAGTATGGACGCAATGACCATCGTGCTCCTGGTACTCGGCGCCTTCGTCGGGTTGTTCTTCCTGGTCTTCATGTGGCTGCTGTTGCCGCTGTTCCCGACCTGGATCCGGGCAATGACCAGTGGCGGCAAGATTTCGCCCATGAAGCTGGTCCTGATGCGGCTGATGAAGATCAACCCCCAGGTGGTCGTGCAGGCACGGATCATGGCCGTGCAGGCCAACCTGACCGATGTGTCGACCAACAGTCTCGAGGCCCACTACCTGGCCGGAGGCAACATCCTGCGTGTGGTCCAGTCGCTGATCGCAGCCACCCGGGCTCGGCTGGGCCTGACCTGGGACACCGCCGCCGCGATCGACCTGGCCGGCCGAGACGTACTCGAAGCGGTCCGCACCAGTGTCGACCCCAAGGTGATCGACTGCCCCGATCCCTCGCGACACGGCCGTCACACGCTCGACGGGGTCGCCAAGAACGGGATCCAGTTGAAGGCTCGTGCCCGGGTCACCGTCCGCACCAACCTCTCGCAACTCGTCGGCGGAGCCACCGAGGAAACGGTGATCGCGCGGGTGGGCGAGGGAATCGTCAGCGCGATCGGGTCCTGCGACTCGCACGAACAGGTCCTCGAACAACCCATGCTGATCGCCCATACCGTCCTCGCCAAAGGTCTCGATTCCCAGACCGCCTTCGAAATCGTCTCGATCGATATCGCAGACATCGACGTGGGCGAGAACGTGGGAGCCAGGCTCCAGGCCGACCAGGCCGAAGCCGACATGCGAGTGGCCCGGGCCAAGGCCGAAGAACGGCGGGCCCAGGCGGTCGCCCAGGAACAGGAAATGAAGGCCGAAACGGTCGAAAACCGGGCCGAGGTGGTCCTGGCCGAGGCTGAAGTGCCGAAGGCCATGGCCAATGCCTTCCAGCAGGGGAATCTCCGAGCAGGAGATTCGATGTAATCGCTATCATCCGACCAACAACCCCGGCCACAAAGCCGAACACCGCTCACGGTCGAAGACAGACACGAGACCGGCCGATAAAACTTCGGGATGACCCTTTCGCGAAAAACGCGAGAAACGTGAAAAACGTGAAGAGCCGGTGCGGTGCCATGAGCGAGATGAACCAGGTGGAATTGACAACGACACAGCGCGACCTGCTGCTCCGCGGCCTGAATTTCGTCCGCAGCTCGATCAAACTCTCGATCGGCCCAAGCCGAATTCCCGACGAGCAGCGGAGCGAGCAGCTCGAGGCGATCGAGACACTCGAGCAGCAGTTGCGTGAGGACCTGGCGAGCCAGCCCTCGGCCAACTTCTCCTAGCCCCGCCGCCCCGAAACCCGTCTCCGGCCAGCCCCGCCCATGCGGTTCCAGCACGTCTGCCTCGAGGCTCTGTGCTATCGGCTGCCCGACGAGGTGGTGACGTCGGAGGCGATCGAGGAGCAGCTGGCCGACGTCTACGAGCGGCTTGGATTGCCCGCCGGACGACTCGAACTGATGACCGGCATCCGCCAGCGGCGGTTCTTTGCCCCGGGAACGCGGCCCGGTGAGATCAGTGCCCGGACCGCACGTGATGCGATCGAGGCCAGCGGAATCGACCCCGGCCGCTTCGGCGTGCTGGTGCACGGATCGGTCTGCCGCGATCAGCTCGAACCGGCGACCGCCAGCGGCGTGCACGCCGCCAGCGGACTGCCCGCCGACACGATGATCCTCGACGTCTCAAACGCCTGCCTCGGACTGCTCAACGGATGCCTGCTGCTGGCCAACATGATCGAACTGGGCCAGGTCCAGGCCGGGGTGGTTGTCGGGACCGAGATCGGTCGCGAGCTGGTCGAAGGCACCATCGACTCGCTGATCAACGACACCGCTCTGACCCGACAGACGATCAAGCCCGCCTTCGCCTCGCTGACGATCGGATCGGGCTCGGCCGCCATCGTGCTCTGCGACCGACGACTCTCACAGACCGGGCACCGCCTGCTGGGCGGAGTCGTCCGCTGTGATACCGCCGCTCACCAGTTGTGTGCCGGAGGCGTCTCGACCGAAGACCACGGGGACGACAGGCCCCGTATGGAAACCGACTCCGAAGCGCTGCTGCATGCGGGAATCGAGCTGGCCGCGGCAACCTGGGCTGAGACCCGCGAGGTGCTTGGCTGGAGCAACGACTGCGTCGACAAGGCCTTCACACACCAGGTCGGCAAAGCCCACCGCAACATGCTCTACCAGCGGCTCGGCCTCGACCCCGCCATCGACTACTCGACCGTCGAATTCCTCGGCAACACCGGCGCGACCGCGTTGCCGATCGCCGCGGCGATGGGCCAGGAGGCCGGGCACCTGGAACCCGGAGACCGCGTCGCCTGGCTGGGCATCGGCAGCGGACTCTCCAGCGTCATGCTCGGGTTTCAGTGGTAGGCACAGTGACACCCAGCCCCAGGGCGGTCTCGCACAACGACGACCAGGTGCCCCCGTCCAACGGCACGCCCTCGGCCAACCGCAGCTCCATCGTCTCCCGGCTGCGGTCTCCAGCCAACCGGATCGACTCCACATCCGGCATCCGGTTCACCCCTCGGACAAACTCGATCACCCGATCCGCCTCGCCCAGGAAATGACCCGTCCCGGCAAATCGCTCGGGGTCCCAGACCACAAGCAGCACGTTGTTGGTCCCGGGGGCGTCGGGTGCGGCCGGAGGACAACTGCCTCCCGAGAGGCCTCCGACCAGGATGTCCAGCAGCAGCGAGAGACCAAAGCCCTTGTAGCCGCCCATCGGCAGCAGCGTCCCGCGAGGATCGCTGAAACGGACCGCCGGGTCGGTCGTCGGCTGGCCCTCGGCGTCAAGCAACCAGCCCTCCGGACAACTCTCGCCGGCCATCTGCTGCACCAGCACCTTGCCGTTGGCCACGACGCTTGTCGAGATATCCAGCACCAGCGGCTGCCCACCGGTGGGGACTCCGATCGCGATCGGGTTGGTGCTGAGAGTCGGCTCGGTTCCGCCCGGGGGAGCCACGCATTTCAGGACGCCATTGTCGTTGACCGTCACCAGCCCCGCACGGCCCCGGGACGCGACCAGCTCGGCCCACTCGCCCACCCGACCCACGTGACCGCAGCGGACCAGGGTCCCGCAGGCCACGCCCAGCTGCTCGACCTTCTTGTCGAGCAGCTCGATCAGGCGGGTCATCTGCACCATGCCGAATCCGAATCCCGCGTCGGCACACAGCATCGCGGCGGTTTCCGAATGAACCACCAGCTCGGCACCGGCCACCAGTTCTCCGGTCTCGAGCAAAGGCAGGTAGCGAGGAATCCGGACGACGCCGTGAGAATCGTGTCCTCGCAGATTCGAGCCGACCAGGCTCTTCGAGACCAACTCGGCCTCGTCTTCGGGGACTCCCGCGGCCTGGAACAGCGATGTCGCGAAGCGTGTCAGCGACTCCGAGTCGACGCGAATGCCCGAACCCATCTAGTTACCCGTTCCACCCTTCGACTTGGCCTTCGACTTGGCCTTCGACTTGGCCTTCGACTTGGCCTTCGACTTGGCCTTCGACTTGGCCTTCGACTTGGCCTTCGACTTGGCCTTCGACTTGCCCGCGGCCGGCCTGGGCTTCTCGAGCAGCCAGTGCGAATCGAAGAACCCGGCCCACGAGATCTTCTCGTCATAACTGCCGGAGGCGGTTTTCGAGAAAGCCTGCACGGCGATGTCGCCCAGGCGGGGGAACAGCCACGAGTTGGAGTTCTTGAAGTCGGCCTCGTGGAAGGTGTGGCCCGAGTTGATCACCACGTAGCGACGCGGGTTCAGCGGGTTGGGGTAGATCATCGAGAGACCGTGCGAGTCCGGATCGTAGCTCTTGCCCGCCACCAGCATCGCCTCCCTGGTCCACTCCACGGGCATCCTCGCGATCACGCGGGCCATCAGCCGGTTCGAGCCGGGGTCGCCGAAGAGCACCAGGTTGTTCGAGGCGATCATCTCGTCGTCGACCTCGGTGTCCTGGACCACGCGGATCCGGCCCCGCAACCACTTGTCGAATTCCCGGCCGAAGCGGCTGAGAGTCCAGTTGGCCCAGTCGGCCTGAGACTGCGACCAGGGGGTCCCGCTGCCTGTGACACAGACAAACGGCTGCATGTAGGCGTCGTCGATCGGACCCTGCAGGTCGCGACGCTTGTTCAGATCGAGGTTCTTCTGGAAGCTCCGCGAGGTGTCGTAGTCGAGCAGGTTCCAGTCCTTGCCGTTCTTCTGGTAGAAGACACCCGGCAGCAGCCCGCCCGCGGCGGTGGCCAGGCGGTGCTTGACCCCGTCGATCTCTACCCTCTCGGCGACATCCCGACCCACCTGCAGAGCGGCGACATTGCGAGTGCGGATCCTCAGGGTCCCGTCCGGGCCGCGGGTCGCCTGCACCACCGCCGGCCGGTACAGCTCCTCCATCTCCTCGACCGTCAACCACTCGCAGACGTTGTACTTGAGTGTCCAGGTCACGAACCGGATGTCGGTGCGACCCGGGTAGGTCAGGCGTCCCTTGCGAGAATGCTCGTTGTGAAATGCCATGAACTGCTTGAACGACTCGGGATGGAACCGGTGTCCGGTCCCCGGCCCGACGAGCAGCTTGATCGGCACCCCCAGCCGCCTGGCCCGATCGACCATCGTCGTGCTTGCCAGCAACTGCTTGTCGTTTTCCCCGCCATAGGTGCAGACCGGGACGTTGTAGGCATTCAGGGCGTAGGGGACGACGTCGTAGATCGCGAGCGCGCGGTGCTGGTGATCGGGTCGCTGCCGGGTCTGGTTCTGGTACTTGTAGAAGTCGACGAACCCGGCGCCGGGTCCCACCGATGACCAGCGGCTGGGATGGTGCAACCCGAGATGCCACGCGCCGGCTCCTCCCATCGAGAACCCCCAGAGAGTGATCCGGCGGTTGTCGATGCGGACGCGTCGCTCGAGATCCGCAAGAGCCTCGAATACGTCCGCCTCACCGGCGTACCGGTAGGCGTTGTTGGTGCGGCCGAACACGTCCAACTGCACAAACGCCTGCCCCTGGGGCAATGCCTTGCCCTCGTGCAGAGCGATGAACCGTAGTTCATTCAGGGTGCCGCCGCGGCCGTGGAGTTTCAGGTGCAGGGGGTGGCGGGTGCCGGAGCGAGGGTTGATGCCGCCGGGCAACGAGACGGCGTAGGGTTGAACCGAACCGTCGACCTTCGAGTAGTAGCCGCGGATCGTGCTGCCCGACTGCAGGACCCACGACGGCTTGCCGGCAGCCAGCTCTTGGGCACGCCGCATCCCAATCGACAGAGACTTCTTTGCATAGCCGATCCAGGCCGAGCCGCCCTGGCCGGATCCGGCGGCGTAGAACTCGTTGTGCCGCATCGCCCACTCGACCGCCTTGGCAAAGACCTCGACGTCGGCCACCAGCCTCGGCCGGATCGATTCGTCCTGCTTGAGCAATGCGACCTTCGCCAGCAACGCCTTGCGAGCCGTCTCGAGCCCGGCAGCGACATCCTGCGGCGGTGCCTGGGCCGAGACGACCGGGGCGGTGACAAGCAGCACGGCCGCAGCCAGCCAACCGGCCCGCCTCGCCCGTGGACCAGCCGCCGGGCGAAGTTGATTGCCTCGCATCATCTGCTCACCTCGATCCCGGTATTCCGGTATTCCGGTATTCCGGTAAAAGACTCAGGCCCCCGAGGCCGTTTCGGCCGACTCGAAACCGCAGTCACGGTGGCTGCCGTCGCAAAACGGCCGGTTGGCCGAAGACCCGCAACGACACAGGGCGATCGTCTCCTTGTCGCCCAGGTCGAACGCGTCGCCGTTGGCGTCGGTCAACTCGACCAGGCCAGTGACCAGAAGGGGACCGTTTTGCTTGGTGGTGATCTGCACGTCAGCCATCTGGGGATTGTCCTGTCCGGGGAGGTCGGGTCCGGCGGCGCGCGGGCCGACGGGTTTGGTTCAGAGACTAATCGGCGATTGTGGGAAACGCAAACCGCGGCAGGCGACCCCGGCGTGGACTGGAAAACTCACCGCTCCTGCACGACAATCCGCCAGCGTTGTCGGTGTCGGCTCCTCCGGCCCACCGGCGACGTCAGACATCAGGGAGGAGTCGGCGGGGATGAGCAACGAGCCTGCGGAGTCAACTGCCGAGGACCACTCGGTGGTGCTCGACGAGCTGCGGTGGAAGAAGTTCGATGTGCTCGACGACGGCTTCGTCTGCCTGGTCGACGTGATGGGCGACGACGCCTCGGTGGTGCAGGCCGCTCGGGTCAGTTACGGAGCCGGCACGCAGAAGGTCTCTGATGACCGGACCCTGATCCGATACCTGCTGCGGCACCGGCATACGACTCCGTTTGAAATGGCCGAGATCAAGCTGCTGGTCCGGGTGCCGATGGACTGCTGGCGGCAGTGGATCCGGCACCGCACCGCCAACGTCAACGAGTACAGCACACGGTACTCGATCGCGATCGACGCCTCGCAGAGGACCGCACCGGAGGCCTGGCGGAGCCAGGCCCAGAGCAACCGGCAGGGGAGCGGTGAATTGCTCTCTACGGAGATCGGTCAGCAGCTGAGCGAAACCGAACGGGAACTGCAGGATCAGACCAAGCGGGTCTACCAGGCTCGGCTCGACGCCGGGGTCGCCCGCGAACAGGCCCGCAAGGACCTGCTGCTCTCGACCTACACCGAGGCCTACTGGAAGGTCGACCTGCACAACCTGCTGCACTTCCTGGCCCTGAGAATGGACAGCCACGCACAACAGGAAATCCGAGACTACGCCACCACCATCGGCGAACAGATCGTGGGACCGCTGTTCCCGGTCGTCTGGGAAGCCTTCCAGGACTACCGCATCGGAGGATCGTTCCTGACCCGGCTCGATGTCGAGGTGATCCGGCGGCTGATGACTCGCGGCCAGAAAACCGGACAGCCACCTCCCTTTGACCAGGCGATGTTCCTGGCCGCACAGGACCCCACGTGGGAACCTCTGACCCGCTGCCGCGAACGAGACGAATGCCACGACAAGCTGGAGGGACTGGGGATCGTCGAGCCTCGAGACACCGGCTGAGGGCCGGCCGGGGACCTGGGGTTGCGGCCACTCTCGGTTGGCCACCGACGGGACTTCTGCTACGGTGGTCGGTTGCTCAGGCGAGAGACATCAATCAGGGGATACCCGGTGGTCAAACTGCGGCTTCGTGACAATGAGAAGATCCAGGACGCGGTCAAGCGGTTCCGCAAACTGGTCGAGCACGCCGGCATCAAGAAGGAAATGCGGCGTCGCGAGTATTACGAAAAGCCCAGTGACACGGCCCGGCGGGCACGACGGCGTGCGGCACGACGCGCACGAATCCCCCAGAAGTAGCCGACGAATCCGACCGCACACGACCGGTTCGGTTGGCACCCCAGGACGCCACTCGCCCGGCTCACCCCCTCGAGCACGGCCTACTCGTCGTCAACTTCCGGCTCGGCGATGATCTCTTCCTTGATCGGCTGGACCCAGTAGAGCTTCTTGCCCTTGGCGGTGAGTTGATCGGCCTTCTTGTCGGCGTCCTTGCGGCTGTCATAGTCGAAGCGCGCTTCCTCACGCATGCTGCTGCTGTAGACGCCCCAGATCAGCCGGAACCGAGTCGGCTCGGTCGACTTCTTCTTCCGCTTGACCGTCTTCTTGGTGGCATCCGTCTTGGCCGCCGGCTTGTCGGCTTCCTTCTTGGTCGTCTTCTTGACAGCCTTCTTGGCTACCTTCTTTACAGCCTTTTCTGCGGTCTTCTTCTTGGCCATCCGCCTCAGTCTCCCACAACACAAAACACTCGGCACCCACCCGGCACCCACGCGGCACCCACGCGGGCGGTCGGACAGGGCCTAGGATATCATCTCGGTTCGGATCGGACTACTCTCACCCACACCCGCAATTCGCACCAGGGAGCCACTCGCGATGGGCCACCTCAAGCACGCCAAGCCCAAGGAAATCGGCATCGATGCCGATCGGCTGGAAACGGCCTACCGGCTGCTGAGGAAATGGACCACCGGTCCCAAGGCTCCGATCCCCGGTGGAGCTATCCTGGTCGGTCGGCATGGACGGGTTGTCCCGCCACGGTTCTTTGGACGGCAGGGACCCGAGCCCGGTGCCGAAGCGATCCGCGAAGACGGGCTGTTCCTGCTCGCCTCGATCTCCAAGCCGATCACCTACCTGGCCGGAATGCTCCGGGTCGAACAGGGTCAACTGAACCTCTCGGACCCCGTCGCCCGCTACATCCCCGAATTCGCCGCACAACACAAGGAAGACACGCTCGTTGAACACCTCTTCACCCACACCTCCGGTATGCCCGACATGCTGGCCGACAATGCGGAATTGAGACGAAAGCACGCCGGACTCAAGACGTTCATCACCGGTGCCATCGGGGCAACACCGCTGTTTGAGCCCGGAACCGATCGCAAGTACCAGAGCATGGGGACGCTGGTCACCGCTGAGCTGGTGCAGAGACTCGCCGGACGGCCGATCCGCGACGTGCTCAGACGGGAACTGTTCGAGCCGCTGGGACTGGTCGACATCGCACTGGGCAGCCGAGGACTCGATCGAAGCCGGCTGGTGAGGGTCGAGGTGCCCGAGTACCAGGTCGGGTCCGACTTTGGCTGGAACAGCCGCTACTGGCAGGAATTCGGAGCACCCTGGGGAGGGGCATTCGCCTCGCCTGAGGACCTCGCCGTCATCTGTCAGCTGATGCTCGGAGACGGAGAAGTCCGAGGCACTCGGCTGCTGGCTCCGGCCACAGTCCGCTCGATGACCGAAAACCGGCTGGCGACGATGCCCGGAATCGACCCGCAACTGGCAGCCAGCCGACCCTGGGGACTCGGCTGGAAACTCAACCACCGAGGCACCTCGGCCAGCTGGGGCGATGCTCTGGGCCCCGAGGTCTTTGGACACACCGGAGCCACCGGGACGATGTGCTGGATGGACCGCAAACGCGACGCCTTCTGCATCCTGCTCACCAGCGCCATCCGATCCCGAGCCCCCTGGCGACTCGTCCACCTCTCAAACGCCGTCTCCGCAGCTATCCTCTAGCAGCCTGTTGAAAAACACAAGTTTGGGGATCCGACGGGGTCAGACGCCGCCCACAGAAAGTCCGGCTCCACCCAGAACGGCACGCAGGCGGGGCCTGAACCCT
>CAUZEQ010000017.1:0-30062 GCA_963578885.1 Planctomycetota bacterium
CATGGGCCTCTCAATCGCTGCAACCAGCACAGGAGTCAGCATTCCCGCAAATACCCCTTCTTGACATTTCTCGCCGCGTGGGAATTGGACCGAAGTCGTCCGGCGTCTTTACGATGAGACGATGAAACGGTGGTGATCGAGCAATTCCCGTGCGAGATCACCGCTGATGTGGTCCCGCGCTCGGAGGCGAGGACCTGCCGCCCAGGGACCGGACCAACTGTCTCACAACACCCATCGTATGCGCCTCAAGTCGCTCCTACAGGCCATTGGCCCCCTGTTGATCATCGCCGCGGGTGCCGCCGCATTCGCCCTGCTGGACTCTTTGCGCGCTCGGCCGGATACCAGGCCGCCAGACTCCAAGCCGCCTCCGGTCCGCACGATCGTGCTCGGAGCTCTACAGCAGACGTTCGAGATCGAGGTCCCCGGACAGGTCGTTCCACGCCGGGAAGTGACGCTCGCGGCCGAGGTCCCCGGTCGAATCGTGACTCGGCCCGAAGCCGTCCGCGCCGGTCGACATGTCGCACAAGGCACGCTGCTCTTGCAACTGGATCCGGGTGACTACGAACGGGCCGTCCAGACTGCTCAACTGCAAGTCCGCGCCGTCGACCTCGAAATCGAGAGGCTCAACACCGAAACCGCCGGAGTCGTCGCCCTGGTCGCCCTGGGCACCGAAGACCTTCGGCTCGCCGGTGAGGAACTCGAGAGAATCGAGTTGCTGTTCGAAAAGAAGACCGCCACCCGCTCGGACCGCGACCGGGCCAGGCGCAGCGAACTGGCCGCCCGCTACCAGCTTCGGACACTCCAGAACCAACACGACCTGCTTCCCGTCCGCCGCCGTCAACTTCTCTCAAAACGCGATCGCCTGCTCACCGAACTGCAACAGGCCCGGAAAAACCTCGAGCGGACTCGCATCCGGGCACCCTTCGACGGGCTGCTGACACTCGCCACCGCCGAGGTGGGTGACTTTGTCCAGGCCGGTGACGTGATGCTGAAGATCGAGGAGACCGCTGTGGTCGAGATCGAGTGCCGGTTGCGAGCCGATGACCTGCACTGGCTCAGAGATTCGGTGACCTCATCCGACACGAAGAAACACCCGGGCAATCCCTACGAGGTGCCCGAGGTGACCGCCAGGGTGACGTACCGCGAGGCCAACCGGGTACACCACTTTTCAGGACGGCTGAAGCGGTTCAGCGGCAAGGGAATCGACCCGCGAACACGAACCATCCCCTGCCGCGTCATCGTCCCCCGTCCACAGCTCGACCCGACAACCGCCAGGCCGACGGTGTTGATGCGAGGCATGTACGTGACCGTCACTCTGGCGGTCTCCCCCAGAACCCGGCTGATCGCAATCCCCGCCGAGGCGGTCCGGCCCAACCGGCAGACCTGGTCGGTCGTCGACAACACGCTGGTGATTCACCAGCTCGACGTCGCCCGCGTACTGAGTGACTCGGTACTGGTCCCGGCCGCAGGCACAGAGCTCAGGCCCGGCCACCGCGTGATCGTCTCACCGCTGAAGATCGCCTACGACGGCATGCCGGTCCGCGAGCGAGCGGCCGAGCCGACCTCGGGACAATCCGAGCACCGCGGGGAATCGCCATGAGGTCGCTGGTCGCCTGGGCGATTCGGAATACGCCCTCGATGAACACCCTGATGGTCGCCGCGCTGGCCGTCGGAGTCGCCTCGATGCTGATGCTCCGTCGTGAGCGGTTCCCCGAATTCCGACCCGACGAGGTCGAGGTTCGAGTGGTCTACCCGGGGGCCAGCCCGACCGAGACCGAACAGGGGGTCTGCCTGAAGGTCGAGGAGGCGATTCGATCGATCGTCGGCGTCGACAAGCTGACCTCGCGGGCCACCGAGGGACGTGGCACCGTGACCGCCGAACTCGAATCCGGTGTCGACGAGCCGCAACGGGTCGTCAACGAGATCCGTGCGGCGATCGATGCGATCCCCAGCTTCCCCGAAGAGGCCGAGCGGCCCGAGGTCCGACTGAGGATCCGCTACCAGTCGGTGATTTCGGTCGCCATTCTCGCCCCACCACACCTCGACCCCGCCAACGACCCCGTCGCCGAACGGCAGTTCCGTGACCTCGCCGAAACGATTCACGACGAACTGCTGCAACTGCCGGAAGTCTCCTACGTACAGCTCTGGCAGGCCAAGCCCTACCAGATCGATGTCGAGGTCTCTGAAGAAACGCTCAGGGAATACGGCCTGACCCACCAGGACGTCGCCGACGCACTCCGCAAGGGCAACCTCGAATTGCCCGCCGGAGTGATCAAGGCGCCGCAGCACGAGATCCTGGTCCGCACCGCCGACAAGCAGCTCAGGGGCGAGCAGATCGCCAGGATCCCGGTGCGGACCGACCCGGCCGGCACCGTGGTGACCATCGCAGACATCGCCACCATCCGCGACGGGTTCGCCGACATCGACACCGTCGCCACGCTCGACGATCGACCGGTGATGTCGATCAAGATCCGCATGACCGCCGACGAGGACATGCTGACGATCCGGGACCAGGTCGCCGAATTCGTCGCCACCCGCCCGATGCCACCAGGCTACCACCTCAAGATCTGGGACGATTACAGCAAGCAGGCCCGCGATCGACTCGAACTGCTCTCAAGAAACGGAGTCTACGGCCTGCTGCTGGTCTTCGCCGTGCTGGCGCTGTTCCTGGACGTGCGGCTGGCCTTCTGGGTCGCGCTGGGCATCCCCGTCTCGGTCTTTGGCACCTGTGCCGTGATGCTCGCCGCCGGAGCGTCACTGAACATCTACTCGATGTTCGCCTTCGTGATGGCATTGGGCATCGTCGTCGACGATGCGATCGTGATCGCAGAAAACGTCTACGCGCACCGGTTGCGAGGACGCTCGCCTCTGGAAGCCGCCATCGACGGCACCATCGAAGTCGCTCCGGCAGTCGTCAGCAGCGTGCTGACCAGCGTGATCGCCTTCATTCCGCTGGCCTACGTCGCCGGTGAAATGGGCAAGTGGATCTCCGTGATGCCGCTGGGACTGGTGGCGATGCTGCTGATCTCCCTGGCCCAGGGACTGCTCGTGCTCCCCTGCCACCTGGCCCACTCAAGACTGCCCGAGAACCCCGACGCCGTGCCGGGCTTTCAACAGGCGGTCCAACGGGCGATCGATCGGTTCATCGACCGGGTCTACACTCCGACACTCAAGACCGCGCTCGCCCGGCCCGCCCTGATGTTCGCCGGATCGATCGCTGCTCTGCTCGTTGCAGCAGGACTCTATTTCGGAGGACACACGCCGTTTGTCTTCAACCAGCAACTCGACTGGGAATTCGTCTACACCTACATCGAGTACCCCAAGGGGACTCCGACAGCGACGATCGATGAGGCCACCCGCAGACTGGAAGACTCGTTTCGGGAGATCGAACGTGAGGAACTGCAGGCCCGCAACCAGGGACACGACTCTCTGGTGCGGACCCGGTTTCGCAGCGTTGGTTACACCAACCGGTTGGACAACATGCGAGGTGAGATCTACGTCGAGTTCGACCCCGGTCGCATCTTCGCCGAGAAGTCCAGCCGCGAGGTGATCGGCAAATGGCGGAAACGGGCCGGCGAGTTCCCCGGAGCCGAGCGAGTGGTTTTCTGGGGGATCAACAACTCGCCGGGGGGTCGGGCGATCGAGTTGGCTCTGCTGGGCAGCGACATCGATGAACTCGAATCGGTCTCCGAACAGATCAAGCAGAAGCTGGACTCCTACGAGGGGGTCTACGACATCCGCGACAGCCGCGGACCGGGCAAGTGGGAACTGAAACTCAAACTCAAGCCCGACGCCCGCTCGCTGGGTATCAGGCTCGACGACCTGGCCCGGAGCGTCCGTGGAGCGTTTTACGGTGTCGAGGCGATGAGGCTTCAGCGGGGGCGGCACGAGGTGAAACTGATGGTCCGCTACCCCAAACACCAGCGCCGCAGCCTGCACCAGCTCGAGGAGCTTCACATCCGCACCGCTGATGGTGGCGAAGTGCCGCTGAAGGAAGTGGCCGACGTGTCCGTCGAACGCGGCTTCGCCGATATCCTCAGAATCGACCAGAACCGGGCGGTCACCATTACCGCCGATGTCGACGAGGACCAGGCCAACGCCATGGAACTGATTGCCGACCTACGGGGTGAATTCCTGGCCGAGCTGCTCGAAACCCACCCGCGAGTCACGGCTCGCTGGGAGGGACAACAGGAAGAGACCCGCGAGTCGTTTGGCAGCCTGCTGGTCGGATTCCTGCTGGCACTCGGCGGGATGTACGTGCTGCTGACTCTCGAGTTCCGCTCCTACATCCAGCCACTGATCATCCTGGCCGTGATCCCCTTCGGATTCGTCGGAGCGATCGGAGGCCACCTGCTGTTCGATCAATCGCTGACGATCTTCAGTCTCTTCGGAATCGTCACGCTCTCGGGCATCGTCGCCAACGACTCGATCGTGCTGATCGACTTCATCAACCGACGACTGGACCAGGGCGATTCGCTCGACGAGGCCCTGCTGAGGTCCGGCCGCCGCCGGTTCCGTCCCGTCGTGCTCACCTCCATCACCACCGTCGCCGCACTTCTGCCTCTGCTGCTGGAACGCAACACCCAGGCCCAGGTCCTGATCCCGATGGCGATCAGCATCACCTTCGGCCTCGCACTGGCCACCGTCTGGATCCTCTACCTGGTCCCGACGCTGTACCTGGTCTACGGCCGCTTGAGCGGGCGAGGTCGCCGCGAAACAGCGACCGGCTAGATCGGGCCCGCATCCGGACCGAACCGCTCGCTGCTCCCGGCACACAACCTCCAGGCAATCTCTCTTGCCCGGCCTCGCGTGGCTCGCTATCGTCCGCCGCGCCCAACGTCTCGTCTCGCCGCGACTCTCTCTCTCTCACAAGCACCGGGCACTCGACATGCTCACGGCGGCTCCGCTGCTGCCTGATGCTGGCCTTCAGCACATCCCTGCTGGGCTGTGCCGTCCATCCGTATCGTGCCGGGGTCGACCTGAAAACCGATCGTGACGTCGGCCTACGACCCGGTGAGGCCCAGGTCGAACGGGGTTAGCCGGTGCTGCTGGTCGACTCGATCGGCTGGCTGATCGGTGCACCCTCCAAGCTCCTGTTCCTGGACCACCGAATCGACAACCACGATGTCTCGGCCGAAACCGAACAGGCCCTGACCCAGTACCTCGCCCTCAACGGGCTCGATCGGGTCAAGGTCCATGTCAACCGCTACGATCCCGGCGACGACTGGTCCCGGCTCCATCGCAACGAATCAGTCGGCGGTCTCTGGAGGTACACGCTGGGGACGATCTGGGTACTGCACGACACGCTGATACCGGGCCGCTTGATCGGCGGCGACTCGTACAACCCCTTCACCAACACCATCCGCCTCTATTCGGACAACCCCGCCATCGCACTCCGCGAAGGGGCCCATGCCAAGGCGATCGCCCAGACCGAGTGGAAGGGCACCGAAGCCGCCTCGGCGCTGCTGCCGTTCGGGTGGTTTTTCACCGAGGCCCAGGCAATCGGTGACGTGATCGGCTACGTCGCTGAGTACCGCCATGATCTCGAGAAGGAAGCCTACGAGACGCTGTATCCGTCGTATGCCATCGGTGCCCCCGGTGCCCCCGGTGCCGCTATAGGAGTGTTGGGAATACCGCCGGAGAACCTCTTACCGCTGCAGGCGGCCTGTGCCGTCGCCGGCCACATCGTGGGGCATGTGCGTTCGGCCCGGATCCCCGACCACCGCGAAACCGCGCGACTGGAGCCGTGAAACCGGCCGGCCGAGTTCGGCCGCGGACTGCGACCGGGCGGTCCCGGTTCCCCGGAGCGCCGCCGGCTAACGCCGCAGTTTCTGCAGCCGCTTCCCCTGGATCTCGACGACGTACAGGCTTCCCTGCTTGTCGACGGCGAGCATGTGAGGCAACTGGAACTGGCCCGGCTCGGTCCCCTTGCTGCCCCAGCGTGAGACGACCTTGCCGGAGATCGGATCGACCTGCAGCACCTGGTTGGCTCGACCATCGGCCACGAAGATCGCCCCCTTGGAATCCTCGACCAGCCCGAACGGAGCGAACCCCGGCCAGGTCGCCAGCCACTTGCCATCGGCATCAAACACCTGCACCCGGTCGTTCTCGCGGTCGCCCACAACGACGCGTCCCCTGCGGTCGACCAGGATCGCGTGGGGAGTGTCGAATTCGCTACGACCCGTGCCGGGTTTGCCCCATTGAGCCAGGAACTTGCCCCGCTTGTCGAACTTCATCACGCGGCTGTTGCCGTAGCCATCCGCGACATAGATCACACCCTTGGCACCGAAAGCGACATCGGTCGGCTTGTCGAACTGGCCCGTGCCGGTGCCCGGCTTGCCGACCTCTCCGAGAGTGAGCAGCAGCTTGCCGCGAGGGCTGAACTTCATCACGACATGGTGCCCGATGTCGGTCACCCAGACATTGTCGTCCTTGTCGACTCGAAGCCCGTGCGCACTCCCCACCAGGTCGTCACCCCACGATCGAATCAGCTTGCCGCGCTTGTCGAAACAGAGGATCGGACGGGGGCCTCGATGGAACAGGTAGATCCGACCCTTGCTGTCGATATCCACACCCGAGGCCGCCCCCACGGGCAACCCCTTGGGGATCTTCAGGAACCCGGTAACAGGCTTCAACTCCGGCGCCGCCGACTCCGCCTGCGGAGCCAACACCAACAGCAGAACCAGTCCAGGCAGCGAAATGGCAAGTCTCATCGAGGCACGCTCCAGGTTGAATCGGTTGGAATCGGGTTACCCGACACCATCGTTACCCAACGCAGTTCCCCGAGGCAACCAAGTCCGCCTGCGGCGGACTAGACCTTGCAGGTCAGGCCGCCGTCGACGACCAGTTCGGCTCCGGTGATGTAGCGGGCTTCCTCCGAGGCCAAAAACAGGGCGGCATGGGCCACGTCCCAGGCGGTGCCCATCTTCTTCATCGGGACCTGTGCGTCGCGGATTTCGAGCATCTTGTCAATGTCGCCACCGGCGTAGGCCCCCTTGAGCGGTTCGACGATCATCGGCGTGTTCATCAGGCCCGGCAGGATCGAGTTGGCTCGGATGCCCTTCTCGGCGTACTCCAGTGCAATCGACTGGGTCAGTTGCAGTACGCCTCCCTTGGTCGCGCTGTAGGACACATAGGGGATCCCCAGGTAACGGATGCCGGCGATCGATGAGATATTGACGATCGCACCGCTGCCCTGGGCTTCCATCACCGGCAGCACGTACTTGCAGGTCAGGAACATGCTGGTCAGGTTGACCGAGACCACCCGCTCCCAACTCTCCAGGCTCGTCTCCACCGGACCACCCACCTCCAGGATCCCCACGTTGTTGTGCAGGATGTCGATCGCGCCCCAGGTCCCGGTACAGGTCTCGACCACCCCGGCCACCTGCTTTTCATCGGTCACGTCGACCTGCTCGACCAGGCACTCGCCACCCTCCTCGCGGACGATCTCGGCGGTCTCCTCGACCGCCTCGCGATTGATATCGATCAGGCAGACCCGGGCACCCTCGCGGGCAAACAGCACGGCGGTGGCCTTGCCATTGCCCCAGCCCGGTCCCGATGACCCCGCACCGGTCACCAACGCCACCTTTCCCGCCAGTCGCTCACCCATCTCGATCTCGCCTCCGACTTGCCTCGTGGTGCGACCCCAGAATACCGTGGGCGCTCGTGCTTCGCCGGTCCACTTTGCCCAAAAGACCCAGACAGGCCCAGACAGGCCCAGACGTCGATGAATGTCGCCCAGTTCCTCACCCAGGCCGCTCGCAACTTCCCGCTTCGCCCCGCGATCGTGCACGGGGAGCAGAGTTGGACGTATGAGGAGTTCCACGCCCGCACCAGCCGACTGTGCCATGCGCTCAAGGGACTCGGGCTGGCCCGCGGCGATAACGTGGCCCTGTTGATGACCAACTGCGGCCAGATGCTCGAGGCGATGTTCGCCTGCTTCCGGCTGGGCTGCGGTGCGGTGCCGATCAACTTCCGGCTGCATCCCAGCGAATTCGCCTACATCATCGATCACAGCCAGTCTCGCGTGGTGATCACTTCAGCGGACTTCAACGAGTCGTTGCCGCAGGTCGCCGACGCGATGCCACAGGTCGAGCACGTGGTCTCGACCCAGGGTGCCCGGGGCGAGGTGCTCGACTACGAGTCGCTGCTGGCCGAACAGCCCCTCGAGTGCCCCGACGCCGACGTCGATCCCGACGACGTGGCCTGGCTGTTTTACACCTCCGGCACCACCGGCCGGCCCAAGGGAGCGATGCTGACCCATCGCAACCTGGTGGCGATGTCGATGGGTTTCTTTGTCGACATGTACCCCGACGGCGGCCCCGACCCGGTGACCCTGCACGCCGCACCCCTCTCACACGGCAGCGGACTCTACGCACTCCCCAACGTCGCCCGCGCCGCCACTCACGTGATCCCCGCCGCAGCCAGCTTCGATCCGGTGCAGATCTTCAAGTGCATCCAGCAGCACCGGGTCACCAACATCTTCGTGGCCCCCACCATGCTCAGGCGGCTGATCGATCACCCCGACATCGATCGCTACGACCTGCACTCGCTGGTGTCGGTCATCTATGGAGGTGCCCCGATGCTGGTCGAGGATCTCGAGCGAGCACTCAGGCGACTGGGGCCCTGCCTGGTGCAGCTGTACGGGCAGGGCGAGAGCCCGATGACGATCACCTACCTGCCCCATCACGACCACGTGCTCGATGGCACAGAGGCCCAACAACAACGACTCGGCTCGGCCGGCGTCGCGAGGACCGATGTCGAGGTCGAGATTGTCGACGAGGAGGACCGGCGACTGGGAATCGGGCAGACCGGCGAAATCGTTACCCGCAGCGACCTGGTGATGAAGGGCTACTGGCGCGATCCCGACGCATCGGCCAGCACGCTCCGCGGAGGATGGCTGCACACCGGCGACGTCGGATACCTCGATGAAGCCGGTTACCTCTTCCTGATGGACCGCGCGCACGACATGATCATCAGCGGTGGAGAGAACATCTATCCACGGGAGATCGAGGAGGTGCTGGTACGGCACGAGGCGGTCCGCGAGGTGGCGGTGATCGGGATCCCCGACCCCGAATGGGGCGAAGCGGTCAAAGCCGTCGTCTCGATCAAGACCAACGCCCGTGTGACCGAACAGGAACTGATCGACTTCTGCCGCGATCACATCGCCAGCTACAAGAAACCCAGGAGCGTCGATTTCGTCGACGAGTTGCCTCGAAACAACTACGGCAAGATCGTCAAGCGGGAACTCCGCGACGCCTACTGGCAGGGACGGGAGCGGCGGGTCTAGCCCGCCTGCGGCGGGTTGAATAACTCAGGCTCTTTCGGAAACAGCGACGCACATGTCACGAAGACGACAACTCGCCCGAGACGTCTGTGTCGTCGGGGCCGGGATGTCCCGATTTGGGATGTTCCCCGAATCGAACTCCAAGGACCTCTTCCTGGAAGCCTTCGGCGACCTGCGAGAATCGGTCGACGCCGGTTTCGATCCGGCCGAGATCGAGGCACTCTACTTCGGCAACTTCACCAACGACTTCTTCGTCGGCCAGTCCCACTGGGGCGCCATCCTCTCGGATGCACTCGGACTGGTGCCGGCGCCCGCGACACGGACCGAGGGAGCATGTGCCTCGAGCGGACTCGCGTTTCGCGAGGCCTGCTTTGCGATCGCCAGCGGGTTCTACGACGTGGTGCTGGTTGGCGGAGTCGAGGACATGTCGAAGCGATCCACAGCCGAGGTGTCCGAGGGCCTGGCCCTGGCGGCGATCCCCTACGAACTCGATGCCGGCTTCAACTTCCCCGGCGTCTTCGGAGCAATCGCCTCGGCCTACTTCGACAAGTACGACGCCACCCGCGAACACCTGATCAACGTCACGATCAAGAGCCACGAAAACGCCTCACGCAACCCTCGCGCCCAGCTGAGCAAATCGGTGCGGCAGATGATGGAATCGAAGGCCCAACGAGCCGCCGAGCGAGGGCATCAGCTGCCGGAGTGGAGTGACGAGCGTGAGTTCCTCCGCGACGAAACGGCCAACCCAGTCGTCGCATCGCCGCTGCACATGTTCGACTGCTGCCCGATCAGCGACGGAGCCGCCTGCCTGCTGCTGGTCGCCGATGAGATCGCCGGGCGGTTCACCGACCACCCGCTGCACGTGGCCGGCATCGGGCAGGGCAGCGGACGCGGGCTGCAGGCGGCCGATGAGTTGACCAGCTTCGAAGCCACACGGGCGGCCGCCGAGGAGGCCTACCAGATGGCGGGACTGGGACCCGGCGACATCCAGTTCGCCGAAGTCCACGACTGCTTCTCGATCGCCGAACTGATCCACATCGAAGACCTCGGCTTCTTCGAACCCGGACACGGACACCTCGCCACTGCCGACGGGCTGACCGGCCTGCAAGGCAGCATGCCGATCAATACCTCCGGCGGACTCAAGTGCAAGGGACACCCCGTCGGAGCCACCGGAGCCGCACAACTGGTCGAGGTCTGGCAACAACTCAGGCAACAGGCCCAAGACCGCCAGCTGCCCGGCAAGGACCTTTGCATCGGCCTGGCACACAACCTCGGAGGCACCGGCGGCACCAGCTCGGTGACGATCCTGAGGCGAGGAGCGTGACGTGAACCAGCAACGTCCCTTTACCGATCGATCCTACGCAGCCTTCCTCAGCGAAGAACAACTGATGGGCTCGCGCTGCCACGACTGCAAACAGCTGTTCATTCCACCTCGCGGCCTGTGCCCGGACTGCCACACCGAGAACCTGAGCTGGGAACAGGTCGGCGGCCGTGGACGACTGGTGGCACTGACCCGCATGGCCATGGTCTCACCTGCCCTCGCCGAGGAAGGCTACGGCAAGGCTCGACCCTACTGCTCGGGAGTCATCGAGCTCGACGAGGGGCCTCGCGTGGTCGCACGACTCGAAGCAGGTTCCGATGAAGGATTCGGCCAGGAGATGATCGGACAGGAGATGATCGGCCAGGCGATGCAGGTCGGGTTCGAACATCTCGACCGCAAAACGCCACGCCTGGTCTTCCGCCCCGTCTGATCCTTAGCACCGCTACGGTTGGGGAGACGGCAGGAATAGTGAATAGTGGAGCCTCACGCACGGCCTGGGCCGACAACTTGCCAGCGGAGATCGACCGATGACCAGAGACCAGCGACTGTTCCGCCTCGTGCTGCTGCTCGGGCTGGCGTCGGCCGTCACGATCGGTGGCGGGGTGCTGCGGGCCGAGAATCCCACCGCGCTGGTGCGATTCAGCGCCATGGGCGATGTGCCGTACTCTGCGAGCGAAGATCGGTTGCTGGCACAACAGATCACCGCGCTGCCGGCCGTCAACGAATTCGTCGTTCACCTCGGTGACATCAAGTCGGGAGTCACCCCCTGCGACGAGAAGGTCTACGTCAAGGTCCAGCAGATGCTGTCAAAGTCCAAGGCACCGGTCTTCATCATCCCGGGCGACAACGAGTGGAACGATTGTCCCGACCCGGCCAAGGCCTGGGCCCACTGGGTCAGGCACTTCACGCGGTTCGATCAGAGGTGGAAGCACAAGCTGCCTGTCTTCCGACAGATTGGCCGCAAGGAGAACTTCTCGTTCCTCCATCGGGGCGTGCTGTTTGTCGGACTGAACATCGTGGGTGGCAAGCTGCACGATCCCGCTGAGTGGAAGAAGCGGCACGCGGAATGCCTGGAATGGACGCGGCGGAATCTCGAGATCTTCGGCAACAAGGCCAGCAGCCTGGTCATCTTCGGCCACGCGCTGCCCAACCAGAACCACAAGGACTTCTTCGATCCGTTCAACAAGGATGCCGGAGAATTCGGCAAGCCGATCCTCTACCTGCACGGCGACGGGCACCGCTGGATTCATGACCGGCCGTTCGCGGCGAAGAACATCCTGCGGGTCCAGGTCGACATGGGAGGCATCGCTCCTCCGCTGCTGGTCACCGTCACCGACGATCCCAGGTCCCCCTTCGTCTTCGATCGCCGCATGTCCGAAGACAAGGCTGCCGCCGCACTGGCCAAGATCGGTGGCAAGCTCAAGAGAGACGACGCCGGAAGAATCGTCGAAGTCGACCTCGGAGAAAGACCCGTCACCGACGCCGACCTGGTGCACCTGGTCGGTTTGCGAGCTGTCAGAGAATTGAGCCTGCACCAGACGAGGATCACAGGTGCCGGGCTGGTGCACCTGGCGAATCTGACCACTCTGAACCGGGTCTTCCTCAGCGATACCGCCGTCGACGACAAGGGCGTCTCGCAGCTGGTGAAGCTCAAGAGCCTCAAGACACTCGGACTCTCGGGAACCCGGATCACCGACCGCGGACTCGAACACCTCGCTCGTCTCAAGGCACTCACGTCACTGTTCGCCCTGGGGACCAAGGTCACCGACGCCGGAGTGGCCAAGCTGCAGAAGGCGCTTCCCGACTGCGACATCGTCAACTGAAATCCGGGCTGATGGCTGTGCCGGGCGTCAGTCGGGCTGTGGCGAGGTCACCGGTTCCCACGCCAGCTGACTCCGATGGCCTCGCCCGTACACCCGCTCGCGGATCTCGATCGCCAGGCTGAACAGCGTGGGCACCAGGACCAGGGTGAAGATCGTCGAGACGATCAGCCCGCCCAGCACCACGCTGCCCAGGCCCCGATACAGTTCGCTGCCGGCACCGGGGAACAGCACCAGCGGCAGCAGGCCCAGCACCGTGGTGGTCGTGGTCATGAAGATCGGGCGGACCCGGGTGCGGATACTCGCCAGGATCGCCTCATTCGGCGAGAGCCCCTCCTCACGCATGTGATTCAGAGACTGGTGCACGATCAGGATCGGGTTGTTGACCACCGTGCCGATCAGGATCACGAAGCCGAGCATCGTGAGCACGTCGAGCGACTGAGGCACGAACAGGTTGAGCACGAACAGGCCCAGGATCCCGCCGACGGAGCCCAGTGGCACGCTGAGGATGATCACCAGCGGGTACAGCCACGACTCGAACAACGCGGCCATCAGCAGGTAGGTGATCAACAGCGCCAGGATGATGTTGAACCGCAACGCCATCCACGTGCTCCTCAGCTTGTCGGCGGTGCCCCCGAGCGTGATCCGGTACCCGCCCCGCAGCTGGTCTCCGGCCATCAGCGGAGCGACGATCTTCGACTCGATCCTCCGCATCGCCTCTTCGAGAGCCATCTCCGGCGGAGGCGTGACCTGGATCGTGACCACCCGAAACCGCTCGCGGTGGTTGACCTGCTCGGGACCACTGCTCATCACCACATCGGCGATCGCCCCCAGCGGAACGATCTGGCCCTGCGGAGTCGCCACCGGCAAGGCCTCGATCTCCTGCGTACTGTCGGCGTTCTGCAACCGGCCCTTGATCGTCAGGTCGATCTTGTCCCCTTCCAGGAAGTAGTCTCCCGCATAGGCTCCATCGACCAGCGCGTTGGCGGTCAAGCCGAGGTCGGAATTGGAGATCCCCATTTCGGTGGCCTGCAGCAGCCGCGGCCGGATGTGGACTTCGGGTGTCGACAGATCCAGGCTCGGGATCGGACGCGCCTGAGCTTCCTCGCCCAGCACGGTTCGGATCTGTCCGAGCACCTGGCCACCGAGACTGACCAGTTGCTTCAGTTCCGGGCCGGTGATCTCGATATCGATCGAACGCCCCGATCCCAGGCCCCGTTCGAACAGGCTCGATTGACTCGCAATCGCGATCGTACCCGGCAGTTGGGCGGTGGCGCGGCGGACCACCGGGATCAACTCGGCGGCACGCGTCGGTTCCAGTGCCCGCAAACCGATAAAGACTCGTTGCCTGCGTGCCACGAAGAAGCAGTCCCCGATGATCGGCCCATCCAAGGCTGCCGCCTCGGGACTGCCCGGATTCACATCCCAGTTCGCAGTCAATTCCTGCTCGACTTTCTCGCCCATCCGCATCAACTGCTCGACGTTGTAACCCGGGGGCGGCATCAGGATCGCGAATACCAGGTTGCGGTTTCCCGCCGGCAGGTACTCGACCCGCGGCCAGAAGGCGTAGCTGAGCCCAACCGAAACTCCGACCAGCAGCACCACGACCGCCAGGCGGCGGAAGACGCCCCGCTGGACCCAGTGGTTGATCGCGACGATGAGGTCGACGAACGCGGCGGCGAGCTGCCGGGGCAGGCGAACCGGCCACGGCGCCGCCGCTGCGGAAGCCGTTTGCGGAGGGTCGCCCGACGGGTCAGCAGAGCGGCCATCGAACTGGCCGGCAAACAGGCGTGCCGAGGCGGTGCAGATGACCGTCATCGAGAAGAGCATCGAGAGTCCGACGGCGGCGCTGATCGCCAGGGCGATGTCCCGAAACAGCTGACCGGCCTCCTCCTGGATGAACACCACCGGCAGAAACACCGCCACGGTGGTCAGCGTCGAAGCGGCCACAGCACCCCAGACCTCCTTGGTACCTCGCACCGCCGCCACCGCCGCACGCTCGCCCAACGCACATCGACGCATGATGTTCTCGAGCACCACCACGGCGTTGTCGACGAGCATCCCCACGGCAAACGCCAGACCGGCCAGGCTGATCACGTTCAGCGAACGACCCAGCAGCCCGAGAATCAGGAAGGTGCCGATGATGCTGGTGGGAATGGCCGCACCGACCAGCAGGGCTCCCCGAGCCAGAAAGAATCCCGCCAGGATCAGGATCAGCAGGCCGGGCACCGCGAACCATGGAGAAACGTAGGTCGCCGCGAGTGCGGCGGCCACGACCAGCGGGGCGACCAGCAGCGTGCGGACGTCCAGGTGCAGGAACACCATCAGCACGATCATCGTCAGGGCACCGCCCAGGAAGATGTTCTGGCGGACCAGGGCGATCGCCGAGTAGATGTAGTCGGTTTCGTCGTAGACCTGGGTCAATTCCAAGCCCAGCGGCTCAAGCACCTCGGCGTTGACCCTCCGGGTCGCCTCACGCAACCCCGACATCACCTCCAGCACGTTGGCACCCGATTCGCGGATGCAGTTGAGCGAAATGCTCGATTCTCCGAACCGCCGGACCACCCCCGTCGACTTCTTGAACCCCAACTTCACTTCGGCGACATCGCCGACGTGGATCGGTGCCCCGTTCTGCACAACCAGCAGCTGATTCTTGACATCCTCGGGGTCGCGGAACTGGCCGAGTGTCCTGACGACCCACCGCCTCTTTCCTTCGGAGAAGTCACCGGCGGAGGTGTCCTTGTTCTGGCCACGGAGAACGCGGAGCATATCGGCGATCGTGATCTGTCGAGCCGCCAGCTTCTCGGCGTCAACGATGACCTGCAGTTCCTCTTCGAGACCCCCATACACGCTGGACTGCGAAATGCCGGGGACCCGCTCGAACCGCGACTCGATCTCGTTCTCGGCAAACCGCCGCATGCGGGTGACATCCACGTCCGGCGGCAGCAATTCCCTGACCTCGGGGTGCTCCTCGGCCATCGCTCTCAAGCGAAACACCCCCAGCCCCACGCTGTGACTCTCGCGGATTGCCTGGATCCGCGACGCCAGCTTCGGATGACGCGCCTGGAATTCAGCCAGTTGCTCGTCGCTGGAACGTCGGGCACTGAGCATGAACCAGGCGATCGGGCGGTCGTCGGAATTCGCCGTCGAGATCACCGGCTGGTCGGCGTCCTCGGGGTACTCGCGGACCTGCTGCAGGCGGCTGTTGACCTTCAACAGCGCCTCGTCCATGTCGGTCCCGACCAGGAACTCCAGGGTGATCCGCGACCGCGAATCGGAACTCTCCGAGCTCATCTTCTTGAGCCCCTCGACACTCTTGAGCTGCTCTTCCTGCTCGAGAGTGATTTCCCGCTCAATCTCCTGCGGGCTGGCACCGGGCCATCGCGTCTGGATGGTGATCGTCGGAGTCTGCACCTCCGGCGTCAGCTGCATCGGCATCCTCTCCAACGCCACCACGCCGAACAGCGCAACCAGCAGCACGCCGACGGTCACCTTGACCGGGTTGCGGATGAAGGACTCGATCAGGTGCATGGGCCTAGGGCTGAGTTCGAGATGACCGGGTGGACTTGGTGGACTTGGTGGACTTGGTGGACTTGGTGGACTTGGTGGACTTGGTGGACTTGGTGGACTTGGTGGACTTGGTCGGCTTGGCCGACCGGGACTTCTTGCCCTGGGAGACACTGCGGGGGCTCACCGCCTGTCCGGCCCGCAATCGCTCGTTTCCCTGCACGACGACCATCTGGTTGGCCTGGATTTCGCCGATGACCTGCACCAGCGCCGCGCTGGCGACCCCGAGCCGAACCGACACCGCGTGGACCACCTGGACCTTCGGGTCCTTCTTGTCCTGGCCGACGACATAAACGACCGGCGTTGGGCCACCCAGCACCAGGGCATCCTTGGGCACCAGCAACGCCTGCGTACGGCCTCCGGTGGGCAGCATGACCCGAGACAGCATGCCCGCCTTGAGCAGCGGAATTCCCTTGGTGATCGAATTGGTCAACCGGATCTTGGCCGGAAACGTCCGCGTCCTCGGATCGGCCTGAGGAATGATCGCGGCAATGATCCCGATCGAGAGATGCGAGGGCAATGCCGGGAACTCGACTCGCACCGAGGCCCCGATTCTCAGGTAAGGCACGTGTTTTTCGAGCACGTGCACCTTCACGTCGACCTGGTCCAGCAACACGACTTCGACCACCGGATCGCCACGGCTGACCCATTCACCCACCTCGGTCCGCCGCGACGTGACGTAGCCGTCGAAACGCGAGCTGATCGTGTGCTTGCTGATGCGGTCCTTGAGTTGATTGACCACGGCCTGTTGCACCGCCAGCCTCGCCTGGGCCTGCACCAGTTTCTCTTTGCGGGGTCCCGCCACGGCCAGCTCGTGGCCGGCCTCTGCATCGTCGTAGTCGCGTTCGGCAGTGATCGCCGCGGAGACGACTGCCGCGAGATCGTCATCGGTGACGGTCCCCTGCTTGGCCAGGGCGACAAACCGGCCCCGCCTCGCGACATGGAAATCCCGGCGGGCCCCGGCCGCCAGCATCCTCGCACGCAGCTGGACGATTTCCTTGGGTCGCGTCCCGTTCTCCAACTCCCTGAGTGATTCCTGACGAAATGCCAATTCGCCCTTGGCCGCCTTCAACTCGAGTTCGATTGTCGCCGTCAGCAGCTTCGCCAATGCTTGCCCGCTGCGGATCCGGTCCCCTTCCTCGACGTCGAACTCGACCACCCGGCCGTCGACGGCACTGCCGATCGTCGCCCGCTTCAGAGGCTCGACCGTACCGACAAACGCGTGCACCGCAGTCACCTCCCGCTGCACAACCGGAACGACAACCACGACCGCCGGACCCCCCTGGGCCGGCAACACTTCAGCCGACAGCAGCAGCAGGACCCCCGAGAGCAGCACCCGACTCATTACGACTCGCAACACGATTCCCCCCGTCACACGGCTACCCATACGACCGGTGGTGGTCGATCGAGCTTCGGTGTGTCCTGCAAACATCGTAGCAGAGACCGCGACCCGACTGAGCCGCGTTGACGGGGCGAGGATCAATGCCACCGCTGGCACATCGGTCGGGGAAGACGGCGAAACCGGAGCAGGAATCCGCTAACGAGGTGGGAACAGTGACCCACGCAGGCTAGGGCGCCGCCGACTTCTTCTTGAGCAACTCGATGCACCTGGCCCGACCCGCCGCGAGTGCCTTCGTGTCGAGCTTCAACTGCAACAAGCCGGCAAGGACCCTGGTTGTTGCCGGGTCGGCCTCGGTCGATTGCACGGGAGTCTCATCGTCAGAGTTCTTGGCAGCCGCGTCGGCCCCCTTGCTCAGCAGCAGTTCGAGCACTGCCGAGTGACCGGTGAAGGCGGCCGCGTGCAGTGGTCGTGAGTCGTCACGGTTTTTGCCGTTGACATCGGCTTTGCCTGCAATCAACAGGCCCGCGATCTCCAGGTTTCCGTGAAACGCCGCCCAGGCCAGGGCGGTGATCCCGAAATCGGGATCCTGGGCGTTCGGATTCGTCGGCTTGGCCAGCAGCAGCTTGACCGCCGCGACATCCTGCTTGCGGACCGCCGCACACAGTTCCTTGGCTCCGGTTCCGTTCTTGAGCAACTGCACACACTTCGCACGGCCTGCCTGGACCTTGGCAAGGTCGTAGTCCAGCTTCAGCAACCCGGCAACGAACTGGGTGGCTCCGGCATCGACCGTTGTCGCAAACAGCGGGTCTTCGCCCTTGGCGTTCTTCAGCTTCGGATCGCCGCCGCTGCTGATCAGCAACTCGCAGACATCAGCCCGGCCCATGAAAGCCGCACCCGAGAGCGGTCCGCCACCGTCTCGGCTCTTGCCGTTGACGTCGGCACCCCCGTCCAGCAGGATCCGGGCGATCTCGACATTCCCGACCATCGTCGCCCAGTTCAGCGCGGTCACACCGAACTCGGGATCCTGCCCGTTGGGATCGGCCTTGTCGGCCAGGGCCTGCTTGACCGCAGCGACGTCCTGCTTGCGGATGGCAGCGATCAGTTTCGAGCCACCGACTCCAGTCGTCTTGGCTCCCCCCTTCTCAAGCAACTCGATGACCTTCGGCCGTCCCTGTTCGACGGTGTTCTGGTCGACCTCCAACCGCAGCGCCCCGGCGACGATCGGCACAAGCGACGCAGGCACCTGAGCCAACACCAACGGTGTCTCGCCCTTGGTGTTGCGGGCATTGGGATCGCCCTTCTTGGCGAGCAGCAGTTCGACCACTCCGGCACGACCAAGGAAGGAAGCGACATGCAACGGGGTAGCTCCGTCGCCATTCTTCCCGTCGACCTGGGCGCCCCGCTCGAGCAGCAACCCGGCGATCTCGACATTCCCGACCGCCGCCGCCCACGCAAGCGGGGTCATTCCCAGCTGCTGGTCCGGGGCATTCAGGTCAACCTTGTCGGCCAGAATTTTTTTGACCTCCGCAGCATCCTGTTTGCGGATTGCCCCGATGAGCCCCCCGGCGGCACCTCCGACGGCACCGGCACCGACCTTGCCACCACGTTTCGCAAGCAATGCGGCAGACTTGTTACGGCCGGCCTGTATGGACTGCTGATCGATCTGGATCTGCAACAGCCCGGCAATGAACTGGGTCGTTCCCCAGTCAGCGTTCAAGGAATCGGTCGGCGTCTCGCCCTTGTTGTTCTTGAAGTTGGCGTCCACACCCTTTTCCAGCAGCAACTCGACAACTTCGGTGCGGCCCAGGAAGGCGGCGGCGTGCAACGCCCCGTTCCCGTCGTTGTCCTTGCCGTTGATGTTGGCTCCCTGTTCAAGCAATGCGGCAACGACGTCGCGATGACCAAACACGGCCGCCGCGTTCAGGATCGGAGCCCCGTTGGGGTCCTTGATGTTCGGATCGGTTCCCGACTCCAGGTGCAGCTTCACGACCTCCACATTGCCCGTGACCACGGCCGTCCAGACATCGACAGCCGGCGCGGCAAGCGGCTTGGCAGCGTCTGGCTTACCCGATCCGGAACCCTCCTCAACCGGCTGCTCTCCTCCACAGCCGACCAGCAGCAGCATCAAGAGACCAACCCACGTCGTGTGTCGAACCTTCATTAGATCTTCCTTCATCCATCAGGAACTCTCCCGGGCATCCTCGACACCGTTTCCGGCCATCGATCAGCAATCGCTCTGCCCGTTCACTAGTCGGAATGTAGCGGTTTTGAATGTTTTGAGGGCAACAATCCGGCCATTGTTGCAATTGCACATGCGACACAGCCTCCATTCTGAGTTTCAGCGCGATCGCCGGGCGGTTTCCTTGGACACCGACAGGGAGGTCACCGAGAATGTGCGAAATTGTCTGCGCGGGAGTGCAGCCGGCCTTCGAAACGGTTTGCCACCTGTCTTGACTGTGAGTGTTGAAGTCGGTGAAACGATCACCGGCGCGCTGCAAAAGGAACTGAAGATGGACCCAAAGGCTGAAGCGTCCTCGCCGTGGAACGAGATCTGGGATTCCCTGCAAACCTCGGCCTCTTCGGAGCGGATCCCTCCAGTCCCGACCATGGCGTTCTACATGGTGATCGGCGGCCTGCTGACGCTCTACATCCGCTTCCTCTACCGCCGCTGCAATTCGTCGTTCTCCGGGTCCGACTCCGTCGCTCGAGTCTTCCCTCTGCTGACCATGGTGACGATCGGAGTCATCTCGGTGGCCAAGACCTCGCCGTCGCTGGCGCTGGGTCTGATCGGCACGCTGTCGATCATTCGATTTCGGGTGGCTATCAAGGATCCCGAGGAGTTGGTCTACTTGTTCCTGTGCATCGGGATCGGCCTGGCACTGGGGGCCGAACAGCCGTTTCTCGCGGTGGCCACGGTCGTCGTGGTCTCGGTGTTCGTGCTGGGGATCCACTTCACGACTCGGACCCGGCATCGCCAGAGCCTGTTGCTGACCATCACCGGTGACTCGAAGAGCGACTTCAACGACGGCGAGAGCGGCGTGCTGGCGGTCGTCAACGAGCTGGTCGACCGCTACACGCTGCAACGACTCGACCTCGAACAGGACCGTGGCCAGATGCGAATCGCCATTGGCAGAAACGGTGACACCGACACATCTGAACTGATCGCCAGCCTCCGCGAACGGCTGCCCGAGTGCGAGTTCTCCTACGTCAATCTGGAATCGACGCTGTAGCCATGAGCACCCGGATTGTTGTCGATCATGGTCCTCGGGTCGAGGTAGCTGCCGGGCGGACGCCGGCGCTGCGGCTGGTACCGCAGGATGGACCGCGAAGGGACCTGGCCTCGCGGATGGAAGTCAAGTTCGTCGCGCCGCACCAAGACGTGTCCACGCTCCGCAAGCTGCTCGAAGGCAACGGCCGCAGGCTGGTCTACAACCAGCCGGTTTCGACCGTCCGCAGCATCTACTTCGATGACGTGCAACTCTCGGACTGCCACGCCAACATCGGTGGCCACGCAATACGCCAGAAGACGCGGCTGAGATGGTACGACTCGCTGGAGCCTCAACAGGAGATGCACCTGGAATTCAAGTGGCGCAACTTCGAGATCACCGGCAAGCACCGATACCCGCTGCTGGCCGAACGGCCGCTGGCCGAAATGACCTACCGGGAAATCGTCGAAGAGCTGATTGCGGTGGTACCGACGGAGCGAGTCGCTGACCTGATGGAGCATTGCGAACCGATCGTGATCGTCCAATACAAGCGCGAACATTTCGCCGCGAAGAATTCGCCGCTGCGAGTGACACTCGACTACGACCTGGTCTTCTACGACCAGACCGGCAAGAACCGCATCTCCACCTCCTTCCCCCAGGCCATGGCCGATACGGTGATCATCGAGGGCAAGGCCCCGCCGGGTCACGAACAGGACGTCCGCGAATTCCTGTATCCACTGGCACCGCGGATCAGCCCCTTCTCCAAGTACTTCCACGGCTGCCAGCGCCTGGGTCTCGTTCACGAATAACCCGCCGACGGCAACTCGCCATCGGATCCCACGCCCGAGGCTTCTCTCCATGCCAGCCGCGTCACCGGATGAACGGCCGCCGGGGGTGAATTCCCCCCGCAACCTTGCAACCAACATCCTCTACTACGTGCTCCCGCTGGCCGCCGTCGGCGGACTGTGCATCGCCGGCACCGTCGCGTTCACCGCGTATTTCGGCACACCGCAGATCGAGCCGACTGCTCCGGCCCTCGCCCGCGAGACGAAGCCCCTCGAACCGGTAACACCCCAGGTCGAGCTGTTTCCCAGCGACCGGGTGATGGATGTGCAGATCTCCGTCGAGGACAAGGACTGGAACAAGATCCGCTTCCAGACGCTGAACCTGTTCGAAGTGCTGCAGACCAAGCGGAAGACCGAGACGATCCCCTCGCCCTACGTCTACGTGCCGGCGCAGGTGACGATCGACGGGGTCGAGTATCCCGAGGTGGGGCTCCGTAAGAAGGGATTCATCGGGTCCCAGGACTCCAGCCGGCCCTCGTTGAAGGTCAAGCTCAACTTCGTCAACAAGACCGCCCGAGTCGGTGGCCTGACCAACCTGACCTTCAACAACAACAAGCAGGACATCACCCTGATGAGCCAGTACATGGGGTATGCCCTCTTCAACGCCGCCGGCTCGCCGGCACCACGCTGCAGCTACGCACTGATCAGCGTCAACGGCAAGCCGATCGGCCTCTACACCCACGTCGAGAGAGTACGCACGTCACTGCTGAAGCGCGAGTTCGGCAACTCAGACGGAGTGCTCTATGAAGGCACGGTGGTCGATTTCTTCGACGGATGGGAAGGCAGCTTCGAGTTGAAGGTCGGCTCGCCCGAGCAGGACCTGGCAAGCCGTAAGAAGATGACACGCTTGATCGAAGTCCTCAAGCGCCCCGACCCCGACGCCCAGGCGGACGAGAAGACCCGGACTCAGCAGGGCCAGGCACTCGAGCAGGCCATCGGTGAACTCGTCGACCTCGATTCGTTCTACACCTACTGGGCCGTCGAGAGCCTGCTGGGGTTCTGGGACGGCTACACCGCCAATACCAACAACTACTTCGTCTACGACAACCCGGCCACCAACAAGTTCCACTTCATGCCCTGGGGTGCGGACTGCATGTTCGAGAAGCACAGCAAGCTCCGGGTCGACCCCGCTGCACCACTCTCGGTCAAGACCAAGGGACTCATCGCCCACAAGCTCTACCAGATCCCCGCCGCTCGCGAACGGTTTGCCAGGACGATGCAGGGACTCCTAGAAACTCACTGGAAGGAAGACGCGCTGCTGGCCGAGACACAGCGGATCGAGGCACTGGTCTCACCGCTGCTGCCCGCTGCTCAGGCCGCAACCGTTCGCTTCGGCAACATCCGTAAGTTCATCAGCGAACGCCGCGGTGACATCGAAACGGAAATCGCCAACGGCATGCCGCTCTGGGCAGCCAAGCCGTCACCCCCGCCGTTGCTGGGTGTGCCACCCGGGGGGGGCCAACAGGACACCGATACGATCTTCTTCGCCGCCAGGACCGGCGACATCGACGCGATCAAGACCTACCTCGACAAGAAAGTCGACATCAACGGCCGCGACTCGGCAGGAGCCACGGCGATCTCGCACGCGGTGCTCTCTGGAAAACTCAAGACCGTCCGCTTCCTGATCAGCCGCGGCGCCGATGTCACCAAGCCCAACCGGGACCGCAACACCGTGCTGCATGCAGCCGCCTTCCTGGGGTACGCCGAAATCGCACGGTTGCTGATCGAGACGGGTGCGGTGCTCAACGCCAGGAACGACAAGGGAGAAACCCCGCTCGATTCCGGCGCTGCACCGTGGAGTGCCGAGGTCCAGGGCATCGTGCAGTTCATCGCCGGCCTGCTGCAGATCGATGTCGACATCGAGCGGGTCAGGATCGGTCGGCCCAGGGTGGTCGCGATGCTGCGTGAAGCGGGAGGACTGCTGGGGGCCGATGTGGCTGCCACCCAGAACATGGATATCTGGCAGGCCGCCAGGTACGGAAACCTCGCGGCTCTGAAACTCAGAATCGCCGATTCGCCCGATGTCAATTTACTCGATGCCAAGGGCATCAGCCCGCTGGCCTGGGCGGCGATGGCCGGAAAGCCGCTGGCCGCCAAGCTGCTGATCGACAAGGGCGCAGACGTGAACCACAAGAACACCGACGGTGCCACGCCCCTGCACGCTGCCGCGTTCTTCGGGCAATTCGACCTCGTCGAACTGCTGCTCGAGAACAAGGCCGATATCAACTCCCGAAACGGACAGGACCAAACCCCGCTGGGGACCGTGGCTCCGAAATGGACCAGCGGCATCCGACAGATCACCCGGTTCTACGCCCGTGTGCTGAAACTGGAGATCGACGTCGAGGCCATCAAGACCGCCCGACCCCGTATCACCACCCTGCTCCGACTCAATGGCGGCAAGCTGGGGTCCGAGCTGCAATAGAAGATCGGGGTCAGGCCCCCGGCAAAGGGTCCGCCGCAGGCGGATCAGACCCCGATCGCCGGGACTACTTGGTCGACTGCTGCTCGATGAATTCCAGTGATCGCTTGATTACCTCGTCGGTGATCCCCATGTGTCCCGCCTTGGGGTAGCGGTGAAACGTGTGGGGCACCTTGGTCTTCTTGAGCGCTTCGATCATCAACAGCGCGTTGGCGATCGGAACCGAGCGGTCGTTGTCCGAGTGCAGGACCAGCAACGGCCTGGTGGTTTTTGAGACGTGGTTGACCGGCGAGGCCAGTTTGCGGGCCTCGATCGCGTCACCGCGGGCCGGAGTCCAGATGTTGCCCCAGCTCAGGGTGGTCAACTCGTAGTTGGCCGCGACACTGATCACCGCCCTGACCTCATTGCTCGACTTCTCCCAGCCACCGGTCCGAGCGAATGGGCCGTCACCGAAGGTGGCGGCCAGAGACACCATGTGACCTCCCGCCGACTGGCCGATCAGGAAGATCCGCTTGGTGTCGATGTTGTACTGCTTGGCGTGAGCGTGCACGTACCGGATGGCACACTGCACGTCTTGGTAGCAGGCCGGAGCGGGAGTACAGCCCACCAGCCGGTAGTCGATCGACATCGAGAATAGCCCGAACCCGGCCCACTGCTTGACGACAATCGTCGAGCGGTCGCGCTTGTGCCCGCCTCGCCAGCGGCCTCCGTGGACTGAAATGATCGCCGGGATCGGTTTCTTGGACTCGGGGTAGGCAATGTCGGCCAGCAGCCCGGCCCCCTGCACGCGTCCGTAGACCACATCCTGTTGCTCCACGATCTTCGCCCCCTCACGGTCCTGGGCAGCAGCATGAGTCGCCTCGAGTGCGACGAGCGTCAACGGCACGAGCCAACACGTGACAGACAGACGGGATCTGAACATTGAGCTGCCCTTCTGAACGGGATTCCACACGTCCGAGTCGGCCTCTGATTATGACCGAGAGAATTGCTGCCGTCGAACCGACGGCCTGCTGAATGGCATCGAGAAGCAACGACGACTCAGGCGCGATTGAGTCATGAGACCAAATGAGTCATGCTTACCATCTGCAAGATCTTCGCTCTCAGGATGCCCCCCCGTTGAAGTTCGCTCAGCACGACGACGCGTTCGTGGCCGCGCTGCGGCTGCGGGTCGATGAGATGTTCAGCAGCACCGGCCGTCGCCGTCGCGACTGTGCCTCGATGTACCTCAAGACCGCGATCATCATCACCTGGTTTGCAGCCTCCTACGTGCTACTGGTCTTTTTCGCGGCGACCTGGTGGCAGTCGCTGTTGGCCGCCGTTTCGCTGGGCCTCTCGATGGCCTCGATCGGCTTCAATATCCAGCACGACGGATCCCACGCTGCCTATTCGAATCGTCCGTGGATCAACTCGCTGATGGCCATGACGCTCGATCTGCTCGGCGGCAGCTCCTACTACTGGAAGCGAACCCACAACCAGATCCACCACACCTACACCAACATCACCGGTCACGACGGTGACATCGACATGGGGTTCATCGGCCGGCTCTCGCCCCACCAACCGCCCATGAAGTTCCACCGGCTCCAGCACTTCTACCTCTGGTTCCTCTACGGATTCCTGCCGATCAAGTGGCAGTTCTACGACGACATCAGAGGCGTGGTGACCGGACGGATCGGAGTCAACCGTTTTCCGCGGCCCCGGGGCGGCCAACTGGGGGTCTTCATCGGCGGCAAGCTGCTGTTCGTCTCGCTCGCCTTCGTCGTCCCCATGCTGCTGCACACCTGGTACGTGGCGGTGGCCTGCTTCTGCGTGGCCTCCTTCGTCCAGGGACTCACGCTCAGCGTCGTCTTCCAACTGGCTCACTGCCTCGAAGAAGCCGACTTCCCGATGCCGCCGGCTGAAAGCAACCGGATCGAGAACACCTGGGCCGTGCACCAGGTGCAGACCACCGTCAACTTCGCACCCAGCAGCCGACTGGTCACCTGGTTCACCGGCAGCCTGAACCACCAGATCGAACACCACCTGTTCCCGCAGATCTGCCACGTCAACTACCCGGCGATCTCACCGGTGATGGAATCGACCTGCCGGGAATTCGGTGTCCGCTACAGCGCCCACCACTCGCTGTGGTCAGCCGTGCGAGCCCACTACCGTTGGCTGAGAGAGATGGGGCAGCCGAGAGTGACGCCGCAGGGTGTCGGCAGCGACGAGCCGGCGACTGCTGGCTGAGCCCATGGCGTCGTCTGCCACCGAACCGTCTCGCGGAAAGCAGGCTCACGTGCAGAAGCGTGCCACACGGCCATCGAATCTCCTGCGGCTGACACCGCTGGTGGCCGTCGCCCTCGCCGTGGGGCTGAATGGTGAAGTGCTCTGGGCAGGCGACGTGGACTTCGCCCGCGAGATTCGAGCGGTACTCTCTGATGCCTGCTACAACTGTCACGGTCCCGACGCCAAGGCACGCCAGGCGGACCTGCGACTCGACCAGCACAAAGCCGTACTCCAGGCCAAGGTGCTCTCGTCCGGAGAAATGCTCAGGCGGCTCACCAGCAGCGATCCGGACGTCCGCATGCCGCCGTCGGACTCGATCCGCAAACTGCGGCCCGGCGACCGAGCCAGGCTGGTGAAGTGGCTCAAGAGCGGCGCGAGCTGGCCCGAGGACGACCGGCACTGGTCCTTCGTGCCGCCGGTTCGACCACGCCGCCCCAGCCTGAGAAACACGAATTGGCCCCGCAACGATATCGATGCCTTCGTGCTGGCCCGGCTGCAACTCCAACAGCTGACACCGACTCCCAGGGCCGGCCGCGCCACCCTGCTGCGACGCGTGACGCTGGACCTCACCGGGCTGCCACCCACGCTCGAGGAACTCGACGCCTTCCTGGCCGACCCCTCGCCAGCTGCCTACGAATCCGCCGTCGATCGCCTGCTCGACTCGCCCCGATTCGGCGAACACATGGCCGTCGACTGGCTCGAAGCCTCGCGGTACGCCGATACCGACGGCTACCAGAATGACCGAACCCGCTACATGTGGGTCTGGCGAGACTGGCTGATCCGGGCCCTGAACCACAACATGCCGTTTGACCGGTTCGTCATCGAGCAGATGGCCGGTGACCTGCTGCCGGATCGGAACTTCTACACGCAGGTCGCGACCGGCTTCAATCGCAACCACCGGATCAACTCCGAGGGCGGTTCGATCCCCGAGGAGTGGATCGTCGAGTACGTGGCGGATCGGGTCGAGACGATGGGCACGATGTTCCTGGGGCTGACACTGACCTGCTCGAGATGTCATGACCACAAGTACGATGCCATCAAGCAGCAGGACTTCTACCGGCTGTTCGCGTTCTTCAACACCATCGCCGAAGCCGGTCTCGGACCCAACAACGGCAACAGCCCCCCCTTCATCAAGGTGCCCGCGAACTGGCCGGATTTGACTCCGCTGGAGGCGAAGTTCGTCGTGCCAAGACCTCCGAAGATCAAGGTGACCCAGACATCGGTCCCCCGCCCCCAGTCGGGTGCGAAGGACACGGTCATGGTGCTGCACGAGTCGAAGAGGCCTCGAGCCACCTATCGACTCGAACGCGGCCAGTACGATCGGCCCGACAAGTCCCAGAAACTGCAGCCGGCCACGCCGCCGGCGCTCGGCAGTTGGGACGACCGCTGGCCACGCAATCGGCTGGGCCTGGCCCGATGGCTGACCAGCCTCGGACATCCGCTCACCGCACGAGTGACCGTCAACCGCATCTGGCAGCACCACTTCGGACTCGGACTGGTCAAGACCAGCGACAACTTCGGCGTGCAGGGAGAGCTGCCCAGCCACCCCGATCTGCTCGACTGGCTGGCCAGCGAGTTCGTCCGCCGCGACTGGGACGTCAAGGCGATCCACAGGCTGATCGTCTGCAGTGCCACCTACCGGCAGGCCTCGTCGACCAGCACGACCTTGCGGATCCGCGATCCGGAAAATCGGCTGCTGGCCCGCGGACCTAGAAATCGGATGACCCCCTACGCGATTCGGGATGCGGCACTGTCGGTCAGTGGCCTGCTGGTCGAAAAGACCGGAGGCCCCTCGGTGCGACCCTACATGCCGCCGGGGATCTGGAAGAGCATCTCCAATGCCAGGTATCGGCAGGACACCGGTGAGAAGCTGTACCGCCGCAGCATGTACACCTATTGGCGACGAACGGTTCCGCCTCCCACGATGATGGCCTTCAACGCCGCCGCCCGTGAAACGTGCATCGTCCGCACCCTCCAGACGACCACGCCGCTGCAGGCCCTGACGATGATGAACAACGTCGCCTTCGTGGAAGCGGCGAGGTTTCTGGCCGAGCGAGTGCTCACGCCCGACCGGCAGACGACTCGGCAGCGCCTGCAGACCGCGTTTCGAATGGTGACCAGCCGTCGCCCGCGGCCCGCAGAATTGCAGCTCCTGATGGCTGACCTGAAGTCCTTCGATGAGTACTTTCTGCGGAATCCGCAGGCGGCCGGGCAGCTGCTGGCGGTCGGCGACAGGCGATCGGCCCCAAGACTCGATGCCGCCAGGCTGGCGGCCTTTACCCTGATCGCCAATACGATCTTCAATCTCGACGAAGCGATCATGGAGAACTGACGTGGCCACGCCCGACGAGATTCATGCTCAGCACACTCGCCGAGCGTTCCTGGAACGCAGCACGCTGGGGCTCGGGGCGATGGCGGCAACATCGCTGCTGGATGCCGAGGAGACCTCCCGAAACACCGCACTCGCCGATCACACCGCAGCCACCGCAGCCACCGCAGCCGGGCCGGCCGGGCCACCGCACTTCGCCCCCAGGGCCCGACGCGTGATCTACCTCTTCCAGTCCGGTGGTCCGTCTCAAATGGACCTCTTCGACCACAAGCCGCAGCTGGCACAACGGTTTGGTCAGGAGGTGCCCCGGTCGGTCTATCCCGACGAGCGGAAGACCACGATGACGGCCGGGCAGACCTCCTTCCCGGTCGCACCCTCGACGTTCAAGTTCGCCCAGCATGGGCAGGCCGGGACCTGGCTCAGCGAACCGCAACGGCACCTGGCGAAGATGATCGACGACGTGTGCGTGATCAAGAGCATGTACACCGGGGCGATCAACCACGACCCCGCCGCGACACTGTTCCAGACCGGTTCGGTCATCGCCGGCCGCCCCAGCATGGGGTCGTGGGTCAACTACGGGCTGGGCAGCGAGAATGCCAACCTGCCCGCGTTTGTCGCTTTGACCTCAAACGGATCCGCCAAGGCGGGCCAGCCACTGTATGACCGGCTGTGGGGTGCGGGCTTCCTGCCGGGACGATTCCAGGGTGTCAAGTTCCGCGGCCAGGGCAACCCGATCCTCGACCTCTACAACCCCGCTGGAGTCTCCCGCGAACAACGACGCCGCATGCTCGATACGCTCAACCGGCTCAATCGAAAACAGGCCGGTCGCTTCAACGACCCGGCCGTCGCGACCCGCATCGCACAGTATGAACTGGCGTTCCGGATGCAGATGAGCGTGCCGGAACTTATCGACGTCGACAAGGAGCCCCGAAGCGTCCTGGACCTCTACGGACCCCAGGCCACGACTGTCGGCAAGTATGCCTACAACTGCCTGCTGGCTCGCCGGCTCGCCGAACGCGGCGTGCGGTTCATCCAGCTGTATCATCGAGGTTGGGACGCTCACACCAACGCGCCCAGGCAGGTCGCCGCCCAGTGCCGCGACACCGATCAGGCCACCGCCGCACTGCTCCAGGACCTCAAGCAACGTGGAATGCTCCAGGACACCCTCGTCGTCTGGGGCGGCGAGTTCGGCCGCACCATCTACTGCCAGGGCAAGCTCACTTCAAAGATCTACGGCCGTGATCATCACCCGAACTGCTTCAGCTACTGGTTGGCCGGAGCCGGCGTCCGCGGCGGCATGACCTACGGCGAGACGGACGACTACAGCGTCAACGTCGCCGAGAATCCGGTACACGTGCACGACCTGCAGGCCACCATCCTGCACCAGCTGGGCATCGATCACCGGCGGTTGACCTATCGCTATCAGGGCCGCGACTACCGCCTCACCGATGTGCACGGCAAGGTCGTGAAGCCGATCCTCGCGTGAACCCTGGCCGACTTGCCGAAATCAGGCTCCTAGGATGGCTCGGCCGCCTTCACCTCGCGATTTCCCTCGGCCCGATCCAGCAGTGCCTGGGCCGCGTCGTTGATCAGCAGGATGCCGATGATGAACATCAGCAGTCCGTTGGAGAAATGAGCACCGGTGCCCTCGGCCAACAGCTTCGT